>CAYTFU010000023.1:0-2383 GCA_964437185.1 uncultured Candidatus Saccharibacteria bacterium | reverse complement strand
AAGGCCATCGGCCCCACTTTGTCCGACATGCCGTAGCGCGTCACCATATCGCGCGCGAGCGCTGTAAGGACCTGCAGATCATTGGAAGCGCCCGTCGTCACGTCGCCGAAGACCATTCGCTCGGCGATGTAACCTCCGAGCGCGACGGAGATGTCGTCGAAAAACTCTTTTCGCGACTGCATCTTGCGATCTTCGAGCGGAAGCTTGAGCGTGTAGCCGGCAGCGCGACCGCGCGAGATGATTGAAATCTTGTGCACGGGATCAGCGTACGGAAGTACTGAAGCGATGAGTGCGTGGCCGCCTTCGTGATACGCCGTTATCTCCTTCTCTTTCTTATTGAGCACATGGCTCTTGCGTTCGGGCCCAAGCATGACCTTCTCAATGGAGCGAATGAGGTCGTACTGCGTGATTTCGGTACGATCTTCGCGCGCGGCGAGGATAGCCCCTTCGTTCATGAGGCTTGAGAGATCGGCACCTGAAAATCCGGGCGTGCGCTCCGCAATAACGGGAAGCTTTACATCAGCACCGAGCGGCTTCGAGCGAGCGTGGACTCGCAAAATCTCCTCCCTATCCTTTCGATCCGGTAAATCGATCGTCACGCGACGATCGAATCGGCCTGGTCGCAAGAGTGCGGGGTCCAACACGTCGGGTCTGTTGGACGCCGCCATCACAATCACTTTTTCATTCGGCTCGAAGCCATCCATCTCGACGAGTATCTGATTGAGCGTCTGCTCGCGTTCATCGTTGCCCCCACCCACGCCCGTGCCTCGTACTCGGCCCACGGCGTCGATTTCATCCACAAATATGATCGAGGGCGAGGCTTTCTTCGCGGTCTGGAAAAGATCGCGCACGCGCGAAGCGCCTACTCCGACAAACATCTCTACAAATTCTGAGCCAGAGATAGAGAAGAACGGCACACCCGCCTCGCCCGCGACGGCTCGTGCGAGCAGCGTCTTCCCCGTACCCGGCGCGCCCATGAGCATCACCCCTTTTGGAATGCGCGCGCCGATCTGGATAAACTTTTTTGGATTCTTGAGGAAATCTACGATTTCGGAAAGCTCTTGCTTTGCTTCCTTGGCACCCGCGACATCGGCGAAGGTCACTTTCTGCACTTCATCTTCAGGATTGATGAGTCGCGCCATCGAGCGCCCGAAGGTAAGCGCCTGCATGCCCGCGCCACGCATTTGGCGCGAGAGGTACCAGATCACGCCGAAGAGAAATACGATGGGCACCAAAATCGGCAAAAGTGTGAGCGCCCAAAAGCGAAGACCGCCCTCGTCCTTAATCTCAATTTTCACAGCGGCTAGCTTCTCGGGAGTAAGGCTGTAATCCGAGAGCGTCTGTACGAGCGAACTTTCGCGCTCCTTGCGAGACTTCTTTTTCGTCTCGTCGGTGTAAACAGCGCTGATAGAATCACCTGCGACCTCAATCGAAACTATGGTGCCAGCCTCGATATCCGCAGCAATCTGAGAGAGCGGCACCTCCTCGGGAGTCTCTTCAAAGTACTGCCGCGCATACGAGTACCCGGCGGAGAGAATAAGAAACACAGCAAAAGCGGCCGCAAGCTGCACCCAGATAGAAGGCGCTCCCGCGGCGGGTGGCTTGCCCTCACTTCCCTTTTTCGGCTGTTTGCTCTTTTCTTGGTATGGCATATAAGGTCCGCGCATTATACAGAATAAGCTTATGGGTGCTAGCGTTTAGCTTCTGGGGAATACACGATATAGTGTCCCTCATGGCGCTCGCAAATAAAAAAGTCGGCTTCGACTACACCATCCTCGAAGAGATCGAGGCGGGTTTGGAGTTGTTGGGCTTTGAAGTGAAGTCACTGCGCGCGGGACACGGCTCTCTCAAAGGTGCTCGTGTGGTTGCGCGAGGAGGCGAAGCCTACCTTGTGGGCGCGACGATTCCCGCCTGGCAGATCGCCAACGCCCCAAAGGCGTACGACGCTGAGCGGACGCGTCGATTGCTCCTCTCAAAGAAAGAAATCGCTCACGTAGCCTCCGCTGAGGGGCAAAAAGGATTGACAATTGTGCCGATTAAGGTGTATAATAAGGGGCGAAAACTGAAGCTTCTGATCGCGATTGCGCGTGGTAAAAAGAAGGAGGACAAGCGCAGCACAATCCGCGAACGCGACACCAAAAGGAGCATTGAACGCACTTTGAAAAATCGATAACTTGTGGCCAATCATTCGCTAAGAGCGTGGATTGCATTTCGCATTTCCTAAAAACTATTTTCTAAAAACTAATCTCTGTTCTTGGGGGGTGACTGGCTTCGACAGGAAATTCAATGTGCTTGTGTGCGATGCGGAAGTGAGTAACTTCCTTAAAACACTCAAACCTAAGTGCAAACAAAACTGCACGGGGGGTTCTCTCACCTATTCAGG
>CAYTFU010000022.1:0-2591 GCA_964437185.1 uncultured Candidatus Saccharibacteria bacterium | reverse complement strand
GTACCAGCGGAGACGAAAGGCAATCCTTTCTTTACCATCTCGCGCAAGCGCTCACGATCGTAGGCGGTTTTGACGAGAGGTTTGCAATGAATGAGCGCTCGATACCCGCCGGAGAATGCATGACGACGATCGTACATAAGGTGATGCGGAGTGATTGTCGTCACCAATTTTCCTGCTTTGCCGTTTTTTTCCATAAAATCTATCGCTTCTGCGCTCGACATGTGTTCGAGCGACACTTTCAGATTTGGATATTTCTCAAGAAGACGAGGGAGGGTGTCGGCGATAAAGAGTTTCTCAGCATCATACGGATCTTCCTCTTCGTCGCGATCATTGAGATGCACTTCACCGTGCAGAAGGAGTGGCATGCCGACGCGCTCCATGGTGCGCAACACTTCGTCTGCCTCAAGAATGTTGCGATAGCCCCACTGCGAATTGGTCGTCGCACCATACGGATATGATTTCACACCATAAATTTTGCATCCGCCAGCTGGCGGATCGGCCGGCGCTCCTTTTTCTACTTCAGCAGGCGTGAGTTTTTTGGTGAGATACAGTGTCATCAACGGCTCAAATGCGATTCCTGCAGGCACCGCAGCGCGGATTTCCTCCTTGTACTCCGCGGCTTGTTCCACCGTTTCAATCGGCGGTTCGGTGTTGGGCATCACTATGCTCGAGTAAAATTTCTCGGCTGTTATCGGTGTCACCGCCCGAAGCATTGAGCCCTGGCGGAGGTGGAGGTGGGAGTCGAAAGGTTTTTTGATGGTTATCGAATCACTGGACATAACGCTTAAAATATGGTTATATGTTAGCCGCCTCGTTCCTTCACAATACCATGAGGTCAGGCGACAATTCAGAAACAGGAGACCAAAAATGCCGCTTCCAGTCGCAATACAACAACCATCGGACCCCGAAATTCTTGCGGTCCGTGAAATCACACAGTTCACCCTATGGGGGGAGGTGCGCAAGCTAAGTGCGGTGAAACTCAAATTGCCGCACGGACGCATATTCCTACAAAATGACGTACGCGCCTTCTTGAAAGGGAAGGAGATGATCTACGTGGAGTGGGGATATGGTCTCTATCTCCTCGGGAATGCGAATCCGATCCCCGATTTGAGTGAGGTACTGCCGCTCGTCTTTGATGGATCGATCGTAATGGCCGGCGATTCCGTTCTCGGGGCATACTCGCTGGTTGGGATGATCGACGGCGACAGGTCGACCTGGGGTTCGCGTTCGTATCACGTGTTCGATGACTCCGGGTATGCCACGGATATGTGGCATCTTGTCCACAGGAAGTCCCAGCGGGCTGATCAAGGTACGGCCGAGTAACGGCCGAGCCGGGCGTGGCGACAAGCCTCCGAGTAAACCTTTTCTGCGCTGAGCAGGAGAAGTTTGCCGGAGGTTCGCTTTTTATGGGTAGGGCGTTATATACTGCACGGTATGAAAAAAATAGATGTTTCAAAAAAGGCCTTAGCATTACACAAAAAGTTGGGCGGGAAGATTCGCATTGAACCTGCTATGCGGGTGCGCAATAGGGCGGACTTGTCGCTCGTCTACACGCCGGGCGTCGCGGCAGTCTCGATGCATGTCGCGAAAAATCCTCAGGACGCACGAATCTATACAGGCAAGGGACGTATGGTGGCTGTCATTTCTGATGGATCGGCAGTATTGGGCCTTGGCAATATCGGGCCGCTCGGGGCGCTTCCGGTGATGGAAGGGAAATGCGCTATCTTTAAATCATTTGCCGGAGTCGATGCGATCCCACTCGTGCTTGATACCCCCTCCTTCGCTAAAGCTTCGGAAGGGCAAGCAGAACATCAGAAATTGAGCGTCGAGGAGGAGATTGATTTCATCGTCAAGACTGTTCTCGCAATCGCACCAGCTTTTGGCGGTATCAATCTTGAAGACATCAATGCGCCGAAGTGTTTTGAAATCGAGCGACGAATAGTGGAGGCGCTCGATATTCCTGTGATGCACGATGATCAGCACGGTACGGCGATCGTCGTCCTCGCAGCACTCATCAATGCGTTCAAGGTGGTGGGTAAGAAAATCGAGTCGGCGCGAATTGTGATTTTGGGAGCGGGTGCAGCCGGTGCGGCGACGGCAAAGTTGCTTCATGCGGCTGGTGCGAAGAAGATCGTCGTCCTCGACAGCAAGGGGATACTCGAAGCGACTCGTCCCGAAGCGCATAAGCAAGAGCTCGCCACATTCAATACCGAATGCATAACAGGCAATCTTCAGGATGCGCTCAAGGGTGCAGATGTGTTGCTCGGCGTCTCCGGCCCCAACCTTGTGAAGACCGAAGACGTAAGGCTCATGGCGCCCAAGGCTATTGTGTTTGCGATGGCAAATCCCACTCCAGAAATTATGCCTGATGAAGCAAAGAAGGGGGGAGCGATGGTGGTGGGCACCGGCCGATCCGACTTCCCAAATCAGATCAACAACTCGCTCGCGTTTCCCGGTATCTTTCGCGGCGCACTCGATCACAAGGTGAGCAAAATCACTACGGAGACCAAGCTCAAAGCCGCGCGCGCCATTGCTGCGCTCGTAAAAAAGCCAACGCCAGAAAAAATCGTCCCCGACATGTTCGACAAGAG
>CAYTFU010000021.1:0-6930 GCA_964437185.1 uncultured Candidatus Saccharibacteria bacterium | reverse complement strand
CCTGTTTGAGAAATGCGCGCATAGCTCAGCTGGTAGAGCGTCCGACTGATACTCGGGAGGTCCTAGGTTCGATCCCTAGTGCGCGCACGAGATAGAAAAACGGCACCTGCGTGCCGTTTTTCGTTACTCGTGCGAGCCGGAGGCATGTTTCGCGAGTACGCGAAACCGCCGAGGCAGGGTCGTGGAATTTCTTGCGTGTTGACGCAAGAAATATCCCTGACCACACAGTGCGAGCCGGGGTCGCGGAAATTCGGTTGCGTCGGCAACCGAATTATCTGTGACCACTCAGCGCGAGCCGGAGTCATATAGTTTCCCCCCACCCAGACACTCGCGTATAATGCCCAGGTCATGAACTATCGGGTCATCGGCGGCAAAGAGCTCAAGGGCGAAGTAACGACCAACATTTCTAAGAACGCCGCGGTGGCGCTTCTTGCTGCTTCGCTCCTCAATCGTGGCGTTACATTTTTGAAACGCATGCCTCGTATTGAGGAGGTCAAAAGGCTCATCGAGGTGATGCAGAGTATGGGAGTAAAAATCGAATGGGAGGCCGATGCAGACATGCGCATCACACCGCCGGAAAAAATTGACCTCTCAGCGCTCAATCGCGCGTCGGCAGAAAAGACCCGCTCAATCGCGCTTTTCATTGCGCCGCTGGCGCACCTCCTTGGGACATTCGAGCTTCCTGCGCCCACGGGCTGCAATCTCGGCAAGCGAAGCCTTGGTTCGCATATCGATGCACTCGCGAAACTCGGCATCAACATTGCGGGCAACGAGGAAGCGCACTTGTATCAGGTAGAAAGTAACGACAAGCATGCGGCGGAGATCGTCATGTATGAGGCGTCGGACACGGGAGTGGAAAACGTGCTTATGGCTGCGGCAAAAATTCCTGGTACAACGACGATCAAATTTGCGAGCGCGAATTACATGGTGCAAGATCTCTGCGTATTTCTCGAGCAATGCGGCGTCAAGATTGAGGGAATAGGCACGTCGACGCTCGTCGTACACGGCGTCGCCGATATCAATGCCAACATCACGGGATTCCCGAGCGAAGACCCTATCGAATCGATGTTTTTTGTCTCACTCGCGGCGACCACGCATTCCGACATTTTGATCAAGCGCTGCCCAGTTGATTTTCTAGAGCTTGAGCTCTACACGCTCTCGCAAATGGGTCTGCAGTACGAAATGGGGGAATGCTATCTCTCGAAGAACAATCACACCAAGCTCTGCGACGTCCGCATCCTGCCATCGGAGCTCGTGGGCGCACCCGACAAGATCGCACCGCGCCCGTATCCGGGCATCAACATCGACAACCTCCCATTTTTCGTCCCCGTCGCGACGCAGGCTCGCGGCAAGACCATGATCCATGATTGGGTCTACGATGGCCGCGCCCTGCATTACATGGAGATGACAAAGCTTGGCGCCAAAATGGAGTTGCTTGATCCGCATCGTGTGGTGATAGAAGGCCCTACCAAACTCCATGCGGCTGATGTAGAAGCTCCACCAGCACTGCGCCCCGCCACGCTCCTCCTCATCGGCATGCTCGCCGCCGAAGGCGAATCAATGCTGCGCAACGTCTACCCAATCAACCGCGGCTACGCCAACCTCGCCGAACGCCTCACCGCCCTCGGCGCGAGCGTGGAGGCGGTTGAATAGTTAGACAACGCGAACTTTTTTCGCCGCTTCTTTCGCTTTCTTGCGAGCGTCTTTCACATCCTTCCCAATCGCAAGCGCCACACCCATGCGGCGGTGGCCGGGGGAGGAGGGTTTGCCGAAGAGACGGATCCAGATGCCCGGAGTTTTGAATGCTTTGTCGACGCCTGTGTACTGAGGGTTGTCGGTCTTAATCTCCGCGAGTATGGGCACCGATGCGCCAGGGCGGCACGTAATATCCCCGATTGGAAGGCCGAGAATGGCGCGCACATGCAGCTCCATCTCGCTCATGGTCTGCGATACGAGTGTGACCATGCCGGTGTCGTGCGGGCGAGGGGAAACTTCGGAGAACCACACGCTATTGCCCTTCACAAAAAGTTCGACGCCGAAGATGCCGCGCCCCGTCTTTCCGCAAAGCTCGTTTACAATCTTGCGCGCGATATCCTGAGATTTTTTGAGTGCAGTTTTAGTCATTGCATGCGGCTGCCAACTTTCGCGATAGTCGCCATCGATCTGCACGTGACCAATAGGTGCGCAGAAAGATATACCTCTTGCATGCCGCACAGTGAGCAAGGTAATTTCATAATCAAAATCTATTTTTCCCTCTACGATCACTTTGCCCGTCTTGCCGCGCGCGGCTTCCATCGCATAGTTCCACGCTTTCGGTAAATCTGCTGGTTTGCGCACCATGCTTTGTCCGTGGCCCGAAGAAGACATAGTGGGTTTGATAAAGCAGGGAAAACCTATTTCTTCTGCGGCGTCGGTCATGTCTTCGAGACTGCCTGCAAAGCGGTAGGGTGAGGTGGGGAGCTTGAGTTTCTCCGATGCGAGCTCGCGAATGCCTTGCCTGTCCATCGTGAGCTTCGCGGCGGTCGCGCGCGGGATCACATTCCATCCCTCGTTCTCAAGTTCGACGAGTGTGAAGGTCGCTATAGCTTCAATCTCGGGGACAATGTAGGTCGGCTTCTCTTTTTCGACAATTTCTCGAATCTTCGCCCCATCGAGCATGTTGAATACGTAGCTCCGGTGTGCCACCTGCATGGCCGGTGCATTCTCGTAGCGATCACAAGCGACCACCTCGACCCCGAGTCGCATCGCCTCGATAGCTACTTCTTTGCCCAACTCACCGCTCCCCAGGAGGAGGATCTTGGTCGCGCCAGGCTTGAGAGGGGTGCCAAGAGAGAGGGGAGAGGCCTTTTTCATGCGGGCAATATATCACGCTCACCTCACTGTAACCACGACCTCTGCCCACGACACTATCTTTGTCCTATAGGGCAAAGATAGTGTCGTGGTTGCGGACAACGCAGGATCATGCGACGGTAATGGAATGGGTAAGCCAAGGGTAATTGTCTTTGCGTCGGGTACTCCGACAGGCGGCGGGAGTGGTTTTGAGAATCTAGTCGCGGCTACGAAGCGCAGGGAGCTCGATGCTGATATCGTCGCCGTGGTTTCCAATCACGAGTGCGGCGGCGTGCGGGAGCGCGCGGATCGGCTCGGTATCCCGTTTGTATTTTTTCCTTCGTCCCTCCGAAGCCTTGGCGAAGGGGGATCACCGGGATCAGATTATCGAAAGGTTGTTGAGGATGCTGGCGCAGAGTGGACCGCTCTCTCAGGATGGTTCAAACTCGTGAAGGGGCTCGACCCTGCGCGTACGATCAACATCCATCCGGCGCTTCTCTCGCAGCTCGGCGGGCGTTTCGGTGGAAAAGGAATGTATGGGCATCACATACATGAGGCAGTGAAATCCGCGTTTGATGCTGGAGAAATTGCGGAATCCGGATTCACTATGCACTTTGTGACAGAAGAAATGGATCGCGGCCCCGCATTTTTTGAGCGCCGCGTGCCGATTGAAAAAGGAATGTCGACGGATGAGATCGCCAAAGCGGTCAACAAAGCTGAGCACGAATGGCAACCCAAAATCACGAACCTCATGGTGCACGGCGAAATCCGGTGGGATGGGAAAGACCCGGCGTCGCTGGTGGTTCCTGCGGACATCAAATAGAATAGCTACGTTGCCGCGGTGGTGAAATTGGTAGACACGCACGCTTCAGAAGCGTGTGGGGCAACCCATGGGAGTTCGAGTCTCCCCCGCGGCACAGGGTTTTTTTTGTTTTGTGCCCTACTCTTTTCGCGATTGCGCAATGGGGAAAAGTGAGTACAATGCGGCTTTCCATATGCCAACTCTCTCCGAACGAGACGTCAAAAAGATCGCGCTTGCGCTTGCTCTCTACCTCGTCTCGCTTTTTGCGGCCAACACACTCGGGCTCAAGATCATGCCCTTTATTCTCGGTCTCCACGTATCCGTCGCCGTCTTTTCATTTCCATTCGTCTTCTTGACGACCGATGTCATCGGAGAGGTATACGGAAAAAAGATGGCGCGGCTCTTTGTGCGGTGTGGATTTATATCGACGGCACTTTTCTTGGGATATTCACTCATCTCCCTTGCGGTGCCATGGGCCGAGGCAGGGATGTGGGCGAAGGATAGCTATGAGCAGATATACGGTGTATCGATGCGCATCGCTATAGCGTCCCTCGTCGCATTTGCGGTAGCTGAGTATCAGGATGTCTTTACGTTTTTCTATGTGCGCGCAAAGATCGGCGCAAAATTCTTCTGGCTCCGCTCGCTCCTTTCAAATGTGTGGTCACAGTTACTCGATTCCACGATTTTCATGCTCATCGCATTTTATGGTGTCTACTCCAATGATGCGCTTTTACGTATCATCATCACGTGGTGGCTCTTCAAGGTAGCGATGGGAATCGTATACACCCCGCTCTCGTACCTCGCCCTAAGGATTTTGCGCGATGATGCACCCCAAGACGCACAACCCAAAGCGGCAGCCTAGGCCGCGCTATATCGCATACGTCGCGTCGAGTATCGACGGACGCATTTCTCTCACAGAGAAATCGAGACCTACATGGACGAGTAAAGAAGATTGGAGTTTTTTTCAGAAATCACTTTCGCGTGCCGATGCGGTAGTTGTGGGTCGCAATACGTACGAGGCGGCAGCTTCGAGGCTCAAAAAAAGAAATACCTTTGTGCTCACAAGCGCGAAAGAGGGTCTGGGGACTACGGGTTCTGTAACGTTTCTCAATCCAAAACGTGTCGATCTCGCATCGGTACTTTCTGATTATCGAGAGGTAGCGATCGTGGGTGGCAGCCGCGTGTATCAGGAAATGCTCGATCACGGAATGCTGGATGAGTTGTATGTCACGATCGAGCCTCTCGTTTTTGGACGTGGCAAACCAATGTTTGAAGGTGGTACTAAGAACGCGCGACTCAACCTCGTGTCGGTGAAAAAGCTCAATACGAAAGGGACACTCTTGTTGCACTACAAGATATGAATGTGAATCCGATCAAGACGCGAGTGTTTAAAGAAGGAGAAAACCTTTTTGAGTTCATTGCCCAACATATTCCATCGCTTAAGGATGGTTCGATTCTCGTTCTTACTTCCAAGATCGTCGCACTCGCCGAGGGGAGGGTCGTCGTATTGAAAAGTAAAAAGGAGAAGGAGACGTGGATTCGCAAAGAAAGCGAGTGGATGCAAAAAGTACTGCCCGAGTGGTGGCTTACTGTGCGGGACGGCACGGTGGTGGTGAATGCGGGCATTGATGAGTCGAATGTTTACCCCGTTAGAGATTTCGTCTCTAATGGGGCAGGTGGGAAAATGATCTTGTTACCTAAGGATTCTTTTGCTTCCGCATCACGTTTGCACGCGGCGTTTATCGCGAAGTATGGCGTAAAACATCTTGGTATCGTTGTCACCGACAGTCGCATTGCGCCGCTGCGCGCGGGTGTGATGGGCGTGGCGCTCGGGTATGCGGGCTTCAAGGGCGTGCGTGATTATCGAGGTACGCCCGATATCTTCGGCCGGCCGCTCAAAGTTACACAGACAAACATTGCAGATTCGCTCGCGACGGCTGCGACAGTACTTATGGGTGAAGGCGCTGAGTGTCAGCCGCTCGCCGTGATCGAAGAAGCGCCTGTCGAATTTGTGGATCGCGTCAATCGCAACGAGTTGCGTATCGCAATGAAGGAGGATATGTATCGCTCACTTTTTGCTTCTAAAACAATGAAGCGACGAAAGAGGTAATTGATTGCCACAAAGTGCTCAAAAACCCTTTGGCAGGCACTGCCGCAGCTGCCTTCGCGAGCTGAACTTTGGTCGTAGTAGCCGCCACTGACTTACTCGGCTGTTTCTTTACTACGATCTTTTTTGCCGTTGGTTTGGGCGACACGGATTTAGTAGTTGAGGCGGTCGAGGTCGCAACAGTCGTGGTACTTGCCCCGAGCACTATTGCGGTCGTTGTCGCGCTCACTGTGGTCGAGGTGGCGACTTCTTGCGTAGTTGATGCGGTTGATGTGGGTGAGGTCGATGTTGCGGGAGGTGTCCAGGTGCTGCCTCCGCCGGAATCGCTCGCTGTCGTCGGAGCTGGTTTTTGGAATCTTTGCGGAATACTCAACCAACTTTTGCTCGATGCCGCAGTGATTGCGTACGCGGTGCTCCAAATGCGATTCTGGTCGGTGTCGGCGGTGGGCCTCACGCCTCCGTCGGATTGCTGTGCTGCTGCGATTGCGTCCATAGGTACTTTACCGCTCGAATTTCTCCAGTCACTCGCGCGTGTCGGATCGCTCTCTTTCGTCGCGTTGATCATTGTCTGCACCCAGCTCGTCGAATCCACATTTTCCCAACCGCCATCGGGAAGCTGTTTCGCGGCGAGGTATCCGGCTGCCATGCCGAGCGACTGACCGAGTGTTGATGATTTGATGCCGGGCGTCCCGAAGAGGAGTGATACCGCTTGAATGCCTGCGGCTGTCATATCCACACTGTTGTCCCATGAGCCGTTTGGCTGCTGTTTTGAGAGGATAAATGCGCCCGTTTTTTGAATGATGGAGTCGCGCGGTCCGTATCCGGCGGGCACGAGCGCGAGGATGGCGAAGATGTCGTCGTTGTCGAGTGACGGATCGCCGATCTGCGTCCCGTCGAAGGCGTTGGTGATTGGCGCGATGTGGTCGCGAGAAGTGCCGGAGTACGGATTGATGCCGAGCGACATGAGGGCGAGTGCGTGTCGCTCGTAATCGGTAACGCCGGAGAGGGCGGGCAGAGTGGCGAGCACAAAGCTCTTTAGAAGTTCTTTCGGCGCTCCGGAGTTAGTGGAAGCAAACGCAATCGCGGCCCAGTCGTCCAAGAGAGGCGATCCGAAAGATCCGCTTTGGGACTGTTTGCTGGCGAGAAACGCAAGCGCAGCTGAAAGGTTGAAGGCAAGGGGTGCGGGGGGAGG
>CAYTFU010000020.1:0-8649 GCA_964437185.1 uncultured Candidatus Saccharibacteria bacterium | reverse complement strand
AAAGCGGCGCCAGTTCGGATTGAGGTCTGCAACCCGACCTCATGAAGCCGGAATCACTAGTAATCGCGGGTCAGCCACACCGCGGTGAATACGTTCTCAAGCTTTGTACTCACCGCCCGTCAAGTCAGGGAAGTTGGGAGTGCCCGAAGGACATCCTTGCGATGTACCAAGGCAAACTCAATGACAAAGACTAAGTCGTAACAAGGCACGGGTAGCGGAAGCTGCTCGTGGAATCATTCAAAAAAGATCTGCTGATTTCCTCCGGGAATGAAGTTTATCGTCGATTTGTGTGTCTCGATCGAGCACACAACAGGAATAACGTTGTTCCTTATACTACGTTTGACGCTCCGGAAAGACGGGGTTAATGGACGGAACAAAAGAGTGTGACGACTTTCACGCCTATGGAAAGGCGTAGAAAGTCGGGATCCCAACCGCAAAGTTGGGATGAACATTACTGCAAATGTGTGTTTACTTTGGTTTTTGTGACGACTTTCACGCCTATGTAAAGGTGTAGAAAGTCGGGATCCCGACCGTAGAGTCGGGACAAGAGAAAAACGCCGACTCCGCATCAGGAGCACGGTGTTTTTTGCGTGCTACGCATGAGACATGCGTACTACTTTCCGTACAGATTGTGATGTGTGTCGACATCGATAAGCCGCACGGTATGTTCATCGTAAGGCTCGAAGATAAGCCGCCAATCTCCGGTGATGTTGATACTGCGCTGATGTTTCCGGTTGCCAGTGAGTTTGTGATTGTCGAGGAGTGAGTGAAATGGCTCCCGCACAAAAAGGCGTAAGCGTTCAGCGAGCGCTCCGCGGATTTTTTTTGGCAGCTTATCTGTTTTCTTCTTGAAACCGCTTGTTTGAATAGCGATGAGCATGTCTATTTTTCAAGACCCAAATGTTTGATCAAATCCTCGACATCTGAAAATGATTGAGAATCGCCCTTGTCCATTTCGGCGCTTATTTTCTCCCATTCGGCGATTTTCTCCAGTCGGGGAGCTGGACGGGCGGATACAGTTATTGATTGCTCACGCACAAATTCCTTTAGTTTCGCGTTGATAATCGTGGTAAGGGGGATACCGAGCATCAATGCCGTTTTCTTAGCCTCTTTATGAAGCTTCTTATCAGTCTTTATAGTGAATGTTGTATGCATATACTAATATACTACTTTTGGTATATTGTCTGTCAAGGGTGCGGGAAAGACGGGGTTAATGGACCCTCCGCCGCTAAAGCTAAGGAGGGCACGCGGGGCAGGCAAAAAAGTGACGACTTTCACACCTATGGAAAGGTGTAGAAAGTCGGGATCCCAACCGCAGAGTTGGGATGAAATTACTGCAAGTGTGCTTACCTGGTTATGTGACGACTTTCACACCTATGGAAAGGTGTAGAAAGTCGGGACCCCGATCGAAGAATCGGGGTGACGAGAAAAACGCCGACTCCCTCTGGAGCACGGCGGTTTTTGTTTACATCAATGAGAACGGCGCGACCTGGGGGTCGCGCCGTTGGGTTCATCTCGCCGCGTCATTTCTTGCGGAATACGTAGTAAGCCGCCTTCTCCTTCCGACTGTTTGTGAAATCGTACGGATTATTATCCGGATCGACTTCCAAGAATCGGGCCATATCGCCGGCGATTATCGCATACATTCCGCTATCTTCCGTGATCGCCGCAATCAGCTCCAGTCCAGGTGACTCGAACGCCCGTTCTGAGAACGTGTTGTCAATCAGCACATGCCCGCCGACACGGAGGCTTCGGATTTGTGCTGTCATCGGAGCATGTGCGCGCATGCTCACGACGAGACCAAATTCCCCCTTCGGGGCATACTCTTCAGCTGTAGCGTGGACCACTTCAGCATCAGGGAATTCGTCCTTGATCTCGGCGAGGCCCACCACGTTTGGATCAAGGTAGACGATTGTCGCGTTTGGGAACACGACCGATGGGCTCGCGTCGTTTCCGCATCCGGGGCAGTAGACGCGATTGGGTTCACCGTATAGGGCCAGGTATTTTTCACAGGCGGCGGTGATCGGGGGGCTTTTGGACATTTTCGAAGATCCTTTCGGGATATTGCCAGTCCGCAACCTATCAGATTGGCCCACGTCGCGCAAATGCGAGGGAATGGACGGGACAAAAGAGCAAATCTAGGATCTGCCGATCGATGCCATCGAAATCAAAAGATTGATTCTATCTAGGAAGTGTCCTCGTTTAAGTTTTAATATCTCAAGCTTTTCTTGAGCAGATCGCTCTACTGCTGCGAGATGCGGGGCCAGTCCCCCTGTCGTAATCCCGCGTCCAGCTGAATCCTGGTGAAGCTTTTTCTTGGCCGCATCAACATCGTCAATTATTTTCTGAATAGGTCCGTCGTATTTCCACCAAAGATAGGGAATGAATAGAAATCTTGCGAGAATTATTAATCCAATCAACGCTAATCCCATCTTCGCGGCAAGCAAGAGGACGGCGTCGAAAGTCCACATTTAGTAATACTATCGCAATGCAACAGGATGGGAAATGAAAGATTTAGAAATGGGCGGATTTGGTATACCCAACGTCAGGTGTCTGCAGGCATCTGACCCTGCATACCCATTTGGACGCAACTCTTGAGAGCTTGACGGGATGACAGAGGGAGGTACAATTGATGTATATTAATCAATACTCATGCATATGACCACAATGCCCATCACAAAAGCCCGCGTCAATCTGGGCGCAGTCGTCAAGCGTGTCTTAAAGGGGGAGCGCATTACCCTTGAGAAAGGTGGTATCCCTGTGGTCACCATCATTAGTCGAGAGGATCTTGAGGACCTGGAGGACGGCATTGCGCTCATGATGGCGAGAGAACAGCACAAAGGAGAAAAGGGTATTCCTTGGGATAAACTAAGGAAGCAATATGGCCTCTAAGCTAATTTTTCTTTCGAGCGCAACCGAAGAATTGAAGAAATTGCCCCGAAACGTCCAAATTCGAGTCGCTAAGGCAATTGATGATCTCGAAGCGTTTCCTATTCGTCGCATAGGCATTGTAAAGTTGAAACCACCGTTCGATGGCTACCGCAAGCGGGTGGGAGACTACCGCATTTTGTTTGATTACGCGGACGATACTGTCTATGTGCAGCGCATTACGGATCGGAAGGATGCTTACAGGTAGCGTCGTTTCGTCGAGCGGCATTTCTGATACTATTTGCGTATGAACAAAAACACCATTTGTCTGTGGTACGAGAAGGATGCGGAATCTGCGGCGGAGTTTTATGCTGCTACGTTTCCCGATAGCAAAGTAGGCGCCGTTCAGCATGCACCCTCAGATTTTCCTGATGGTAAGAAAGGTGATGTACTGACGGTAGAATTTACCGTCGTTGGGATTCCTTGTATCGCTATCAATGGTGGCCCGACCTTCAAGCAGAGCGAGGCGTTTTCCTTTCAGATCGCGACGGACGATCAGGCAGAAACTGATAAGTACTGGAACGCGATAGTGGGGAATGGGGGACAGGAGAGCATGTGCGGCTGGTGCAAAGACAAATGGGGATTGAATTGGCAGATCACACCGCGAGCGCTCACCGAAGCTATGGCAGCCGGTGGAGCCGAGGCTAAGCGTGCGTTTGATGCAATGATGACCATGCAAAAAATCGACGTCGCTGCTATCGAAGCCGCCCGCCGCGGATAGGGTTTTTCCACATATCTGCCGGCTCGCCCTCGGTTGGGCCACACCTGTGGAAAAGTGGCAAAAAGTATTGCGTATTTTGAAATAGGGGGTATTATGTCGGCACTCGCAGTGCGCGGGCATATCAGAATAGCCGGTCGTAAGGACTACCGGATACGAGAGATGAGCACGGAAAGCGGACGAAAAAAACCCAAAAAAAACGGCCACAAAAAATTCTGGCAACTCGGCCGAGAAGACGTTAATACTGCACCCTTCGATATTACTGAAGAGGGGACGCTTCTTGTACGTGAAGGCAACTACCAGTACAACATTCATAACATTATCAAGAAGCACGGAAGCCCCACAGAAATATTCTTCCCCACGATTGTCGAGAGCCGCGTGCGCGATCTTATAGATACGTTTAATGCTTATATCAAGGTGACGGGGTATAAGGGTAAGTTTCATTACCACTACCCGATGAAAGTGAATCAGAATAAAGAATTTGTACTCCCCACGGTAGCGGAGGGAGCCAATCTCGACGTTGCATCCGCCAACGAGCTCTTCTTGGTGAAGCGTATGATCGAGCAGGATAGATTCAACAACAAGATTCGCGTCATCTGCAATGGTCCAAAGACCGAGCGATACATCGAGCTTATCGAGGAGTTGCGTGGCAAGGGGCTCACCGTGATTCCGATCATCGAAGATCGGGTGGAGCTCGAAAGAATGAAGAAGTTCAATGGAGAAGTGGGCATACGAGTAGATCTCGATGTAAAAGTCGCGAGTCACTGGGACAAACGCTACAACAGATACGGCTTCAGCGAGACCGAACTCCTTGAGCTCGGCAAAATCCGCAATCTCTCCGTCTTGCACTATCACATTTCAAGCCAAGTCGAGCACATCACCGGCTTTGTGCGACCGCTCAAGCGCGCACTGTGGCTTTATGCAAAAATGCGTGAGAAGAATCCGCAGCTCGATACGGTCGATATTGGCGGAGGAGCGGGTGTGCCCTACGAAAAGCGGAAGCGCTTCTACTCGGGGAAGAGTCTCATTCAGCAAATCGTCAAGGCGGCAAAAAAACAGTGCGACAAGCTCGAGGTCAAACACCCCAACCTTATCGCCGAGTGGGGTCGGTATGTAGTCGCTCCTGCGCAGATCACCATTTACAAAATCCTCTCCGAAAAAGCCGCGTACAACAAAGGTGGCAATAGTTGGTACACCATCGACGGCAGCTTCATGAACGATCTCACCGACACGTGGGCTCTGAAGCAAAAATGGCACGTGGTGCCAGTCAATCACTTGAAAAATCGGAAGCTCGCGCGCGTATGGCTCGCGGGTAGCTCATGCGACAGTGACGACAAGTACACGGCTGGCGGTTCGTATGTGGCGCTGCCGCGGCTTGCTGATTGTGATGATCTCTATGTGGCGTTTCTCGACACCGGTGCATACCAAGATTCCCTCGCCTCGCACCACTGCCTCATATCCTCGCCCCTCAAACTCCTCGCAGCAAATGGAGAAATCAAGGTGGTACGTAAGCGTGAGACCGCAGAAGATGTGGGCAAACAATTTGGGTGGTAAGATACCGTCCTATGAAAAAACAAATTTTTGGTGACTTTCCCAAAGAATTTAGCAATCCAAAAACGGCAAAAATAGCCATTCTCCCCATTCCGTACGACGGCACGAGTACGTACGGCAAGGGCGCCGACAAGGGCCCTGATGCGATTATTGCCGCCTCGCCGTATCTTGAAAACTACGATATCGAGACGAATTCGGAAGTGTATAAGCGGGGCATCTACGTGGAAGCGCCGGTAAAAGAAAAGCGCTCGCCCGAGAAAATGGTCGCAGCCGTAGAGAAAGCGGCAGCCGAAATCATCGCGAAAGGCAAATTTTACGCAGGCCTCGGTGGTGAACACTCGGTCACTCCGGGCGCAGTGTACCCACATGCGAAGAAGTACAAGAACCTTTCGGTTCTTCAGCTCGACGCGCACACCGACATGCGCGAGGAATTTCACGGCTCGAAAAACAATCATGCCTGCGCTATGGCACGCGTGAAAGATGTGTGTCCCGTCGTGCAGGTCGGGATCAGGAGCGTCGATATTGGTGAGTACCAAAATATAAAGAAGGATAAAATTTTCTATGCGAAAGACATTCACGACAACGATGCGTGGATGGGTAAGGCGGTGCAACAGCTGACAGACAACATATTCATCACTATTGACCTCGATGTCTTTGACCCCGCCTTCATGCCATCGACAGGTACGCCTGAGCCAGGTGGCCTCGATTGGTATCAGGTACTCACATTCCTCCGAAAGGTCACAAAGGAGAAAAATGTCGTCGGATTTGATATCGTAGAGTTGGCGCCAAAAAAGGGTGTGCCCGCGCCTGATTTCCTCGCAGCAAAGCTCGTGTACACATTACTAGGGTATGTATTTGCAAAATAGCGTATGACAAAAGTACTCATTATTGGTGCAGGTGGGGTAGGGAGTGTGGCGGCGCATAAGTGTGCGATCAACAAAGACGTGTTCTCAGAGATTCACCTCGCGAGTCGCTCGATCGCGAAGCCCAATGCGATAAAGGCGGATGTAAAAAAGCGCTGGGGCGTCGACATCCATACGCATGTCGTCGATGCAGACAATGTGCCGGAAACGGTTGCCCTCATCAAAAAGACGGACGCCGAAATCGTTATCAACCTCGCACTGCCGTACCAAGATCTCACGATCATGGATGCGTGCCTCGAGACGGGTGTACACTACATCGACACGGCCAACTATGAGCCAAAAGACGAGGCGCACTTCGAGTACAGCTGGCAGTGGGCCTACCAGGATCGCTTCAAGAAGCGAGGCATCATGGCGGTACTCGGCGCAGGGTTTGATCCGGGTGTCACCAATGCATACTGCGCGTACATCTTGAAAAAGTATTTCGATAAAGTGCGTTTCGTCGACATACTCGACGCGAATGCCGGAAGTCACGGCAAATCGTTTGCGACCAACTTTAATCCCGAAATCAACATTCGCGAGGTCACGCAGGTGGTGAAGCACTTCAATAAGGGGAAGTGGGTAAAGACGCCACCGATCATGGATCCAAAGAGTGTTCACTTTACCTTCAACTATCCTGTCGCAGGGAAGCGAGAGAGCTACCTCTTGTATCACGAAGAAATGGAATCGCTCGCAAAGCATCTCCCCGGCCTCGAGCGCATGCGCTTCTGGATGACCTTTGGTGAAAATTATCTTACTCACCTCCGTGTGATGGAATCCATTGGCATTTCACGCATAGACCCCGTGATGTATGAGGGCAGGGAAATAATCCCGATTCAATTTTTGAAGGCGCTTCTTCCTGATCCATCGTCGCTCGGTACCGGCTACAAAGGTAAGGCGGTAATCGGCTGTATCATCACGGGCGTAAAGTACAAAAACCCCTCGAAGAAGCTCGGGGCAAGAGAAAGTACAAAATACATCTACAACGTCTGCGATCATGCGAAGTGCTTCAAAGAAGTGGGTTCACAAGCCGTCTCGTACACGGCCGGCGTCCCGCCAGTAATTGCGGCTATTATGGTGGCGAAGGGTATATGGAAAGGTGCGGGCGTGTGGAACGTGGAGCAGCTCGATCCAGAGCCATTCCTCAATCTGCTCGCCAAAAACGGCCTGCCATTTAAGGTAATCAACTACAAGCCCCTGCCTGCTAAGATATAGGCATGGCACAGCGTCCGGCATCAAAAATTGATCCGTCACAAATAGGCGTAGCTTCTTTCGTAATTGAAGAGGAGATTTTGCGGCACAATTTGAGTGTACTCAAGTATGTGAAGGACAAGACTGGCGCGAAGATGTTTCAGGCCTTAAAGACGTGGGCTACCTGGGAGCTTTTTCCCATTGTACGCGAATATTTAGACGGCACGGAAGTGAGCTCGCTCAATGAGGCGCGACTTGGGTACGAAGAATTTAATCACGAGGTACATATGTATGCGCCTGCGTACAAAGATGAGGAATTTGACGAAGTGCTGAAGTATTGCAGCACCATCATCTTCAATTCGTTTGATCAGTGGAAGAAATTCAAGCCGCGTGTCGATGCGTTTGTAAAAAGCAGCGGACTCGCGCGCGAGTGCGGTCTTCGCCTCAACCCTGAGTACATGAGTGGAGGAGACGAGCATGGAGGGTTATGGAGTCCGTGTGCGCCGGGTTCGAGACTCGGTATTCGCATAAGTGAATTTAAGGCGGCACTTGCGGCCGATCCGAAAGCGCTGGAAGGAATCAGTGGATTTCACTTCCACCTGTTTGTCGACAAGCAATACGGCGATCTGCAGGGTGCTCTGAAAGAAGTCGAGGCAAAATTTGGCCCGTACTTCCCTGGCATGAAGTGGATCAACTGGGGTGGCGGGCAGATGATCACAAATGATGATTACGACGTCGAAGGTCTCATTGCCTCAATCAACGAATTCAAAAAGAAATACAGCGTCGAAGTGCACATGGAGCCGGGTGCTGCGATTGTGAAATACGTGGGCTCGCTCGTCGCGCGCGTGCTTGACGTGGTGAATAGAGATGACGTGCCATACAAAATCGCAATTCTCGATATGTCGTTTAATGCCCACACGCCGGATTTTCTCTTGAGCTCCGATCTCGATATGCCAGTAGCCGGAGCGCGCATAGTGCGCGATCAGAGTGAAATCAAGCCAGGCGACCATGCGTACCAGCTCGCAGGCGGGACATGTGTGACGGGCGACAAGCTCGGTCATTTCCACGTATTTGATCAACCGCTCAAAGCAGGGGACAGGGTGGTGATGCAAGATGGGATTCAATACAATCTCGTGCAGTGCACGATGTTCAACGGTGTTGCACACCCCGATATTGTGCTGTGGAAAGACAGTGCACCGCATCTCATCCGCAAGTTTGATTTTGAAGACTACAAAAAGAGGATGGGGTGAGTCTCGCCTATCGGCGGCTCAAAAGTGGCATCGGAGCGACATTTTTGCTAACATCATCCTGTTTGAGAAATGCGCGCATAGCTCAGCTGGTAGAGCGTCCGACTGATACTCG
>CAYTFU010000019.1:0-10149 GCA_964437185.1 uncultured Candidatus Saccharibacteria bacterium | reverse complement strand
CTGTCGAAGCGACCTCCACCTTCGTCAACTTCTACAAAGGAGTATTCACCTACGCATCATCAACCGCACTCTCCGCCACCGAGCTCTGTCTCTCCGCTGATTGTCGATCTGCGTGGCCGACGGGTGGAGGCTCCAACTCCAAGTGGGCCACGACTACCGACAACCTCTCGATCTTTACGAATGGCGCACAGAGCGTCGGTATCGGCACATCGACTCCATTCTGGGCACTGCAAGTCGCGTCCACTTCCGCATCCGCATCCTTCCGCGGGCAGATGACCCTCACCGACATGAATTCTGGCGCCGACGCCAAGCATTGGACATTCCGCTCGGTCAATGGATCACTCGAAATAGGAACATCATCAGATGCATACGCTACTTCGACGTACCTGACGATCGGCACCGCGGGCAAGGTAACTTTCAACGGAGCGGGCAGTGGGTACATCGGCCCTTATTCGAGTGGCATGTGGATGGATATGCCTACGGCTGGACCGTCAGGCATCGGAAATGGAGGCGCTGGCGTCAATGCGTGGATCGCCTACTCGCACGTCAACGGAGCGTGGTTTGCAGACGCTACGGCTGGGGATGTCTCATACAGGAATACGACAGGCAAGCTTCTCTTTGGTAATGTCGGTAATAGTGCAAATGCAGCAATGGCAATTTCAAACGATAAGATCGGAATTGCGACAACCACTCCATATTGGCCGCTGCAGGTCGCTTCGTCTTCAGTCTCCCGCACTTTCTCGGGCCAGCTCACCCTTACCGACATGAACGCGGGCGCCGATCAAAAGCATTGGACCTTCCGCTCGGTCAATGGCTCATTTGAGATCGGATCATCTTCCGACGCGTACGCAACCACCACGCTTTTCTCTATCACCAACGCATCCACCACCTTCGCCAAAGCACTCTACTCCACCTCCGCCGCCACCTCCTCATTCCAATACGGCCTCAACATCGCAGGTGGCTGCTTTGCCATCAACGGTACATGTGTTGGCGGTGGAAGTTCCTCCAATTGGACCGACGGTGGCCTCTTCCTCTCTCCGCTCACCGCGGGAGATGGGATCGTTATCAATGCAGGTACGTCGACCATCACAAATCTCAACATGGTCAACGCTTCCTCAACCAACGCGACGAGCACATACTTTGCGATTACCGGAGGTCTCTTCGACTTCACGACGGCACGAGCGACGACTACGATAAAAGACAATGAGAAATACGCATGGACGATCGCGACGACGACTGGAGGCGGCTCGAAGTCCACGTTGTTTAGAATCGACACGACGTCGGGCGCCGAGCAGGTGATCATCGGCGGTGGCTACGGCGCGTCGGACGTCATCATCGGTGAGGCTGGCACGACCACCAATCTTCAATTCGCTGCAAGCTCCACAATTTACGCAGCAGGAAATTCTGCGACAGCGACCTCCACCCTTACCTTCGGAGCGAGTAACAACGTCATCAACTTCGCTGTGTCGACCGGCTTCGGCACAACTTCGCCGTGGAGAACACTCTCGGTCACTGGTACGGTTGGGTTCGACGGCCTCACTTCTACGAGTACCGTCGGAAACGATCTCTGTCTTTCGGATACCAAAGAGCTCACGCTGCGCACGGGCGCGAACTGCGCGGGTTCATCTGCGCGATTTAAGGAAAATATCAACACGCTCACGGCTACGAGCGGGCTCTCCGAGATCATGGCACTCCATCCGGTGTCGTTCACCTACAAGGCAAGTTACCTAGGAGGGTTTATCAACGACACAAATTGGACCATGGAGAAGGTCGGCTTTATCGCCGAAGAGGTGAAGGCAGTCGATCCTAGACTCGTATACAATGACCCCGACGGCACGCCAAACAACGTGCGCTACGACGTCATTACTTCGATTCTGACGAAGGCCACGCAAGAGCTCAACCTTCGCATGGAAAACATCGCTTCGACGACCGCGACTTCCACGCCTGATTCGCAATCCTTCGCATCGAGCTTCTTCTCTAATCTCTTCACGAGACTCACCAACTGGTTTGCGAGTGCCACAAATGGTATCGGAGATTTCTTCGCAAATCGGGTGCGGACCAAGGAGCTCTGTGTCGGAGATGGTAGCGGCGCCGAGACCTGCATCACAAAATCGCAGCTCGATGCACTGCTCGCGGGCGCGGCTGCTGCACCGAGCGTGAGTGGAGGGGGTGGGGGTGGCGGATCAAACAGCTCTGCGCAAACGGGCGGATCCGACACAGAAGCCCCAGTAATTTCGATCAACGGTGATGCAGACGTCACAATAGAAGTAGGCGCAGGGTACCAAGATGCGGGGGCGACAGTAACTGATAATAAAGATCAGAATGTGGTGATACAGGTATCGCTCGACGGTGGAGACTTCGTGAATCTTGATCAGCTTCCGACCGTAGACACCACTGTCGTGGGCGATCACACAATCACTTATAGTGCGACCGACGACGCGGGCAACACCGGTACTGCGACTCGTACAGTAACTGTTGTCGAAGCGAGTGTAGCTGCTCCAGAACCTGTTCCCGAGCCGACACCTACGCCTGAACCTGCACCGGAACCCACGCCCGAGCCAGAGATCACACCGGAACCTGCTCTTGAACCACCTCCTGTAGAATGAGTATGGAGAAAGACTTTGACCGATGGAATATTTTGAAGAAGCAGACGCATTTCGGACGATCTCGGTTCTATACCGTACGCGAAATATGGTGGTGTAGGCTTGGTGCAAATGTTGGTACGGAGCAAGACGGAAGTGGGAGGCTATTTCTTAGGCCTGTTGTAATTCTACGTGCTTTTGGGCCAGAAACATGCTTGGTCGTGCCCCTTACTACATCGCAGCACACCCACCCACTCCGTATACCTGTTGGTTTGATACAGGAAAAAAAAGCGTCGGCAGTACTTTCTCAAATTCGGGTCATTGATACACGACGCTTGATTGAGAAAGTAGGATTTCTTGAGAAGAATGTATTCACCGAATTAAGAAAAGCCGTCAAGAAACTGTTCTGACGGCTTTTCTTCAGTTCTCCCCCTTGCGGGGGTAAGGCCGAAGCCACTTGTACGAAACACAATATATGACAAACACTGAAAAGTCAATGAATGATATGGGGAAAAGGCGCATGAAGCTGGTGATACAATATTGTCTCTATGAGTAAGCTCGCATCGCATAAATTGGCGCAACGCGTCGCGGTGCTTTCGTTGTGTCTTCTGGTGGCAACGCCGCAGGAGGCGCATGCGTTCAAGAGAATTTTTCTTACTACTGCAGGTGCGGGGTCATGGATTGTCGTCTCGGATTGGTCGGCTGTGAATACCATTGAAGTCGTCGGTGGTGGTGGTGGTGGTGGTGATGGAAGTAACGCTGGAGGCGGAGGCGGAGGCGGAGGAGCGTATGCGGCAATTCACAATCTAGGCGGGCTTTCTCCCGGCAACTCCGTCTCCTACCAAGTAGGGGCGGCAGGTGCTACCGTAACCAACGGCAACCCCGGTGCTACGAGCACAGACACATGGTTTCAAGGAAGTGCGACACAATGTACCGTAGGGAATCATACCGTTTGTGCTAAGGGAGGAGGAGGAGGTCTTGGCGCGACTCCGTTCTCGGGAGGATCGGCAGGCACCACGACTTCAAGCATCGGCAGTACTAAATTTGGAGGAGGAAACGGAGGAGTAGGGCATACGAATGATGGCGGAGGTGGAGGTGGAGGAGCCGGTGGGGTATATGGGAATGGAGGAAACGGGGGCAATGCAGGCACAACCGCTGTGGGTGGGGGAGGAGGATCTGGTGGCGGTTCAAACGGAACTTCTGGCGTTACCACAACTGCTGGCGCAGGCGGCAATAATTTCAATGGCCTAGGAGGTGGCGCTGTTGCTACCATAGGAACTGATGGAGGTGGTGGTGGTGGGGCTGCTGCCGCTTCGGACGGCGGTGCCGGCGGTGCCGGGACAATTGAATGGACGGCCGTCGAATTTACCATCAAAGGTTCCGGTGGAGGTGGCGGCGGAGGGGGTGACGGAAATACCGGCGGTATTGGGGGTTTATATGGTGGCGGCGGTGGCGGTGGGGACGCTGGAACTGGCGATGGAGTTGGACGGGATGGCGTGATTGTTCTCACCTACATCCCCTCGGTCCCTGCAAGTGCGCGGGTGGTGAGGATATTGCACGGGGTGACGCTGCGGGCGGGGACGGTGCTGCGATGAGTATGTTGCCGTCACAATTTTCTGACAAGCGATTTGTGTACGGCGGCGCGATTTTGTTGGGCGTGATTTTAATTGTTGGATTCGTTGTAGTCCGTGGTGGCGCTAAAAGTTCGGATGTGACTGCAGCTCCTACGATCGAGGAGCCTACAGTGGTGCAGGCGTACACGCATCCCATGAGTGCGGGCGTCAATCAGTACAAGAGTTTGATATTCAGTTTTTCCATCATGATTCCGAGCAGCATGAAGGTGTACGAGTACGACGATGGCACGAGCGCGACCACGATCACGTTTGAAGAAACTGAGGGAAGAAAGTTTCAGATTTTTGTCGTGCCGTATGCGGAGGAATATGTGACCGAGGAGCAATTCAAAAAGGATCTACCCTCAGGCACAATGCGCGAGCCGATAGACATCATCATCGACGGCACGCCGGCCAAGATGTTTTTTAGCACAATTGAGGGGGTTGAGATGCGAGAGGTGTGGTTTATTCGCAATGGATTTTTGTATGAAATTACGACCCAGAGAGAGAACGACGAGTGGCTTTCAGGAGTGATGAAGGAATGGAAGTTTATTTGATTGTATACTAGGGGAATGACGTCGAGTGGAAGGTATGTTTGTGCAGCACGTATCGCTCTTTTCGTGGCGGAAATAAAGCAGTGCCACAAACTCGGCATATGATCGGGAAATTCGCCAAGGGCAAAGTCGCGGTGTTCATAGATGCAGCAAACATCTTTTATTCTCAAAGGACTCTTGGGTGGCGCATATCCTACGAACGACTCAAGACCTATTTTTCCAGCGAATGTGAAGTGGTAAATATTTTTGTCTATACCGCAACGGACGAGAGTCGCCCTGAACAAAAGCAGTTCGTCGACATGCTTAAAAGGAGTGGCTTTGAAGTTCGCACCAAGCCAGTCAAGAAAATTCGACTTGCGGGCGGCGTGTATCAATGGAAGGGCGATTTTGATGTTGAGCTTACTATGGATGTCTTAGATAATGTCTCAGTGTACGATACAGCAGTCCTCATGTCTGGAGACAGCGATTTTGCCCCTCTCGTCGACCGGATTAAATCGCGAAACAAACGGGTAATAGTGATGTCAGTAAAGGGTCACGTGTCCAAGGAGCTTCTTGATCGTGCTAAATATGTAAACCTCAAAAAACTGCGTTCCGATATTGAGCTCATAAAAAACAAAATCCCCCCGCACGGGGCGGGGAGAGGTTCGTCATCGATATCGTAACAAGTATGAGTAAAAAGTCAATGATACGGGTGGGTATAATGTGTAAAGTTATCAGCATGGAAGCTGTTATCAACAGACGTATCTACTTTTTTCGTGCAGCAGGTTTGAGCGCGTTTATATTTCTACTCCTCTTCGCTTCTCCCACCCACGCCGCCGTTCGCGCCAATATCTCTTTTACCGCGCTCAATTTGAATCCTGGGCTCGTGGGTTGGTGGACATTTGATGGAAAGGATATGGTGCAGAATGTTGTTGATAAAAGCGGTAGTGGGAACACGGGCCGCTTGGTCGGATTTACGTCGACGACGACAGCAGGGGGCATGATCGGACAGGCTCTTACATTTAATGGTACCTCGAATCGAATACAAACGGGGAATACTTCTCCCACAGCGTCATTCTCAGTCTCTTTCTGGATGAAGCCCGGAGACTGGCGTGATTTTGGTCAAATGGTCAATCAATGGGATGAGACGGGCAACCAGAGATCATGGGATGTCGCCCAATTTGCTGATGGAAAGATTTACGCATATCACTCTGTTGGTGGTGGCACTTTTGATTCCCCCTACATAGCTTCGAATGCAACTGTACCGCTCGGCAAGTGGACGCACGTACTCGTCGTCTACGATACAAATGGTGGGGGTACAGGCAAGAGAATATATATTAATGGGGCGTTAGACAATAGCGGCTCGTATACGACGGCATATACGGTGTCACAACCCGTTTATATCGGATATTCTCCGCGTTTTGGAGATCAGAACGACCAGTACTTTAAAGGTTTGATCGATGACGTCCGTATCTACAATCGCGCGCTTTCAGCGACAGAAATCGCGCAATTTTATCGCGCGAGCCAAGGCACGCGGACGAGCGCGACCACGCGCATCCCCAACCTCCAATCCGGCCTCGTCGGCCATTGGAGCTTTGATGGGAAGGATATGACGCAGAACGTCGCGGACAAAAGCGGCAGTGGGAACACTGGGAGGCTCGTCGGCTTTACGTCGACGTCGACGGCTCTTGGTAAGATTGGTCAGGCGCTCAAATTTGATGGAAGTGACGATCGCACGACAGTTACGGATAATTCCTCTTTCGACCTGCGTACGAATGATGTTGTGTCTGTATTTGCGTGGGTCAAAAGATCATCGGAGCAGGCAAACGCTGGAGTTGTGTGGGACAACAGAAGTTATTTCCTACAGACAGCCTCAGGAAAATTTCGGTTTGGCCACTTTAAATCTGATGACGTTAATTTCTATAGTGTCGACGTGAATACTCCACGAGCTTCTGATGGAAAGTGGCACTTCATAGGGCAGACATTTAATGGTTCCGTCACTACTTTATACGTCGATGGGGTAGTGGCAACCGATGTAACTGTCGTAAATGGTACCGACGGAAGCGGATTGGGCTACGGAAACGCAGATCATAATGGCTACTTAGGACAGACCCCGACGTTTGCTAATAGCGCATTCGGCGGATTGATCGACGACGTCCGGCTCTACAACCGAGTGCTTTCGGCGGCGGAGGTAGCGCAACTTTATAAGCTCGGGGAGCCAGTGCACGTAAATACTTCATTGAATCAGCCAAATCTCAAATCCGGCCTCGCGGGTCACTGGACCTTTGATGGGAGAGATATGACGCAGAACGTGAAAGACGCGAGTGGAAGCTCGAATCACGGGTTTCTCACAGGCTTTACTTCTACGACTACCGTTGCGGGGAAGATGGGCCAGGCGCTGAGTTTTGATGGATCGAATGATTACATCACCCATGGAGATCCCACCACGTTTGATGGGCCGACGGCACAGACCATCACGGCTTGGGTGAACACTAATAGCTTTTCCATTCAACGAGCAATTGTGACCAAATGGGACGCAGCCCCCGCTCAGCAGGTGTGGGGGAATTACCTGAATACAACCGGGTCACTTGGCTACTGCGTGTATCATCATACAGATTGGCGCAACGGCTCAATCTGCATAACAAGCAATCAGGTGTTGGTCATAAATACTTGGTATCATGTTGCGTCTGTCTGGCAAGCGAGTGGTAATACGATGGTGCTCTATATAAATGGCGTCGCAGATGCTGCCACACCCACTGTTTCGGGTAGCGCACCGACATCGCTATCCAATAACACATCACCTCTGCGCATAGGTAACTTTAGAGAGTCTGGCGGCGCAAACGTCAAACACTTTAGTGGCAAAATGGACGACGTCCGCATCTACAACCGCGCGCTTTCGGCGACTGAAGTGAAGCAGCTCTATAAGTTGGGCATATGAGGCGCACCACTATTTTCGCGCTCGTTGGGTTGGTCGCAATTCTTTTTGCTCTCGGATGGCAGTTTCGTTTTACTACATTCCCTGACTCTGGGCAGCAGGGCGACTCAGTTGTTCCGAGTGATACCGCTCCTCGCGACATCTCCGCCGCTGACGAGCAAAGTTCAGTTGCCGTATCAGCAGAGACAAAGGACTACTCGAGTCAGTCATATCGATTTGCCCTTCAATATCCCGATGACCTGATAGTAACGGAGCACGATGAGGGAGACGGCGCCGCGAGTTTTGTATTTGAAAATGAGGATGCTTCAAGGGGATTTCAGATTTTTGTGACGCCGTACGCGGAAGCGACGATTACGAAAGAGCGATTTGCACAAGATCAACCGTCAGGCGCGCTCAATGAGCCCGTCTCGGCCACAGTCGATGGGGCCAAGGGTATGATGTTTTATGGCAGCAACGGTGACATCGGTGATACTGTGGAGGTATGGTTTGTGCGCGGCGGATTTCTCTACGAAGCGTACACATACAAATCGGATGAGGACTTACTGATGAATGTTTTGGGAACTTGGCGATTTATATGACGTATCGTTTTAAACATTTTCTCTCAAGTGCTCGAGCTTTCTCGGCAGTGCTAATGGTGATCGTGGTATCGTTTGTGCTTTTCGGCGGCGCGGGCGAAGCCCGCGCCGCTTCTCGTGTCAACCACCTAGGCGTATCTGGCAAAACATTTTTTTCCACACGAATTCCTATCTCAGGCCTCGTCGGCCATTGGACTTTTGATCCAGATGACATGACGCTGAATGTACGTGACATAAGTGGCAATAGTCTCAATGGCCATCTTTCGGGGTACGTGTCGACCACTACCACTGCCGGTCGCTACAATCGAGCGCTCACGTTTGATGGGTCAAATGACTACGTCGACTTCGACGCCGCGCCGTCTATTCAGGCTCTCGATACGATAAGTGTGGCCGCAATGGTGCGGATCGCCAATTATCCAGGGGCTGATAGCGCGTATCAGCACTACATCGCATCTACGCAAACGGATCAGGTTTACTATTGTGGATGGTGGTTTTACCTCGGTGACTGGGAAGTACCTGCATCGATAAAAAAAGTCGGGTTTAGTTTTCGAAATTCGGCTGACAACGCCTTTCGTGGTAGTGGCATGAGTACGACGGAGCTCCAGTTGAATCGTTGGTATCACGTTGTAATGACGTACGACCAGGTAAACGCCAGGATATACGTTAACGGAAAGCTCGAGGCATCATCAGCGACTACCGATGGCATTAAAAACTGTGATCAATTTTATATTGGCGCGGAAGTAAACGCTTTCGGTCGTCTCTGGGACGGCGATATTGATTATGTGCAGATATACAATCGGGGGCTTACGGCGGAGGAGGTGAAAAAGCTGTATGTAGCAGGAACGATAGGGAGCGGTTATGCCAATGTTACCTTCACGCCTCCCAACCTCGCGCAAGGTCTCGTCGGCCACTGGACGTTTGATGGCCCCGATATTATTCAGAACGTGAAAGATGCCAGCGGGAGCGGAAATACCGGACGCCTCGTTAGCTTTACTTCCACTACGACCGTCGCGGGGAAGACGGGCCAGGGATTGCGTTTTGATGGGGTCAACGACTACGTAAACATTGATGCGGTGGCAAATGATGTGACGGGAAATATGTCGATGGGTGCGTGGATAAACGCGCAATCGGGAGTCCCTCACGGGGGAATAATAACGAGGAATGATTCAGGGGCAGGTAATGTTGTGCTTATGATGATCACCAGTGATGTTATACGAATCTGGGACGCTGGTTCGGGTGCCTACGAAGCCACCTCTACTATTGATGTAGCAGATGGTTCATGGCATCACGTTTTTTATACAAAAAATGGCACGCTTGGCACGGTCTATATAGACGGAGTCTCGAATGCAACGCATACAACGAATTACACGCAATCTACATCTGATCGCGTATCCATGGGGCAGGAATATGACGGAGGAACGCCGACGGATTTTTTCATCGGTTCGATTGACGACGCTCGCATCTATAGTCGCGCACTTTCGGCGTCGGAGGTGATGCAGCTCTATAAAATCGGTATATGAGATTCCGCCTTTAGCTCAACGAAGTTCACACGTATCTTCCGGGTGATGGCGTAGAGCGCGGTATACTTACATAGATGCATTTCGCTCGGTGGGCGACCACTTTACTTTTTGCGTGCGTACTCTTAGTAGGCGGATTCGTGCGCGCCGATGATTTCACCTCTACCGATTACAAGGTACTCAGTCCCGTCCTGCAGCCTGCTGGCTACGCCACGTCGTCCGATTATCAACTATGGAGCACCATAGGGGAGCCGGCACTTGGCGTGAGCACGGGAACTTCGTACGAGATTCGAGCTGGATTTTTGCAGTTTCCTTTCTCTGCGGTTCCTGTGCCAGGCAGCGGTGGAGGTGGGGGAGGCGGCGGTTCCTCTGTTCCAACAAGCAATAGCAGCATCTC
>CAYTFU010000018.1:0-11414 GCA_964437185.1 uncultured Candidatus Saccharibacteria bacterium | reverse complement strand
GACGAGCCGGCAAAAAGTGCGCGCCGTGAAGGCGCGCACTCATCATACTCGTTTTGCGATCTTTTCTCAATTCGATTCTGGTTCAACACATCTCTCACAGTATTTTCAGAGAACAGATGCGTAAAGCCAAAGCCTAGAATCCCGGTCCTGCCGACTCGCTCCCGCCCGTACCACTCGACCCCGAGCTGCTTCCCGATTCCGAGCCGGCGTCATTCGTCCCGGGAGAAGTGTCTCCCGTACCGTTAGTCGATGAATTAGAACTAGTCTCGGCCGAGGACGCCCCAGGTCCGCCAGACTCGCCCGAGGTCGAGTAATATCCGCTGTCTGCCGCGCTACTCGTGCCCGGCGCGCCACTCCCTCCGCTCGTGCGCACCGTGTTGGGTGCGATACTGGTATCGGAATTTGCTCGCGCACCCCTGCCGCACGCGCGAAGCGCGAGTTCGTAGCGAAACCATGCGCCACTTTCCTCCGTAACAAAATTCTTCTGAGCAAGTGCAAACGACCTATCGTACGCTGTCCATGCATCTCTTACCGATTGCCTCATCACGGTACCACTCGGCTGAGCATACGCAGCAGCGAGCGCCTCGGCACGCTGCTGGCGGGCCCACGAGATCATGTAGGAATGTGTGCTGTATGCGAGCATGAGCGCCTCTTCGCGCGCAGAAACCGCCGATGCCACACAGGGATACGCATTGTATGAACCATAGTATCTCCACGAAGACGGCACGGAGTACGCATTCAGATCATTTGGAACACCGCCAGGAAATTGATCGAGCGCATTGAGCGTGGAGAGATATGGGACATACCCATTATCGACAATTTGCACCTCGCTCGAACTCGACATCAAATACCTGAGTATCTGAGAGGAAATCGAGGCATCAGATGACACGCCAAAAATAGCTGTCAGTCCTGCGGCGGCCATAAGCGCGAGTTGATCCATAGTATTGCGCGATGCTTATCTCAAAGCGTAGCACAGAAAAATCCCCCCTACCCCGCGATCTGGGGAGATGATGTCGCTACCTCCTTTATGCAGGTGCGGCCGTCTGTGCCAAGCCTGATCGGTAGTTCCTCCACGTACACGACGCCTTCTCGATCAAACGCGACACGCACGAGAAGACCATGACTCACCGCGTCGTCCCAATACTGGTCGAAAATGAAATTGCCGAGCGAATAGTAAATGTATTTTTCATTGCCCGCCTGCTCCAAGGAGCCGGAAGGCAGGTAGAATTCGCGTTCGCCGACGACGTGTGGGTGCGAACCGATCACGATCTCCGCCCCCGCATCGACAAACCTATGTGCGAGACTGCGAATATATTCCGGCGTTGTCGTCGCGTATTCGATGCCCCAGTGCGTATAGACGATCGGGAATCTACCCTTCGCACGCGCTTCTGCGATTTGCTCGATCGTCGTCGTTGCATCTCCCGCAAACTCATTGTACGTAACGAAAGAAAGCGGCACCTCCCCCGCCGTCTTTTCGACGACAGCGCTCTCGATTACATCTCCAAAATATTCCACCTGTGCACCTGCGAGCGCTACGAGCGTCGAACTCGCGCCATTCATGCCAAAATCTCTCGAGTGATTGTTGCCGACATTCACGAGTCTAATGTTGTGACGATAGAGCAGAGCGCCGGTCGATGTCGGGAACGTGAAGGTCATGTTGTCGAGCACGCCGGGGACGGTGCCCACACTCACAGACGCTTTCTCGGTAATAGGCCCTTCGAGGTTAGCGACGACGACCTCTTCTTGTAAGAGAAGTGAATCGAGACAAGAAAAGAGAAAATCTTCTCCTTTTGCGCTACCCACAGTGCGAATCGTTCTGTCAAACATCATGTCGCCGCCGAAAAGCACCGTCGCGTGCGAATAAGCCTCGGCTGTTGGAGCCACTACAGGCCCGGGAGCGATAAACGATTGAAAAAGTGCAATGACCGATGCAAACACTGTGGTGAGCGCTTGCGTGAAGTCGTTCATTGTTTAGCCCGTGATGCCCGCGAGCGAGTGCGGCTTCCCTTCCGCAATTGCGGCGTGCGTGATACGGATGAATTGCGCTTTCTTTTCAAATTCGGGAATGGTGCGCGCTCCAACGTAGCCCATGCCCACCTGAACGCCCGATGTAAGCTCCGCAACGATTTCTCCCACGGGCCCTTTGTATCGCACGAGTGCCTCTACTCCCTCCGGCACCGCCTTGCGACCGTGCGTGAAGTACCGCTCGCTTCCCGACGCGCTCTTGATGACCGCCTGCGAACCCATACCGCGATATTCCTTGTATTTCTTTCCGTCTTTTTCCACGACATTCCCCGGCGCTTCGTCGGTACCCGCAAAGAGATTGCCGAGCATGACCGCCGACGCACCGGCGGCGAGCGCCTTTGCGATGTCGCCCGACGTCCGAATGCCACCATCCGCGATCACGGGGACTTTTCTTTTCTTCGCAACAGCCGCGACTTCAAGGACGGCGGAGAGCTGTGGCACACCGACGCCCGAGATGAGGCGCGTCGTGCAGATCGATCCGGGGCCGACCCCTACCTTCACCGCATCGGCAAACGCGCACACGGCCTTCGCCGCTTCGCCCGTCGCGATGTTTCCAAAAATCATCTTGGAGTGTTTGAGACTTTTTTTTATTTTCCGAGCACTCTCTACGACATTCAAATTATGTCCGTGTGCGCAATCAATCACGATCGCATCACAACCCGCCTCATCGAGCGCTTTGGCACGATCGGCAGCAAACGGACCGCATGCAGCCGCCACCGGCACGCCCGCCTTCTTCGCTTCGCGCACCATGGCCGCCTGCTCCTCGACGGAGCAGTTGCGATGAATGACGCCGAGTCCGCCGAGCTTGCCGAGCGTGATCGCCATCTGCGCTTCCGTCACGCGATCCATAGCGGCGGAGAGAAATGGAACCGAGAGTTCGATTCCTGCTACGTTTGTTTTGAGAGACGCTTCGGCGGGCTCCATCTGAGAAGCTCCCGGCCGAATGAGCACATCGTCGAATGTAAAACCTTCTTCGAGAATTTTGACAGCCATGCGCTATTATACTCTGGTGCGTATAAAAATCAACTACCCCGATTTGGACATACTGTACACGCTGTGGCCCCGCCGAACTACTTTTTCGAGATCGTAGCCCGAATCGCGCAGTGATCCGATACTCCCGAGATCAACTCGACGTCTGAGGCGACGTACGACGGGGTGGAAAAAAGTCCGTCGACCATGAGCGTAAGCCCTTGTACACGGTGATGTTCAGAGTCGAGACTCGTCGTATACTTCTCGGGAATATTGTCTTTATACTTTTCGGCAAGCGTCCCGAAAATTTCTCTTCCCCTCGGCGCATTAAAGTCGCCGGCAAGCACAAACTCTCCCAATGGTTCGAGCGCAGCGAACAGAGATTTCATGTCGCGTCGCTGATCGTCGGTCGCCTGCCCATCGGGCGACCACGTGAAATGCGTCGTTGCGACCCGATAGATCATGTCGCCCTTGCGCACGTCGCACCAAAGGAGCGGAAAGACTTTGTTGTTCCACGTCGTGGGATCTTCCTGATCAAGATCGGGAATGGCCAGAGGATCACCGCGATAATACACTACGCCCGAATCATTGACGGGGAGCCGTGAAAAAATCCCAACGCCAAATATCTGCGGCGGCTCGTCTCGAATAAATCGCGACATCGGAGCGAATCGATACCCTGCCTCGTTGAGAACTGCGCTAAACAACGGCGTATCGGCCTCGTACAATTCCTGCACGCACACGACATCGGGTAAATGATATCGAATAAATGGAAGAACGAGGTGAAGATGATTCGCTCGTTGCACATTGATCGAAACGAGCTTGAGCGGGAGCTGCGGAAGGTTTCGCATGAAGAGCCGTGCGAGCTACTTTTTCGTACCGAGCGCAGCCTTGATGAACGCGTTGAAAAGCGGGTGTGGAGAGAGAGGACGAGCCTTGAGCTCTGGATGAAACTGCGTCCCCACGTAGAATGGGTGCACCGATTCGGGCAACTCTGCGATTTCCATGAGTTTTCCATCTGACCATCGGCCGGAAAAGACGAGCCCTGCCCCCTCCAACTTTTCAACGTATGCGGGATTGATTTCAAAACGGTGTCGATGACGTTCGGATATTGTGCTCTCGCCATACGCCTTGCGCACCACGGAGCCATCAGTCAGATCGCACGGATAGGCGCCGAGTCGCATCGATCCGCCGTAATCCTTTCTCGCAAGCTTCTCCTTTTGCTCCGGCAAAATGTCGATAACAGGATACTGCGTCTTCGGATTTATCTCTGTCGTATTTGCGCCGTTCATTCCCGCCATATTTCGGGCATATTCGATCACGAGCATGTGGAGACCGTAGCAGAGGCCGAAGTACGGGATCTTATTTTCCCGAGCGTACTGCGCAGCCATAATCTTGCCCTCGATGCCCGTCTCGCCAAAACCGCCCGGCACGATGATGCCATCGTACTCACCGAGCGAGGAAATGGGCAGCGATCCATCCTGAATCTCTTTCGCATTGATCCATGCAATCTCGGGCCTAACTCCTTGTTCATACGCAGAAAATTTAATCGCCTCGATTACGGAAAGGTAGGCATCTGACAAGACGAAATCACCGGTATCAAAATATTTTCCGACAATCCCGATCTTCACAACGCCGTTTCCGTTGTGTACGTGTTCGACAAAACGCTTCCATTCTGAAAAATCGGGCAACTGCCTCGCTCGCTTGCCCAGAAGACTCATTAAAATTTCGGAAAGCTTGTCGCGCTCAAAATTGAGCGGGACATCGTAGATAGAATCTACGTCAGGCGCTGAGATAATGTGGTCGGCTTGTACGTTGCACCAGATAGCCAGTTTCTCTTTGCGTTTCTTATCGAGCGTATGAGTCGAGCGCGCGATGATGATGTCGGGTTGGACCCCGTAGGCATTAAGCTGGCGCACGGCATTTTGAGTCGGCTTCGTCTTCATCTCACCAATGGTGTTCGGCACTGGCAGGTAGGAAACCATAATAAAAAGAACATCTGAGGTGTGCTGCAAGTGCATGACGCGAGCTGCGTCGATAAAGAGCGCGTTGGAGAAATCTCCGAGCGTGCCTCCAATTTCCACAACCGTCACATCGGACTTTGCTATGTGTGCAGAACGTTCCAACCGTTCGACGATCTCGTCCCGCACATGCGGGATTGCTTCAACACATTTTCCCCCATATCCGAGATTGCGCTCGCGTTCGATAACCGCCTTGTAAACCATTCCACTCGTCATGTAATCCTCGGGGCCAAGATCGCGCCCTAGGAATCGCTCGTAATTGCCCATGTCCTGATCTGTTTCCAAACCAGAGTCGAGGACAAACACTTCTCCGTGCTCTGTCGGATTCATCGTTCCAGCGTCGACGTTGAGATACGGATCAATTTTTACGAGATTGACGGAGAGGCCTCGCGCCGTGAGAAGTTTACCAATCGATGCCGCCGCGGTGCCTTTGCCAACTCCCGACATAACACCGCCCACCACGAAAATATACTTATGACCTGCGCGCGCACGCTTCATACCACTAGACTATCACGCGTTTAGATAACGTCGAACAGCCATAAAGCTGGATAACGCCCCGAGGCCAATACCGGAGCCCATAATGACTGCAAAGAAGAGCGGGAAGGTGCCCACGTAGTACGCAAACACGTTGAATGTGCCGAGGAAACGCTCCGTTCCCGGGCCCAGCCACAGCGTGAGCGGATAGAGCGCAAAAAGCACGATAATCCCCGAAATAGCGCCGTACAGAACCCCCGATATCACAAACGGCCCTCGCACAAACCAGCCCGAAGCCCCGACGAGATTCATTACCCCGATCTCGTCGCGCGAAATGTAGATCGTGAGCCGGATGGTATTAAAAGCTATAAGGAGAGAAGCAAATCCGAGGAGGGCGGCGATCGCTATTCCCACGCGCCGCGACGTCTCAATAATATTCGTGAGCCTGTCGATCGCAGTCTTATTCTGAGCGAAGTTGACCTTCTCGATCATCGCGCCCGCATCAGAGCGCGCTGCTTGCTGATCTGCAATATGCTTCGCTATCGTTTCGTACTGCGACGTGTCTTTCGCACGAATCTCGAGCGACGCGCCGAGAGGATTGTCGCCGAGCTCTTCGAGCGCCTGCGTCACGAGCTGATCATTTTGGTGCCGCGCCTGAAACTGCGAAAGCGCAACCTCCCGCGACACGTACCCGACCTCTGCTACTTGCGGGAGCGCCTCGACCGCTTTCTTAATCTCCATAATCTGACCCTCCGATGCTTTCGTCGCAAAATACACTGTGACATCAACCTTACTGGTCAGCTGTTCCAATACAGAGGTAAGCGCCGCGCCCCCGAGCATAAGAATTGCGACCACAAAGAGCGTGATCGTCATGATGAGCACTCCGGCGAGCGAGACGAATCCGTTGCGAATGAATCCTACAAAACCGTATCGAGCTACCCGCTTCGTCGTCGTCCAATGTGACATATCGTAATTCTACAACGTATATTTCCCCTCCTTATCGTCGCGCACGATACGCCCCTGATCCATGGTGATAACCCGCCTTCCCACCGCGTCGACAATCGACTTATTGTGCGTCGTGAGCAAGACGGTAGTGCCGAGGTCGTTGATTTTTTTGAGGATGCCCACGACATCGTGCGCGTTGATGGGGTCGAGATTACCCGTCGGCTCATCGGCGATAAGGACATCGGGCTGGTTTACAATCGCACGCGCTATGGCGACGCGCTGCTGTTCGCCGCCCGAAAGTTCGTGTGGGAAACTCCATATTTTTTCTGATAGTCCCACGAGATCGAGAACGTGCGGCACGTCGCCCGCGATATCCTCATCGGATCTGCCGGCAACTTCGAGCGCAAACGCGATGTTCTCGTACACATTTTTGGTGGTGAGCAGACGAAAGTCTTGAAAGATGGTACCGATCTTGCGGCGCATGGTGAGGAGCTCGTTGCGCGAAAGCTTGCCGATATCGTGCGAGCCAAAATATACTGCCCCCGCAGTCGGCTCCACTTCGGCGAAGAGGAGCTTCAGGAGCGTCGTTTTCCCTGCTCCCGAATGTCCAACTATCGATACAAACTCGCCCGGATTTACGCCGAGCGTGATGTCTTCGAGGGCCGGAACAGCGCTGCTTTGGTACACCTTCGTCACCTTGTCGAAATAAATCATATACACAATGCCGTCTATTATACTCCTTTAAATGAAAAACGTGGAAATGTTTTTCACAATAAGGAGAATTGCGATGCGTTACGCTTCTTGTCCGAGCTGCTTTTCAGCGTCGATAAACGACTGTATATCCCCCTCCAGCACGTTTTCCACATCGCGTCGCTCGTGATCGGTACGATGATCTTTCACGAGTTGATACGGATGCAAGACGTACGAGCGGATCTGGCTTCCCCACTCTATCTTGGTCGTCGCAGCGACGGAGAGTCCGCGCGATTCGGCGAGCTGCTGCTCCTCGCGCAATTTGTATAATTTTCCACGGAGCAACTCCAACGCTTTCTCGCGGTTTTGTAGCTGACTGCGCTCAGAGGTGACGTGCACAGAAAATCCCGTTGGCTTGTGCGTCATGCGTACAGCTGTGTCACGCTTATTTACATTCTGCCCACCCGGCCCACCGGAGCGCGCAACCGTGATCTCGATGTCCCCCTCCGGCACATGCAGATCGCCTTGGTCGGGAAGTTTGGGGAGCACCTCGACGAGCGAGAATGACGTCTGTCGTTTACCTGCAGAATTGGAAGGCGACATCCGTACGAGTCGATGCACACCCGCCTCGTGCTTCAGCGCACCGTACGCACTTGCGCCCGCGACTTCAAACGAAATGCTGCGGTACCCTCCCATTGAATTTGCATTTGCGCCTATGAGCCCCGTGTTCCAGGATTTCAGTTCGGCGTACTTCTTGTACATCTCAAAAAGAATTCTGGAGAAATCTTCCGCATCATCTCCTCCGGCACCCGAAATGATCGTGACAAGCGCGTCGCTTTTGTCGTACGCTCCGCCACCTGCGAGCGCGGCCTTTAGATCCTGGTATTCCTTGAGCACGGCTTGCGCTCTGTCTTTGTTGGCCCAAAAATCGGGCGCCACCATCGCCGCTTCGATGTCGGTGATCTTTTTTTCAATTTGTTCTTTTTGCATATTGAGCCGGAGGGGAGAATCGGACTCCCGACCCACACTTTACGAAAGTGTTGCTCTACCACTGAGCTACTCCGGCAATGAGCAATATCCTACGCTAAAAAATGATGATTTCCAATGCACTGAGACCCTGAGCAAATCTATGACTCCGGCAGAGATGGCATCTTTTCTTCAATCATTCGAATATATTCCTCGAGAACCGGAATTCGTTCATGTCGCAACCCCTTGATCTGCTCAATCCAATCTTCAAGCGGGATGTGTATTTCTCCCTGTGTCGACTGCAATGCTTCTTTTTCAGCACCTCTGCATAGAAGCAATTCATTTGTAAACCCCATCAACGCCTCGCGCGCCTGTGAACGAGTCGTGATCTTCTCCAGATCAAACCGATTCACCTTTAAGTTTCTCTCTGGTCTTAAGGATTCAGACATACCACATGAACAGCGCGTAGTGCGTACACTTGAGCCGATGTCCGGGATTGAACCGGAGACCTCGTCCTTCATTTGATACCTCCGTTTATGAATTATCGGAGGATTAGACTGTATATTCGACTCAGTGAGTCGCTCTTGTCAGTCGTTCGGGCGAATGTCGCCACGGTCTGAACCTCAGAAAGGCCTTTAACCGTTATTCGAGTGGCAACGACGGATCGCTCCGCCGAAGGGCAAAATTTACCAAGGACGTGCTCTACCAACTGAGCTACATCGGCATAAAGAACGAGCTGCTTTCGCAACAACCATGACGATACTATCACGTGACAGCATAGTCCCACAATTTCTCAAGCACAGGTGCGACGCTTTGGTCGGTAACATCTTCGGGAACAATGGTTAGATTGGAAAACAACATGTCCTCCAATTTTTGCGCCGTAGAAGCGAGCATCTCAAAATCCGCTTCGGTTCTCGTAAATATCCCTGCCGCAGGATCAGACTGCTTTCGCTTTTTATACCGCTCCCTCCCCTCCGCGAGGCGCTCGCGCAATGGCAGGATACCGTGAGGGCCGACACGCATATCTGCATACTGACAGATTTTGAGCTCCGTCGATCCATGCTCTAAAACTTCCTGAACCTTTCCAAATCCGCTCGTGTCCATAATCTCGATAACTTTGCTCGGCAAACCAATTTCTCGCGCGATTGCCGCATTCGCGGCGTGTTGCTCCGGGCCGTACTTTGCGATGTATTCACGCTTCACGTCCTCCCAATACTCTCGCCCCTCGGGCTCTAGAAAATCTGGAAAGTAATCAAAGTCAGACTTCACGATGTTGCCCATATCGTGAAAGAGGCACTCAAGAAGCACGACATTTTGGTCGACTTCGAGGGACGTGTTGCCACACACGAGCTTTGCGACTGCCGCGACGCGCAGCTGATGCAGCTGCAAGCTCGGCATAATCCGATACTGCGCATAAATCTCGCGCGGAGTTCTCATGGGGCGATTCTACCACTCACGCTGCTTTTTCGAGGGGTTGGTCATCGTTGGCCGCGGCGTCTCCTACAATAAGCTTACTCGGTGGGAAATTATCGAGGTAGTGACGAAGACCTTGTGATTCAAGCCCGCGTTTGAGCTTGATATGAAGTGTATCGAAGGAAGGCGATCCGCTTTTGAGCTTACTGAGCGCCGAAGTTATGAGGATCTCGATCATCGGCGGTTGCCCGTCGTTCTCTACGCTCATCCACATGTGCTCAACTGTCGCTTGACCTCCCTTCTTGTTGACAATCATCACGCTTACAATCTTCCCGTCCTTCTCTGTGGCCATTACCAACATCGATGGGTGCATTTCTTTCAACGCTTTTGCAACTTCGGCAAGCTCCTGCTTTCGGACCGCTGGGGTACCCTGTTTATCGAGATTTTGCGTTACGTCAAGAGGATTCTTAGAAAGCGATTCGATCTCTGAAAGTCGGCTGATAAATGCGTCGTGATTGAGAAATAACACATTTTTGCCCTCTTCCTGACTTTTAACCGCCTCCTGTATGCCCATTCCTTCATTTGACTTTTCCATATGCCCAAATCGTACCATGCGAAACGAGGGGTGTGTACAAGCAAGAAAATACCACGGAACGTTATTTCGACTATCCTCTCAAACTAGACGGTGCTACCATAAGGGCATGAACCCAAACAAAGCACTGTGGGAAAAGGGAGACTTTACTAAGATTGCGGCTTTTATGCGTCCGTCGGGGGAAGCCCTTGTTAATTCACTAGGAGTAAAAGTGCCACTCCGAGTTTTGGACCTCGGTTGTGGGGATGGCACCACGGCGATTCCTTTGGCACGCTTGGGAGCCGACGTTGTGGGAATCGATATCGCCAAAAACCTCGTCGAGGCTGGCAACCAACGTGCCGCTGATGCAGGCCTTACCAACATTACTTTTCAAGAAGGAGATGCGTGCAACTTGCAAGGAGTCACCGATCATTCGTTTGATTTGACCCTCACGGTGTTTGGCGCAATGTTTGCGCCGAAGCCCTTTGACGCAGCTAAGGAGATGGTGAGGGTCACAAAGCCGGGCGGTCGCATCGTGATGGGTAATTGGATTCCCAACGACCCAACCTCGTTTGTGTCGCAGCTTCTGAAGATAAGTTCTGCGTTTACCCCTCCTCCGCCGGAAGGCTTCGTCAGTCCCATGACGTGGGGCGTGGATACTCATATCGTCGAAAGGTTCGGGCAAGCTGGTGTACCTAAAGAAAAGATTGCCATGGAGAAGGACACGTTCTACTTCACATCGCCCAACAGCCCGGAACAGTTCATAGAAGCGTTCGAGAAATTCTATGGCCCTACAATGAACGCCATGGAAGCGGCCCAAAAGAATGGGAAAGCGGAGGAACTTCACAACCAGCTTGTGGAACTCGCGAAGTCGCAAAACAAGAGCACCGACGGAAGCACTTCTATACCTGCTACCTTTTTGCGAGTGACTGTTGGGCTGTAAGGAGGTGTCTTGAACTGAGTTACGATTTTATTGCGCGAGTGAAGCTCGGCCAAGCGCTCGAATTGTCGCCGTCGCTCCAATTCTCCGCTCGGCCCTGGAATCGGCACCCCGCGTGCTCGCGGGGACCCCAGCCGATTCCTTTCGAGTCCCTTCACTCTGCAGCAAAAATACAGTCGCCCGAAGCTGTGCTTCGGACTCGTTATTTTTGCGCGAGTGAAGGGACTCGAACCCTCGACCTTTCCCGTGACAGGGGAACGCTCTAACCAACTGAGCTACACCCGCAACTCGCACACAATACTTTAAAAACACGATTCCATCAATCTTTTAGTGCCGACGGCAGGGATCGAACCTGCGGCCCAGCCCTTATGAAAGGCTTGCTCTGCCACTGAGCTACGTCGGC
>CAYTFU010000017.1:0-12030 GCA_964437185.1 uncultured Candidatus Saccharibacteria bacterium | reverse complement strand
AACATTAAAATTATGTCAAATCGGGCGGCATCGAGATAATCACTGAGGCTTCTAACGGGGTCCATTGCCTGATGGTATCACTTTGCAGCGTCCTCGACTATTTTGCGCATCTGCGTACAATCCGGCCATGCTTTTCCGACTCGTCGCGTGGATTCGGTACGTTTGTGAATCGGCGCTGGATGCGGTGCTGCCGCCGAAAGAACGCACCGCTCGCACCAAGGCACGCACACCGGGAGACATTCCGCTTTTTCTCGAAACGCACGACCTTCTCGGAACGCAGATCACGACCCTCATGGATTATCGGGATACGGCGGTGCAGGATCTCATTCGCAGCCTTAAGTACGATGGTTCACGATACGCAGCCAAGCTCTGCGCAACGCTCCTTGCAGAATATTTGCGTGAGGAAATAGCTTCGCATCGAACATTTAGCACAAAAAAAATTCTCATGGTACCAATACCCCTCCATGCCTCGCGAGTGCGCGAGCGAGGATTTAACCAAGCAGAACTGATACTCAAAACCTTGCCGTCAGATTTTCTCCACGAGACGGGCGCGCTCATCGCGCCACAGGCGCTTGCGCGGACAAAAGAAACAAAATCCCAGGCGCACCTCCCGCGCTCGGAGCGACTTTCAAATGTCGCGGGAGCATTCATCGCACCCAACGCAGCGCTCGTAAATAAAACCCACATCATCCTTATTGACGACGTCACGACAACGGGCGCCACGCTTGCCAACGCAGCAACGCCGCTGCGCCGCGCGGGCGCACAGGTCACCCTCCTCGCACTTGCCCGTGCGTAGCTTCAGCAGAGAAGGCACGCCTGCGCGTGATGCTTTTTGCACTATCGGCCGAGAAGCTCGTCGATCTTTTTTTTCACTGCATCGATGGGCATGGGGCCGCGCTGATGGAAGATCACTGCCCCACCTTTGTCGATAAACACTGTCTCGGGCATAGCATATCCATCTATTTCTTTGAAAAACGCATCGGCAGGATCGAGAAGGAGCACGAGACCCGAAACCGAAAGCGGCGAGGTATAGGCACGCGCCACACCGATCGGCTCGGCACGATTGATTGCGACGATCTGCACTTCATCGCCGTACGTATTCTTGAGTTTCGATAGGTTTTCCAATTCCCCACCGCAGTACGGGCACCACGATGCCCACACATACGCCACGAGTACCTCCCGACGAAAACTTGAGAGCAACACCTGCTTCCCCTCGTAGTCAGTGAACGCGAGACCGTACTCCTGCGCAAATGTGCTTTCGTCCGCAACACCGGATTTTTCTCCCAAAAATACCTGCCAAAATGACGCTCCGATGAGAGCGAGGAGCACGACCGCGCCAGCGACGATGAGTGCAAAATTACGTGACACGTGAGGCATACGCTATTCTACCCCGTCCAATAGAAGAGCAGAATACTGAAGTCAGCGAGGTTGATCACGCCGTCTTCGTTGATGTCTGAACCTGCGTCGTCGCCGCCCCAATTTGAAAGCAAAATTGAGAAGTCCACGAGATTGACTTTGCTGTCGCTATTGATATCTGTGCGCGTCCCAACATCGGACGGTCCGACCTGTCCTACACTGCCTACACTAAATGAGAGCAGCGTACTGTAATCACTGTGCGCACCTTTTTTATTAAGCACGCGAGCATCGACGAAATACGTGCCTTTTTTCAGCGCATTGCCGAGCGAATACTCCCACACGCCCAATGCCGATGAGGTTGCCCTAAATATTTGCGGCTCGGTTTGCGGAGTACCCGACGCCTGCAGATAGAGCGTGATTTCGATGGGACTCGCTGGCACTGCCGCTCCGCTTACCTTCACTTCCTCCCCCGTCGCGGCAGACTGACTCGAAAGCGCGATCGTCGGCGCGATCACAACGTTGGTGACCGTGTTTTCGGTGCCCGATGTGAGGGAAAGCGTTGCCGAATAGGTAGCTGATTTCCTCCGTTGGCCATCTTCGCTGTAGATCTGAAACGTGTACGTGCCTCGCTCCATGTCGGAAAGCGTCGCGGTAAAACTTCCGTCCGAGGCAGATCGCGCGGTCGTCCCTGCAGCGCCATCTTTGAGTACCACCACGTTTGCCGAGGGCGAAGTCCATCCGGTGATAGTTATGGATGCGAGATACAAAACTGCGCTTCCTCCCGGATAGCTCCCCACGCCGCCCGGCCCGAGGTATCCGGAAACGCCGTTGGTACTCGGCGTGCCGATACCGGGTATCGACGTGTCGCTACTCGGCGTCTCCTTGAGGTTAAAGGTTATCGCGTAGTCGTCGTCATTTGCGCCCCCCGATACGCTCGAACAGCGCACATAATAATTGTAGGTCGTTTCATTTTGGTGACCCGTGATCACCGTATAGAAGAGCGTACCGAGGCTTGGCGTAAACGAGCCTGTCATCGAGGCGTACGATACTCCCGTCGAGGTCGCATATCGGCACGTCGAATCGTCGGCCGTTTCGAGCGAAATCTCGATCGCGTCATTCCCAGCCGCAATTTCTCCTGAGGGAAGACCGTTGAGGCGCACGGGAGCGACGATGGGCGCCAACGACCCCATCGTTACTTGATCAACGATTGCGACCATGGCATTCGCCCGATCAATGATCGCGTTGGAGGCGTTTTTCGTCACAATACTTATCCGATACGAGCCCACCGAGGGATTGGGTATATTATCTGCGCCGCTCGCCTCATACGTGGCGACCGAACCGAGCTCTACCCGCACCGCCTCCCCCGCCACGATGCCGCTCGTCGAATTGAGCGTAATCGTGATCGAGCCCGCGAGTCCTGCGACCGCGGCGACGCCATCGTGCGTCGCGCTCGAAGTGGTAGCAAGGCTCCGATCTGCGTACGGACCTCCCGACGAAACGGAGAGATCCACGTCTTCGGTACCAAACCCCGTCGGAATGTTAAAAGACCCTGAGGGTGGAGTAATAACGATATATCCCGAAGCGGGAATTGCCTGCGTCGCGGTGAATTGGATCGTGTGTGAAGCGGAAAGACCGGGGCCAGAGGTTGATATGAGATCGCTCACGTACGTGAGCGACGCCGCATGCACCGCGTAGACCGTGAATGCGATTGCAGCCGCACAGAGCAGTGCGAGAACTTTCATTGCACTCTATTATAGCTCACCGCGCACGGCCCGTTACCGCGAGCGAGACGAACGAAGATTCACAAACAAATTTCCCTGAGAAAATTTTCGACGGTACTGCCTGTCCATATAAAAATTAGCGCCGATGAGCACAAAGAGCACCATACTGATCCCGAAACTGATCAGTCCGAGGTTGTCGCTGAGCGTGCCGAGACTGTCGCCCTTCGCGAGCGACTCCGCAAGCGCCGCTTCTCGCTCGTTGAGTCGGGCCTCCTTTTCTGAAAGTTGCGCAACGAGCGTATTTATAGGATTCGCAGGTACCTGTGCCGTCAAACTCGCGGAAGCACCCGCAAACATGTCGCCCATCGAATGAGCGTACTCACGCGGGGCGTCTGTGAAAATCGAGTACCCAAAAGCAGGGATCGCGACCGAGAGCGCGAGCGCATTTACAACAGCCGCCCTTCTAAGGGACGAACCTTTCCAGCGAGCGCGTGCGCGCGATTTCATGTTAGGCAAACATCATGAAGAGAACCCCGAGCAAGATGATGATCACAAAAAACAGAATAGATACAATGACCACAAGCCGTGAACCAGAACGCTGATACTTTTGGGCATAGTACTCGGTATCCGTTCGCCCCCCACCCATCTCGCTCAGTTTCCTGCGGATATACATCTTGATGCCGAAGAACACGCCCACAATGAGCAAGAACATTCCGCCGAGCACCGAACCAATCAATCCGAGGGGCAGTATCCAAAACGATGTCGTTTCCGAAATTGTCTTTTTCGCTTCCTCGCCATACGAAAAGCTCAACACCGCCTGATAGCGGCCAAACGCGAGCGCATCCGACTCCCACAGCGCGGAGAATATTCGGTACGCGGCGGGAAAGACCGCGGCCGCTTCATCATTGATCTGTACGCTCGCCACACTTTTCCCAAACATATTTGTAATTTCAATAATGCCGCGTGGCCGTACCAATACGTTGCCCATATTTTCTACGCGGGAATTGAAATCTACTTTCGCCTCGCCGTAAACAATCTTACCCGTTGAAAATTCTCGAATGCGCGCTTCATCGCGCGCCTCGCCCGCGACGCGCAAACTCACAATCGTTCCGACGCGAATAGAAATTGCCGATCCCGTAGTATCAAGCCTAGGCTCCTTATCCGAAAAAAAGATGGCCGCGAAGTGAGATCCGGGACTCGCTGCGTGCGGCACTTCGACGTTGAACGGAATGGTGCGACTCTCACCCGCTCTCAGCTTGATTGATCCTCCGGGCAAATTGACCCACGAACTCAACTCGTAACCAGTGGTCTCACCCTCATCGGCAAAGATTGGACGTCCGTTTTCGTCCACGCTCCGAATATCCTGCGCGCTCAGGAAAAAGGTCTTCTCAGTCGCCCCAATGTTTGTAACCGTGAGATTAAACTTAAATAAACCGCCCTTTTCGGCGCGGTCTTCTATGATCGCTGGCTGCATTTGCAAACCCTCCGTCTGCGCAAGAACTGGCATCGCAAGACCCGCGTAAAAAAAGAGAGCGAGGGCGGACGTGCGAAGGAAAAGGGTTTTCATGGTGCTGCTTGTTTATCTACCCTGAAGAGCCCCCATACTAGCACGGAAGGCCCCCTGTCGAGCAACCCCATCTGCGCAGGCACCCCGAGAGGGAAAATTCTTGGGCGTAGCCCTAGAAAGTCGGCGTTGCAACGTAAGTGAGGACATTGGTGTAATCACTTCCTGCTTCTTGGAGGTCAGTGATCTCAATTTTGAACGCCACCTTCGCCATACCCTTGTCCTGCGTAGTGCCGTCTGCGGGCCCTGTGTGTGAGAACACTGCACGCGCCGTATTGAAGTTACCTGCGTACTTTGTTCCTAAGAACTCGCCGCTGTTCAAATCCGAATCATCACTCGTAACACCGATGTGTCCGTATGAGTGCTCTTGATCGAGCGTCGGCGTGGGAGCTACCCACTGAACGGGTGAGGAAGTCGTCGCTCCCTCGATAAACAGATCGATGTCTGCACCCGTCGATGAAAGAAGGTTCTGATTTTCCTGGACAGTCACCACAAATCCATTTCGCGCATTGGTACTTACTGAGAGTTGTTGGCCAATCACTTGAGGTGTTCCCGATGCGAGTTCGCCGAACGGAATTGCGGTACTCGTAGAAGTTTTTGTAGTTGTCGCGTAGTTGGTCAAAGCAGTAGTTGTGGAGAGACCAGTAACAGTAAATGAGAATGATGAGTTGACGGCTGCTGTCATGGTAACGCTGCTCAATACGTAGACGCGCGTTTCACCTGAGTTATCCTGCGTACCTCCAATGTTGATCTCGTACGATCCTGCTGTACCAGGATTTGTCCAAAGACCTGTTGAGCTACCGACAGTCACCGTAATTGTACCGGCCGGGACCGTATCGTTTGCACATACCGTGAATGTCAGATTTTCATCCGTCCCGTTGTTGTAATTACCCACTACGGTGACTTCGCTGGGGTTACCGCTACACACATCTACTATATCCATTCCGGTTGTGGTAATGTCATCTAGTGTCGTAGTTGCCGGAGAGAACGACTGTGAAAATAGACTTCCTGTAGGATCTAGCTGAATCTTGATGGTTTGACCAGCGGACGTGGAGGTTGCGTTGGTAAACGCAATGGTGTGCTTCGCAAGCGCGCTGATATCGGAGGTAGAGAGCGTGTCGCTGATGCTCGTGAGCGCGGCGGCCTCTGCCTTCTGAAGGAGAAGCGGCAAGCCCGTGGCCCACAAAAGAATCGCGGCAATGAGCGCGAGCGATACCTTCTCAAAGGTGCTCATCACATACGGATCTGACCTCAGCTCAAAAATATTCATATGTGCTTGTTATCGAAGCGCTTAATATTGCTACATTCTTATAAAAATAACGGACAAACGTACTTCATCTCGTGGTGAATTATATGCTACGAATAATCGGAGACTCGCTAAATGTGTTGAAAAATGTGGATAACCAGCAGTCACGTCGTAAAAGACACGTAAGAGACATCGCGAGCGACACTCATGCGTCACTGCGGGTTTTCCAGCTGCACTTTGACATCGCGAATCTCGAAGCTTCTTTTATCGACAAGCACTTTGTCGAAATATCGCAGCACTCCCATAACCCCAAGGACGACAACGGCGATAAACAGGAAGAAAAGCTTGTACTTTCCGAAAAATTCTCCTATCGTAAGCGAGGGTTGATATGCGGTTTGACGTTCAGTTGATATTTTTGTCAGCGCATCCGGAGCAGCATTCGGCACCGCGCGACCGCTCGAAATGCTGCGCAAATCTATAACCCCTGCTCGGATAGGCTCTACGATAGTCTCAATAACTGGAGGCCGTACCATCGGAGCGCCGATCTCGATGCCGAGTCGCATGCGCTCAAGGAGGAGCGCCCGACGCACGTAGCGCCGCACCAACCACACGACAACCGCGAGAAACGCGAGACACGCGAGGAGGCCGATAGTCACGGGCACGACAGGGATAACCCAGAAGTACGCGGTGTCGGTGACGTTCTTTTTTCCATCTTCGCCGTATGTTAGCGTAACCTCCGCGCTATAGCGCCCGACATCAAAGATACTTCGCTCGCCCTGCCACGAAAATTCAAACCGCCGTACGCTCTGCGGGAGGACGTTGCCAAAATTCGTCTCCTGATTGATGAGTACTTTACCGCGCTCTTTTCCCCACATGTTGTATATCGCGATCTCGCCTTCGGGCCGAAGGTGCGTGTTGCCCATATTTTCAAATCGCACAACGAAATCCGCCTCCGGCACTTGGTAGAGCGATTTGTCTGTCCTAAACTCGCGGATTCTTCCGCTCTCAATAACATCACCTTTAATGCGCACGAAAATGAGCGAGGATACAAAGCTCGACACTTTCATCATGGATCCTTGCCCCGCAGCGTCACCAGGCTCGGTGCCGACAAGTATCGCTGCGTAGTGACCGCCTGGAGAAGCGTTTGTCGGTATCGTTACGGTGAATGGTATGTCGGCGCTTTTTCCGTGTCCGATCGTAAAGGATGTGGCGGGAATGTCGATCCATCGCGCGAGCGTACTTGGCGCGCCCTCCGTCTCGGGAGGCAGATTGATGAGCGGCGTAAACTTGCTGCGCCCCTCTTCCCCGCTCGCCTCCATATCGACGACGCGCGTGTAGTATGTCACGTCGTAGTCGTTGTTGTTGACCACTTTAATCGAACTTACCCACGTTTCCCCCGGCCCGATGGTGAGCTGAAAGAGCGGGGGCGTTACCGTAACAGAGAGACTCTGCGCATGAATCGTCGATCCCCACAAAAGGGCAAACGCGAACACCGCGAGGATGAGTCGCTTCTTCCACTCGATTCCCGCTCTTCGTGTCATTGGCGTTTTTTGAGGTTGATGACCGCGCCGTGCCCTTCGGACGAGACGCCCGCATCAGAGTGGATCGCGCGCGACTCCTCCTGCGCCGCGCGCATTTGCTTCAGGTCGATCTTGTGATCTTCGCTCAAAAGTGGCGAGCGAGCGCGCTCGAGAGGATGCTCAACGGGTGAAGGAGCGACGGGTAAAGGGAGCGGACGTGGCGGTAATGTCTGCGCTACACCCCCCCTGTCAAATAGCGAAAAGATTCCTTTCTTTTGCGCGGGCTCGCGCGCTTTCTGAATCGTCGCGATCGCGTCGTGCTTGAGGAAGCCCGCGTGCGCGAGCTTGCCGAGGTGTCGCTCTTCCAGCCAGCGGTGGAAATAGAGCGCGAGCGCAATGATCGCGATGAGGCTTACAACCAAAAGTCCGAAGATTTGTTTCCAAGGAATGACCCAAAAGAAGACGGTGTCTTGCACCGATGCTGTTTGTCCCCTTCCGTAATTCACATTCAAAAGTGCCTTAAACTTTCCAAATCCATTCGCCGCGCTCCACACCGAGGCAAGCTGCGCTACTTGATCGGGCGATACCATCCGACCCTCTTTATTCACATCAATCGCCGCCACCTCTCTGCCCTTGCGATCATAAATTCTGATTTCGCCCTTCGGCTCAAGCTCCTGATTGCCGATGTTTTGCAATTGGAAGTTGAACAACACGTCGTCTCCGGTAAACGCAACGGTATCCACGTCGAAGGCGTTGAGTTGCATTATTTCTTTGATATCGGCAGTAACTTCGAGATTGACCGCGACCACCGCAAGCGGGCCATTCGCCTCGGCCGCTGCGCGCGTCTCGCCGCTACCAAACGATATCTCGGCGTGATAGGTGCCAGCGACGGCATTTGGATTGAGGCGAATGATAAACGGAATTTCTCTTTTTTCTCCGGGCGCTATTTTCACCACTCCGCGTGAAAGTTCGATCCAATTTGCGAGCGAGTCGGACAAATCTTCTGAATTGTTCGCGCGATTGAAAGACTGCTCGCCATTTTCCGGATTAATATCTTCAACCGTCGGATACACGCTGATCACGTGATCGCTTTCATTCGTAAGAATGATGGTCTCTTTGAGGATGTCGCGTGGCTTTGCTTTTTCATCCATGACTGCGGGCATCACAGAGAGGTCCCCGCCGGCCTGCGCGAGCATTGGGATTCCACTGAAGAGCACCGCGAGCGCGTACGAAACCAACCAGTACCTCATGTTCGTACGACCCATAGTTTGATATTCCGTAAGCATAACAAAATTATCCGGCGAATGGCTGTGGAATTATTAAAATGTGGGTACGACGATGTACACGACCCCCGTGCTGTAATCCCCCGCGGGCTGATCCTGGTGCGCCTCGACCTTGTACACCATATCCGTGTCGTCGTTGGAGATCGGGCCTGAGCTATACGCGATCTCAGCAGGCGACGCAGTGAATTTGGCAAACGTGTCGTTTGCAGAAAATCTCGTTGATCCGCCGGAGAGCACGTCTTCACCGGCATGGTATCCGTAGCAGCCCGTCGAAGTCGAGTAACAGCCGGTGCTCCATCCCGTGGGACTCGCATTTGTGCCCGCGACTGGCTCTATCTCATCACCGTACGGTCCCAAAAATCCCTGCTGCTGAAATGCGTAAATCTGGTAGCCCTGCGCGGCATTCGTAGAAACCGTAAGTCGCTGCGCCGCGATCACGGGGTCCCCGAGCAACAAACTACCGAACGGCACACCTGTCGGCGTAGTGCCGATTTCAGTTGAAATACCTTCAGTCGCAGTCGACGTCGCAAGCCCGTTGATGGAAAAGGTGAGCTGCGCGCCGTTCGTGGAGATCGAAGGGTACGTCTCCCCCGTATCGAGCGGGACCGATGACGTACTCGAGACATCAAACGCCCGAAAGAAATACACCGTGTTTGAAATTGCCCCCGATTCCACAAGTGTAAATTCATATTCTTTCACCATACTCTTCCCATGATCGTATGAAGACGTGCTCGTAGCCGACTCGTTGTGCGTACCGCATCCATTGCCCACGCTCGCGACGCATGAGTTGGGATCGGAAAGTACGGCGGTCGTGATGAGCGCGTTGTCCGCGCCTGCGCCATCCGCATAACACCACACTGAACTTCCGGTGCAATTCCACAGGGGCGCGAGATCATACCCTCCGGTCGAAAAATCGGACGACGTGGAATACTGGAGTTTGAATTTCACAAATTGCGCGCCGATGTCGGCTGTCTCAGAAATTGAAATTCGAAGTTTTACAACATTATCCGTGTCCACCGCCGACGGAGCGACGTTTTCTGCGGCGAGCGCCGTTACTGGCGTCTCGCTACCCTCATCATCAAACCACTGCCAGTTTTTCGATTTGGGTGTAAATGAATCGTAATACATCGAACCTGAGAGGAGCGCGAAATTGGTGCTCGTCGACTCCCCCGTCGCCACCTCTTCGCCGCCCTGCGTGGTCGAAAAACTGGTCGACGTTGCCGTGCCCCCAAATCCGTTGACGATGGGGTTGTCGCTCGTAAAGTTGGTGCTCGTGTACTCATCGGCGAAGACTAATGAGTACTGTAGGGCGGCAAAAAAACCTGCGCAGAGCGCGAGCGATATCCCAAATTTCCATGTGGTCTTCCAAATCATTGCGGTAATTCCGTCGTAATCGGCGCGACTTCTATAAGACGACGCGCTATTGGGTCATAAAGATACGCCTTCCGCGCCTTCGTATACAGCAATACTTTGTCTCCCGCTTTTGCGTTTGCAAAAAACGCCTGATCCGCGAGCTTGCTCGGATCGGTCACGGTCGCAATAGTGGGCACTTCGTCTTTCGGCAAAAGGATGAGCTTGCCGACCTCTGCGACGAGATCGCTCGCCTCTTTCTCTACCATCTCCTTCGGTACCGCTTGTGCGTCAGCAGAAGTATTCTCGACTGACTCAGAAGATTGTCTCGATGTTTTGTACCAATACCCCAACCCTATCAGAAGCAGCGCGCAACCAAGCACCGTCACGTACCATTTCCACGAAACGGATCGCTCGGATTCATGTTCGCGTGGAGGACGAACTTCGAGTTCCGGAGACTTTTTGAGACTTACGACGAGACGTTCATTCATAGTGTGTATTGTACGCTGGTAATAATTACTCCGCGGCTGGTGCTGCTGTGACTACGGCCACAGGTTCGGGGGCGGGCGCTTCGACGATTGGTTCCACTGGTGGTTGCTCTGCAACTGGCGCGGGAGCTGGCTCGGAAACGACAGGTTCGGACGTTTCTGAGGAGGGCTCGCTCGCCGGAGCGTCGACGACGGTCGTATCTTCCGATGATGAATCTGCGGTATCTATAGAGTCGGACGTTACGGAATCGGTAGTACTTGCAGACGAATCTACAGGAGCTGTTGAACCCGATGTATCTGATGCGGGTGCCGATGTCTCAGCTACTTCGCTTGCAGAAATAGGGGCGGTCGCAAACGCCCCGCACTTTCCCGGAATATTTTGGAATATGCCATTTGCAATATGTAGACAATATGGCGCTCCCGATTTTGTATCAAACATCGTGATTCCTCCCGGTTTCTCCGCCGATCCCACTTCAAAGTTGGCGGCGATGAGCGTCCCAGCAAAGAGGGCGTTGCCCAATGCGTCGATGGAGACCGCAAGAGCACTTTCGGTGGTGGATGCCGTATCAAAGGTGATGCTGAGGTCAGACGCGGCAACGCGTTCAATGACAAACTTCCCTTCATCAGTGACTCGCATAGTGACATCTCGCTCGGCGGGTTCAATTGCGCGCGTAACGATTGTGTCCGCAATCACGCGCGGTGCCACAATCTCGAGCCCTGCGACAAGTCGGTCTGTAAACACTTCCGAAAGATTCACCTCCGCCACAATATTTTTCTTGCGCTGAATCATCTCAGTGAGAATCATTCGACCCACATCAAGATCTTGAGGAATGACATCGAGCGGCAACCCGCTATCACGCAACGCCACATCAATGAGCGCACCCGTCGAGTACGAAGTATTTACCATAATGAGTACCGTACACACCTGCTCATCCTCGCAGACTGCATCTTCAAGAGCGCGGCCAATCGTAACCCCAGCTTTCGTCGAACGCATTGCGACTCCCGCTCGCGACGAGACCGTGAGCAGATCCCCCGCCTTCACATCGCCGTTCTCACTCGAGAATTTGACGGGCACGCGACCGGCAAGCGCTATAGGACGCGGATGTGCGCTTTTGCCGAGCACATCGTATCCGATCGTCTCCGACGGAACGGTCGACACAACGCCAACCACATTCACGTTCGATACCGCCTTTTCTAATACCGCAGATTTCTGTAAACCGAGTTTTGAATCATACTCGTAGATGTCCGTACTCACGCCTACGATATCCCCGACCTCAACATCAGTTTTCGTCTCATACCACTCCGCTAAGTCTGCGCCGCTCGACGTGTAGTTCATCGTGACGACCACCCCGGCAGCACCAGCCCCTCCTACAGCGGCCGTACTATTTATATCGACGTTTGATCCACCACCACCACCGGCTCCGAAAGCCTGCCCGGCCTGCCCAGCACCGGCCTCTGCAGTATTTGAACCATACCCCTTGCCACCCCCACCCCAGTAACTC
>CAYTFU010000016.1:0-13513 GCA_964437185.1 uncultured Candidatus Saccharibacteria bacterium | reverse complement strand
GTGCGGATGGGCGCCTAGGGCGGAGTGAGGTGTGACGTGATTGTCTTCTGATCGAACCGCTGTCTTTTGCGAATTTCGCGCTCGCAAAATATCTGCTGGCGAACGAATCGGACCTCCCGACGGAGGGCTACCATTACCACCACCTGCGCGAACATTGGTAAGCGCCGCACGCAACGCGCCGCGTTGATCAGATACATGCGAACGAACATCAGCTGGCCGAGAGACCGTTGGCGAAAAACCTCTCGTGTCTCCGGATGGACGAAATCCGGCGGGCGCACTGTGAGCGCGTGGGGGTTCAGTCACGCGCGGCCGAGTACCGTAGGTGCTCCCTGGGCTTGCTTCTTTTGGTTTCTTTGGAGGCGGTTGGAAGTCGAGTTGCCGCTTATTGACGCCCGCCTCGATTTCGGCGCGCGGTTTGCCATAAAGCTCACGCGACATCCGGACGCAATCATCGCGATACGAAATCGTGGGCGTATCAATCGGCGGAATCGTCTGCGCCGAAAATGGCTTCGTGCCTACCCCATCAATCATCAATGTGAGATATATCTGCCCCAGACCAAGCCCCACAAGATCGGCGGGAAGAAACGTTGGATCAAAGACGGGCTCAAGCACTTCGGCGTCGAAAGGTCCTACGCGAAAAACGATGAGCGTTCCGACGTTGCCAAACACCGCATCGCGCACCTCCTCTTCCATTTGCTCGATATATTGATTCGCGAGCGTGAGCGCGAGCTTGTATTTGCGCGACTCGGAGAGAATGTCGGCAAAGGCTTCGTTCATCATCGACTGAAATTCGTCGACATAAAAGTAGTGGCGCGGAAGCTTCGCCAAGCGCACTGCAGGCTCGTCGGCGCGCGACATCGCCGCGAGGTATATCTTTACGACGAGCATGCTGCCGAGGAGCGCAGCATTTGTCTCACCCATGCGCCCCTTGGAAAGATTCACAATGAAAATCTTTTTTTCATCCATCACCTTTCGCAAATCAAACGTCGACTTCCCCTGCCCGACGATGTTACGAATGAGGGGATTTGCCGTAAATTGACCGATTTTGTTTTGAATCGCTGGCGTCGCCTCGCGCGTGTACGTATCCGTAAACGCCGCAAACTCTTCCACCCAAAATCCGCGCACGATAGGGTCCGTGATTTTCTCCACGACCGCCGCGCGGAAAGTCTTGTTGGTGAGCATGCGATTCACATCCAAGAGCGTCGAGTCTGGATATTCCAAAAGCGCGAGGAGCGTGTTTTGCAAAATGTATTCCATTCTCGCGCTCCACGCGTCGACCCAAATGCGCTTCAGTGCTCCCATGAGCCCCGAGACCACGAGGTGGCGCTTATCGTAGCCCACATCCTCCATCACGTTGAAACCCATCGGATAGTCTGTATCAAACGGCGCGAAATACACCACGTCTTTGATGCGGTGGTGCGGCACAAAATCGAGCAACTTCTCCGCCGTCGAGCCGTGCGGATCAATGAAAGAAATACCTTCGCCGTTTTGAATATCCTGAATCGCCATGTTTTCGAGCATGGTCGATTTACCCATACCCGTCTTTCCAATCACATACACGTGCTTGCCGCGGTCGATGGCGCGAATACCAAACATCTCGCGTTTGCCGCGCGTATGCGTCGCCGCAAAGTACGTAATGCGACGATCATCATTTTGATGATCCGGATGCATACTGAAAGTATACCCCATGAGATAGACGTGGATGATCCACATCGGCGATCCAGAATAGATATCTCACGGGGTTACCCTACGTCCGTCTTTCTATACCCCTGTACTTTGTGGAGCGATGGAATATTGCGATGACGTTGACGACGGGTCTTTCTATTCGATACACAATACGATAATCGGAAACCCTCAATACACGGTGACCGGCCAGACTCTGGCGAAGTGGTTTGCCAAATAGTTCGGGTGCCGTCGTTAATTTTGATCGTATGACATCTCGAATCTCGCCACGCCAGAATACATCGAGTACTGGTATATCTTGAGAAATCACTAACGGATGAAGAACGATTGAGAACTTTACTTCCATATCTTGTCGCTGTCCTTTACCCAGCGAACCTTACCTTTCAATCTCTCGTCCGCAATCTTGCTCAACATTAAATCTTCTTCCAATTCCAGTGCTTCTTCAATTAAATCAATCACCTTGGTCGCGACCGGTTTCTGGTCGCGCTTTGCAAGCCACTTAAGCGTCTCTTGCATATCCTTGGAAACGCTGATGTTGATCCTTTGCTTCGTAGTGGCCATATGTTCAAGTGTAACAAAAGTGTATCACCTGTCAAAGCGAAGACTAAACGCGAGTGTACCTGACCGCCCTACCAGTTTTTCCAACCTGTTGTATCTTTCCTGCCTTCTCCAATTCAGAAAGATACCGTGTCGCCATTGCATCGGAGACATGTAGGAGTTTCTCGACGTCGTCATTCGCAATGCTGCCCTCTGCGTTTACCATCTCCATGATCTTGTCGAGCTTCTTTTGTATTCGGTTTTGTTTAGCAACTCTCGCACTCACTAGCAAATCGCGAGGGTTTCGCGTCGCAACTGGGCCAGCTTCCAGCTTCGGCGGCTTATCAGCGGTCGGGCCAAACGGCTCATCTACCGGCAAATGAGCCGTTTGGGGTTCGGAGCCCTCTGTGACGGGAGAGGCTTCGGCTGGCGGGCTTTCAGCAGATGCGGCGCTCGGTGCAGCGTTCTCGCTTACAGGCTGCTGCGGCGTCTCGGCTACGGCTTCAGTCGGTATGGGCGCCACTTCGTTTGAAGCGGGAATCGGCTGCACCGTGTCTTCCTTAGACATTCTCAAATGGTATCAGACAAACCCGAATGTATTTATAGAAACGGCACCTCAGTGCACACAATTCTTGTTCTTTTACAAAGAGACGGCTCGGCGGGTGAACGCCGAGCCGTTTGTAGAATGCGCGAAGTCATACTTCGAGTCGGTTCTTCTTGTCGAAGTACTTCGCGGCGCGATCCATCAGGCCTAGGCAATGCGGATGTCGTTCGTTGAAGCCGACACTGAAACCTCCTTTGTCGACACGAATCAAGAGGCACTGCGTAGGCCCGAGGTCGATTATGCGCCCATTCTCGACCGTGTAGTCGTCGTAGGTGTTGTAGTCGTTGGCGCTTCCCTGTGGCGCGATAAGCGGCGGCTCGCCTTCGGTTAGAATCCCGAAGTACTCCTTGTGCTTCACCACCATATGGAAGTAAGGCAGAGCGCCGAGGTCGCCGACTTTTACTTCGGTGCCGCCCCAATGCTCGGCGAGGGAGAAGCTCTCGCTCACGTCTCCACCGTACTGGCGCTTGAGATACCGCTTGTACGCCGCCGCGGAACGGAACGACACGTTCGGCAAGATGCCCGCAACGAAGTCGTAGTAGACCTCAAAAGCACCGAGCTCGGTTAGGTTACCGAACTCAGATCGTCTCGAAGCGTCAGCGTAGCTCATGTTGTAACGCCTTTTGGCGGACAGCTTGAGGAGTAGCTTGATGTTGGCGTTGGGCGTGATTTCAAGATCGCCAACCTCGTATACCCACCGAGCGTTCCCGCGCCCGATTGTTTCTTTCGCTCCATCCTCAGCCACGTGGCTTGCAAAGATGGCCCGGATTTCGTTCAGGAGATCGGTTCGCTGAAGAAGAGCCGACCTGACCTGTCGCGTTCTATCAATGTACTGCATTTCAGCCCTCCCTTGGCTGGTTGACCGACGAAGACTCTACAACAAATTTGGGTAGATTACAAGGGCCAATATGCGCAGTATTCTTTGATCTTTTATTATTGGCCAACCGAGGAAATCTCGCCCGGCGCATACTGCTTGTGGACGAACGAAAGGAGTGCACGCACATCGGCCTCGGCGTCGCGCGAGCCGAGGACGATAACCGCGATCTCGCGTTTCTCCCCGCCAACATCAACCTCGAATATTCCAGCGTACGTCTCCGACGCTTCCCGCGTTTGCCCCACCTTCCCTCCCAAGAGTTTCGCGGGAGCATTTTTGATGATGTTGAAATTTTTGACGTTCTTAAATTCGTGATCACCATACGCGCTGTCGGTGACATCGCCCGACGTGATGCCGAAGACGAAGCCGCGATTGTCGCGTATGTATCGAAGCAAGGTGAAGAGATCCTGGGGCGTCGCATAATCCCCCTTAGCGCCCGAAGGGTCCGAAAAGATGGTGTGCGTAAGATTGATCGCCTTTGCTTTCCCGTTCATGTAACGAATAAATTGATCGCGCCCCGTTATCGCCGCGAGCGTCTCTGCCGCTTCGTTGGAAGATTCCTGTAGCAAAAGGTAGAGAAGGTCGTACACGCGCACTTCACTACCCACTTTAAGTCGGGGCACCGAGGTATAGACGATCGCCTCTTCCGGTACCGTGATCGTTTTGTCGAGATTGATGTACTCGGTCGCGACGAGCGCAGCGACAAGTTTGGAAATAGAAGCGATCGGCGCCGCAACCGCCGTATGTTTTCCCGAAAGCACTGTTCCGTTTCTTGCATCCGCCACGAGGTGCGCCGTCGCAGAGATTGGTGGCGTCTTCAGCTGGTAATCAAATGTGTCGGCTTCGGTCAGAGTATCGTGGACAACGACCGTCATCCCATTTGATACGAGACCATAGACGCGCTCAGCGTCTTCGGTTGCGAGCCTGATGCAGCCGCCCGAAAACGTCGAGGCGACGGGCGTGCCATCTTCATAGTATGGCCACCCGTGGATATAAAAATTTCCTTGGAACGCGATGCTCCATGGTTGGTATACTTTGCCGAAACTAGAAAAATGATTTTTCTCCATCGACTGCACACGATAAATCCCCGCAGGCGTCTCCCACCACGATCCCGGCTTTCCTTTCGAGACGATCGGCACCTCGAACGCGAGCACTCCCTGCGTATACACGCGCAGCCGCATGAGCGATAGGTCGGCGTCGATAAAAGGTACTTTACTCGTCACGAGCGAAGCCTTCACATTTTCGTAGTACCCAACATCCGAGAGCGTCGCGAGCGCCCCATACTCAAGCGGGAGCGTCGTTGAAGCGCTCGCGAGCGGTAAGGAAATCGAATACACCATGGGAGGTCGATACATCGTATAGCCGGAAAAACCGAGCGCAGCGAACGTAAGCATCGCGAGCGCTGTCGTTGAAATTGGCAGCGGGGAGCGGAAGTGACGGCCAAATGAATGCCGTTTTACGGGTGCGCTCGCGCTATTCGACTGTCGCGGCGCGAGCGCGGTCGCCAATGCTTCCTGCGTCCATCCTTCAATGAGGAGTCGTTGGAGTATCGCGCCGTCGGACAAGCCCGACTCTCGCAAGTACTCGATTCGTTCACGAGGATCGTCGATGCGCGACATAGTTACTCTGCTTTGAGAACTGCCTTGAGACTTCGATACTTATTGGCAGGATCCCACACGTAATAGGAATCGAGACGGACATCGGCACTCGCTTGTATTTGTTCTTGCACCATTGCCGGCGTGTAGGTGACCGGATAGTCGAAACTCTGAAGCCACGGGCGCAGCTTGGATGCGGGATATGACGGTTTGGAATAGAGTGCGGGCGTCGACGTACCTATGCGCGTGTACGCCAAAGAAGCGATCGGCGTGGTGGTGGCGACGGTACGCCTCACTGCCTCAGACATAGAAAAGTGAATGATGTCGTACGCGTGTTCATTCACGTTTTTGTACCCATTGAATCCGCTCGGATAGTGCGACGGGTAGACCATGGGGGCGATGTGGTCGAAATACGGTAGTGCGCGCTCCAATACTTGCCCAATGTTGAGATCGTCTTGATTTGTTGTTGTCATCCCAAAGAGGTCGGCGGAAAGTACGACTCCCGCTCCCGAAATGCTCGGCGCGCGTAGTGGCTCAAGCTGCTCCCGAAGATACTTAAAAAATTCTTCGAGCACTTCTGGCTTCGACTTACCGTCATCCCACGAATACACGGCCTCCTTCATTGGCCCATCCGAAGGGAAACGAATGTAATCAAAATTTATTTCGTCGAATCCAATCGCGTACGATTCTTTGGCGAGTTCGACCACGTGATCCCAGTACGGCTTCGCGCCCACATCTACAAACGCAAGACCTTTGTGGTCTTTCCATACTCCTCCGCCGCGTTTCTGCACCGCTTGATCAGGATGCGCCTTCGTGTATGCGGGATTCTGAAATACCGTAATGCGTCCGATCACGTATATACCCTTTTCGTGGAGGGTCTTAATAAATGCCTTCATGTCGTCTGCGCCACATGCATCGGATACGTATGGGGCGAGCATTGGATTGTCTGTCGGAAACGATATTTTTCCGGTGTAGTCGCGAATGTCGATGATGAGCGCATTTATTTCTGTAGTCTCGGCAATATGCACGAGCGAATCGCGAAACGTGGGTGTGCCCGCGACACACTGCGACATGTAAATCGCTTTCACGACAGATGGAGTGGGAGGATGCACCACCTCCGGAGGTATCACTTCCGCCTCCTTATTCTCGACAGACACCACGTAATGCCCGCCTCGCACGTACGAAATCTGAAGCCTCGTAGAGGCGAAAGCCGCCGCGGCACCCGCAGAAAATATAAAGAGTACTCCAAATACCAAGACCTTACTGCGCCAACTCTTCATGTCGATGTGCGCTCTCGATCGAGTATGAATCTGACGAGCGCGGAGCAGGCGAGTGCGAGGCTGACGAGCCGCGGCGACGCACGACGATGCCGAGTCCGACTATAAGCACGCCCACGATCGCAAACAGGACCGTGTCCCAACTTTGCGGAAACCCTAAAAACGGCAACGTGGCCACAAAGACACCCGAAATCATCAACATTGTATCGACGGTCATGGCCGTGAGTATATCATTACTTTCTTGTCCCCACCGTGCCCTCTATGATGACAACAAACTCGCCGCGCACCCCCTTCTTTTTCTCTAGTCGGTCGGCCAATTCGGCTGGCTTTCCGACCAAAACCTCTTCATGCATTTTGGTCAGCTCTCGCCCAATCGTGATCCGTGCGTCGGGAATTAACTTCTCCATCTCTGCGAGCAGCTTAATGATTCTGTGCGGAGATTCGTAGAGCACGGTCGGGTATTCCGACGCTGCGATTTTTTTGAGCGCGGTTTGCCTCCCCTTTTTGTGCGGAAGAAAACCAAGGAAAGTAAATGCGTCGCCTGATAGTCCGGCAATCGAGAGCGCCGCAGTGAGGGCTGATGGCCCAGGGATTGAGTCGATCTTTGCCTCGGGTACGTGTTCGCGAATATACGCAACGAGCCGCGCGCCCGGATCCGAAATCCCCGGCGTGCCAGCGTCGGATACGTATGCTACATGCTCACCCCGCTCAAGTCGCTCGGCGACCTCCTTCGCCTTCTTTATTTCCGTCTCCGCATCAAGGCGGAATACGGATGTACGGAGCCCGTAGTGTGCCAAAAGTTTCGCAACGACCCGCGTATCCTCCGCGTAGATCGCATTCGCCTCTTTGAGATTCCAAAGTCCGCGAAAAGTGATGTCGCCCATGTTGCCAATGGGCGTTGCGACGATAGAAAGCCTGCCTATACCCTCTCCTTCAACCTCGTTCATACAGCCACTCTGCCACTATTTCCGCCCCCTCGCAATCGACGCGGGCGACCCGTCACATCTCAAGAAGTTTCTGCTGAAGTTGCTGCGCGCTCTCGACAACCCCAATCTCGACTTCACGCAGCGCAGAAGGATCGTTGTACCCCCACGAAACTCCAAACATGGCGATGCCCACTTTCTTGCACGCCTCAAAATCGCGCAGCTCATCACCCACGTAGACAACGGTCTGCGGATCAAGACGCTGCGCACCTAAGGCATGCGCGATTGCTTTGTCCTTCCCAAAAAAAGAACTGCCCGCATGTACAAAGTCGACGGAGATTTTTGCAGAAGTAAGTACCGCGGAGACGACTGTGTGGGCATTGGACGTAACGATTCCCACTCGCATGCCAGCTAAACGCAACGCCGCAATGCACTCTGCGACACCAGAAAACACCTGTATGTGTGCCGCGCGCTCAAAGAGCAGCGCGCGACCCCGCTTTTCCAGACGATATATTTTTACTAAATTCCAAAGCGGAATTTTCAAACGCTCTACAACAAGCTCTCGCGCACCCATTCTCTTGAGCTCAGAAATCTCGCTCGGCTGTATCTTTTCGTACCCAAATTCATCGGCGAGAAGATTCGCAATTTCGAAGATCTGCGTTTGCGTATCCGCGATGGTGCCATCGAAATCAAAAACGACGGTCGCGTATTTCATGCGTTAGTCGACGATCTGTTCTGCAACCTTGTAAATATCACCTGCACCCATCGTGATGATGAGGGTATTTTCGGTCTGTTGCAAAAGCGCCGCGCGAATGTCGTCGAACGAATCGAGTGCGAGGGCGTCGCCTCCCTGATCTGCCGCGGCGCGTGCGAGAATGTGGTGCGAAATGGATGGGTCGGGAGCTTCGCGCGCTGCGTAAATTGGCGCAACAAACGCGCGATCCGCGCTCGCAAGCGCCGCGGCAAATTCTCCGAGAAGCGATTTGGTGCGACTATACAGGTGCGGATGGAATGCGACCACGATCTCTTTATCCGGGAACCTCTCCCGCGCCGCTTCGACCGTCTTTGAAATTGCTGTCGGGTGGTGCGCGTAATCGTCGTACACCAATGCGCCCCTCGGCGTCTCTCCCTTGTATTCAAAACGACGCCACGAACCCTTGAACCCGAGAAGCGCCTCGTCGGCAAATGCCCCCTCAATTTCTGGAAACACCGTGAGCGCGGCGGCTTTCGCCGCCCGAGCGTTCATTCGATTAAACTCCCCGACCTGCACGAGAACCGGAACATCGAGGTGTGTGTAATCAATTATTTTTGCACGAGCCTCCTTGAGGATCGGCGAAATGTTTTCGTCGTGCGGATTCGTAATGATGAATCCGTGCGCAGGCACTCTTTCTGCGGCAATACGAAATGTCTCTTGCAGTGCCGCAAGATCGGGAAAGTAATCGGTGTGATCGAGCTCGATATTGGTGATAACAAGAATTTCGGGTGAGAGTTTGAGAATGTGATCGCGGTACTCGCACGCTTCGATTACAAAAAGATCCGGCCGCCCCGGTAGAAAATTGAACCCGAAGTCGCGCACGATTGATCCGATGATGGCAGTCGGCTCTTTCTGCGCCTGCGCGAGAATAAGGGCGAGCATCCCGGTGGTCGTCGTCTTGCCGTGAGTTCCGGCGACAGCGATTGTCCTCGCATTCGCAGAAACTTCACCGAGCGCCTCAAAGTACGACATCTCGGGTATTCCCATCTCCCGCGCTCGCATGCGCTCTACATTGCTCTCAGGTATCGCATCGCTGTATACCAAAAGCCCCGTGTCTGCCGGAATACTACACTGATCATGGCCCACGACCACGCGTATCCCCGCTTCAGCGAGCATGCTCGTCACCGGCGATTCTTCCCGATCTGAGCCTATTACGACATGCCCCGTGTGTTTCAAAAATTGCGCGAGCGATGACATCCCAATCCCCCCGACGCCGACCATGTGCACTACATTTGGTATCCGCATACGGCTCAGTATACTCCGGTCAACGGCTAGGCCATATATTCAGGCTCTATCGTGACCTTCCGAAAAGATATACAATCGGCATATGAACAAACGCGAGAAAAAACCGAAATTCAATTTTGAAGAACTGAAAGCCGCCGCTACGAGCGATGACGCGCTGGCGAGAAAGAAAGTATTTGAAGAGTACTTTGAACAATTCGAGGAATTCCCTTCCTACCTTTTTGATAACTCTCACAGCATTGATCCTCGCCTCCAAGAGACAATCAATGATCTGAAAAAAGATCCGGAGATTTCCAAAAGTATGCAGCGCGGCATCGCCCTCCTCATGCAACGCCTTCCCTCACCCGGAATCTAGGAAAGGTCTCGAATCAGCGTCAGGAACTGATCGTTGCGCTCGTATTCGTTTTTAAACATTCCAAACGACGCAAATGCGGGACTGAAGAGAATTGCTCCTCCAGTAGCGTTTGCTGCAGCGAGCTCCACGGCACGTTGTAAACTTTCGGCACTTTCGTACACGACGCCTGCTTGTGCGAGCGCCTGCGCAAGGCGCGCAGAACCTTTGTAACCTTCATGGGTGAGCAAAATAACACGCGAAACGCGCAGTTTGATTTCTGAAACCAACTCGTCGAGCGGCAATCCCTTTTCCGATCCTCCGACAATGAGCGTAATGTGGGATTTCGTAAACCCCACGTCGAGGGCGCGGAGGGCGGCGGTGGTGGCTTCAGGCGTTGTTGCGTTGTTGTCGTTGTAGATTTTCACACCATTGAGTTCCCGAACAAACTGCAATCTTCCTTCCACGCCCTCAAACGACTCAAGACCCGCACGAATTTCATCTTTCGAAAGTCCGAGCGCGGTAAGAGCTGCCGCAGCAAGGGAGGCGTTCTCCCGATTATGATCGCCAATGACTCGCAAGCCCCACTCTTGCGGAAGCAGATCGGGGACGCGCGGCGCGACCGGAGGTCGCGCCGCCTTCACGCGCTCCGCGACCGACGCACCGACGAACAATAGATCTCCATCGGCTTGATACCGAAAAATATTAGCTTTATCTTCAAAATACGCATCCATGCTCGGATAATAGTTTTGATGGTCCGGCATAAGGTTGGTAAACACGGCGATATTCGGACTCATCTGCAGATCTCCAAAACCCTGCAACTGCCACGAATCGAGTTCTAGAACGCAAATGTCGCCGCCGACGACTCCGGGCAACATCGCGAGCGTGGATTTTCCGCGCACGTTTCCCCCAAGGTGAGCGCGTAATCCGGCGCGAGAGAGCGAATGAAAAATCATATGCGTCACCGTAGACTTCCCTCTCGTTCCCGTAATACCGACAATCTCCGCGCCCTTTTCCCGCGCAAATTTCGCAAAAATCGCGGTCGACATGTATATGGGTACTCCTTCGGCTCTCGCCGCCACAATCTCAGGCAAATCAATCGGAATCCCAGCCGCCTTCACAATCATATCCGCGCCCGTAAAGTCCACCTCTTGATGGCCACCGAGATGAAATGTGATGTTTGAGTACTGCGCCAATTTTTCGACAGATTCAGAAAGTTCCTCTTTACTCTTCTTGTCGGTAATTATGAGCCGCGCGCCACATTTTGCGATAAACTCAGCATCTCCGACTCCGCGCCCCAAAAGTCCTAGGCCGAGCAGCGTGACGCGTTTTCCTTTAAAAAAATCCTCAACAGCCTTCATAACACCTCTATCGTATACTGGCCTTGAGGAAAAAGCTCGGCGACTCGTCTGCGAAATTCTGAAGATTCTTCGGATATCACAAAGAGGGAGTGCCCCCTGCCATGCGGGGAAAACTTCTGCCCAACGACATGTGCCACCGGTATTGCCGGATCAACGACCGCAATTTCTCCAAAGAGACTGCGAGCTTCTTCTTCGATAATATTCCTCACAAGCGGATAATGTGTACATCCAAGGATCATGCAATCGTACGCGCTCCCTGATCGCACCGCGAGCGCTGTGCGCACCAATCGCTTAATCTCATCGTCGCTGCGTCCAAATTCGATGGCACCTGCAAGCTCTGAAATCGACAATGAATCGAGCACCACAATCCCATCGAGCGCTTTTGCATACATCCCAGAATCTATCGTCGCGGGAGTCGCGATGAGGAGGACGCGCGCATCTTGGTGCTGTTTCATATGCGCGGCGGTCGGCTCAGACATTTCGACGAAGGGAAGATCTCCTGCCGCCCCATTGAGCACATGTTGAGATACGCTATTGCACGCACTCACAATCGCTTGCGCACCGCGCTCGCGAAGCATATCGATCCCGGCCACCGTAAGGGCAGTGAGTTCACTCTGCGATCGAATGCCGTACGGGGCATTCTTAATATCGCCGAAGTACACGATGTCCGCATTTGGCATTACGGCGCGTATGGCAGAGAGGACGGAGAGCCCGCCCGACCCCGAATCAAAAAGCCCTATCATCACGCAAGAATACACTATTTGACTTTGATACCGAGAATTCTGTAATACCGAATGACTATTGCGCGACTGTCAGACAGGAATACAATGTACGTCCACGATTGTTTGTGGAAGTAGGGTTGAATCCCCTCACTGTGCCGCAACGGTAAAGTCTCTCTTCGAGAGAACAAGTCCGGTCTTCAAACAATCGGTATCCCGAGCAGGAATGTGTTGCATACAACACACGATCGAAAGATCTCTGCTCTGGGCAGGGATTTTTTTATGTCATTCAAAACCTACACAACCGTTTTCATCACCGTCCTTGCGCTAAGCGCGGGTGCATACTCCTCTCAAAAAATATTCGTATCGCAGCAACCTTCCGTCCACGCTCAAGAAAGCGCTCCAATCATTCCACAGAATGAGCGGCGCGTCATACCCGCATCGCCAAAGAATGCTCCCCCCGCACAACCTCAGGCGAAGGTCGCCCCTCAACCCGAGCCCAACATCACCCTCCTCACCGGTAGCACCACATATCGTTTCTTCGTACCCGAGCACACGACCCTCCTCGACGCCATGCATGCGCTCGCTTCATCGAGCACATTTACATTTAGTGGCAAAAATTTTCCTATGCTCGGTACGTTCGTGGACACCATCAACGGACAGAAAAATTCCGATGGTTACTACTGGATTTTGTACCTAAACGGCAGGACCTCCGACATCGGAGCATCTCAAACGACACTCAACGACGGCGATATCGTCGAGTGGCGCTACGAAAAAGGTTATTAACATTATTATTTACTATTCTCACTATGTTTAAGATCATCGTCACAGCACTTGTTCTCATCGGATCCCCGCTTTCAGCATTTGCCGAAGAAGCGACGACGACTCCGGAAATAACGCCTACGGTCACGATAACAATCCGCGACGGATCCCTGACCGCGTTTTCTGGGTCCGTACCACTAGCCGCATCCACGAGCGGGCCCGTCGAAATTATGCCCACCAATTCATCGACAACAATTGCCGTACCCGCCGACAGTCTGCTTGCCACCCTCGTCGCGCTCGACGCGACCACAACCGACTTCGACATCACCGACCTCGCGTACTTCAGCTCCTTCGGGGCGTTCATCATCAATTGTATTTCTTTTCCGGTAAACTCATCGCCAAGCTGTTTTAATTGGACCTACGCTGTGAACGCCACGTTCCCACAGATGGGTGCGGATGACTATATCCTGCATGACGGTGACATTGTGTATCTCTTCTTCGGATCGTCTCGACAAACGGTGCTTTCAACATCAACCGTCAGTATGGGCGAAGCGTTTAGCGCGACGGCACAGCAGTATGATCTCAACACCGGCACCTATATCGGCGCCGCGGGCCTCACGCTTGGCGTAGCTATCGCAAATCCTGATTACACATTCACCGAGATCTCGACGTCGACCTCTGACGCCGAAGGTCACGCGATCTTTACCGTACACGCGACGGGTACGTATTCGGTCGGTATACAGGAAGATGGCTACTTTCCCGCAGCGACGATTACAATCGTCGATCCTCCGCAAGAAACGGATCCAACGTCTGGCGGCGGCTCCACCGACGACCCGCCTCCCCCACCTCCC
>CAYTFU010000015.1:0-14835 GCA_964437185.1 uncultured Candidatus Saccharibacteria bacterium | reverse complement strand
GGCATCCACCACACGCCCTTTCTCAGAACTCCCGCTAGGAATTCTAAGAACCGCGCCCGCCTTCTCACACAAAGTGTGAGTGGACGGGTCCTTCTGCCTGTTAGGGCTGAAGGACTTTTTTTCCTCATCGCGTCTACACACGATGAGAATTTTTGTGTCTTTACAATTCCGACGTTACCGCCGGAACATTCCTGCATCCCGCTTCGGAAAGACCTCCCTTGATTACTCAAGAGGAGAACCGAAACGAGACGTTTGATTCTTTACTTTTTTGTGTCGCTCTTCAGTTTTCAATGATCTCGCCTTTCAAGCCGAAGCTCGGAAGGCACACGTACATTTCACGAAAAAAGCCGCTTGAAAGCGGCTACTGGTCGCACAGCTTTCGCCGGGCTACCCTTGCCGCATTCCGTGGCTTTTAGCGATTAACATACGTCGGGAGAGTATATGCGAGAGCCTCACCCCTGTCAAATCCGCAGGCCGTGGAAAAGCGGTGGATAAGCGGGCCCCGCTTCGAACTTCCTAAGCACCTATTTCGCCGAGCATTTGGGAGGCTTTTGCGAGGTCTGCGGGTGCATTAATCTGTATCCAATCCACGGTAAATATTGGCTCAATCCGTATCCCGAGAGCCTTTCCTGCGGCTATCACGGTCTGCGGTAATCCGTACTCATCACTCCCCTCCTGCTTCGGCACCATCGGCTGCGAAAAAATACGCGTGTCGAGACAAAATAGGTTCGTGCACGCAAGTCCATCCCTCGTACCCTTATCACCTTCGACAATCCCTGCGACTCCCGCCTGATCGTCGAGCTCCACCGATCCGGCCCGATGCATCCCATGCACTTCCTGCACGAGCACTGCCCAGCCATCGCGATCTTGGGCGCACGCGTGGATATCGGCTCGCGTGTATACATCGTCTCCCATCATGACGAGAAATCGATCCGTAAGGAGCGGCTTCGCATACCAGAGCGCCCCGGCCGTTCCATCGAGCACATCTTGATTTACATAGGTAATCTTTTTTCCGTTGTACTCGCCCGAGTAACGGCCCTTAATCACATCTCCGAAGTAGCCGATTACGACAATGATTTCCGTCACATCGGGCGGCATCGCCTCAAATTTATAATCGAGTAACGGCTTGCCTTTGAGTTCCACCATTGCTTTCGGTACCGCTGTCGTAAGCTCCTCCATCCGAGTGCCGCGGCCCGCCGCGAGAATGACTGCTTGCATTGGGGGAATTATAACAGAGCGGCCGCGCCAAAGGCGCGGCCGCTCATAAACACACAATGCCAAATTACTCGTTGTGACGACCTACCTCCGAACGAATCCTCTCAAGCGTTCGCGCCGCCGCATCTTTCCCACCGAGGCCAAATGCGAGACCGAAGGCGAGTGAGATTGCGATCACAAATCCGGTGAAGAGCGTCTGCACAAACACCGTCGCGACTTGGAGTTGGTCGAGGGCAGCCATAACCGCAAAGACCCAAATCGCCCACTTGGCGACCGACCCTGCAAGGTTTGCCGTGTGTGCCCCTGTCGCTCGTGCGGAACTGCTCACGAGACCGCGCGCGAGCTCTGCCACGACCGCACCGAGGATAAGGATGAGAACGGCGACAATGACTTGCGGAAGATACCCAAGTACGACTTGCTGCAAGAAGATCGTGACCCTGTTGAGGTTGAGGATATCAAGCGCCGCGACCAAAAAGACGAGCACGACAAACCACATGATGAGCGTCCCGAGGAACCGCCCAATGTCGAGCTTAAACCCCGCTTGTTTGGCGGCATCGTGTACGCCTGCCGCTTTAAGCGCGTCGTCAATCCGCAAGACTTTCACGACCTCGATGACGATACGATGCAAGATAACCCCCATTATCCATCCGATGATGAAAATGATCGTGGCTGCGAGAATCGCAGGGAGATACTGTATGACGGTGAGCCACAGACCGGTAAACGACGCCTGCACGACATCAGCTGACTGCGTAACTATCATAAAATGTAATGATTTTGATTAATACTGTTTATAAAATGCCTACTCCCCGTTGCCCCGAGGACTAAGGAGATTCAGCTACTATAGTACCACCCGATACGCCGAAAAATCGCTTCCGACGCCCTCTTGTGGATAGGGGCAGCAACCCAACAATCAAAACAAATCAGCCTTATCAATGAGTACGAGATGCGGGTAATCGAGCGTCTCTCGAATAAGGCGGTCTTGTATGGTCAAACGGTAGCGAAACTCGGGAAGCGAAAACATTGCGTAGCGTATCTCGCGGCCAAGCTGCGGCTCAAGGCTTCGGATGGCCTGGTCAAGGCGCTGCTCGTTTATCGGATCCCCCGCCACGATCAAATCTGCCGGACGAGAAGGATCGCCCACAAACATCCCCGAGAGAATGACGGCCGAGAGTTTCCCCGATTTTTTCAATGCGTCGACAATATTGCCATGCTGCATGGGTGAAATCTCATGCACAAATTTATTGAGGGCGGTTATGTACTCGAAAGACTGGTTAATCGTCCACGCCGGCTCCTTTTGTTTCCCTTCGACTTTCTTGTTGTTTGATACGGTAATCGCAATCTTCACGGGTTTCACCACGCCCCAATGTTCAAGGACCGAGATTTCGCGTTGCGCTACCGAAAGCGATATGCCTGCCCGCTTTGCGACGAGCCCCGCCGTGAGAATGTCTGGCTGATTGAAAAGAAAGACTCGTAATATTTTTGCCCGCGCCGGATCCCCGACAAATACGCTTAAAAAGTCATTTGCCATAGGGGCCGATTCTACCACCTTCTTTTGACGACTTCTACACGCGACATTTTTTTGAAAAGTATTGACGAAAACAGCGGCCAATGGCCGCTGTTTTCGTATCGAATGCGTCGGGTGTTACTTGAGAGTAACTTTCCCTCCTCGGCCCCACGCTGCTGCGTGGGGCACCTGAGTGACGGTTGGACTGCACACGGCATTACGTCGCATGCATTCGTTGGATTACTTCAACGTTACCTTTCCACCGGCTTCCTCTATCTTCTTCTTCCACGCCTCGGCATCCTCCTTCTTCACATCAGCTTTCAACATGACGGGAGCGGATTCAACGAGTGTCTTCGCCTCGGCAAGACCGAGCGCAAGAGCCTCTTTCACCACCTTGATCACCGCAATCTTCTGCTCGCCAAAGGATGTGAGCTCAACGTTGAACTCGGTCTTCTCCTCAGCCGCAGGGCCTGCTGCAGGACCCGCGACGGCAACCGCCGCCGCCGAGACTCCCCACTTCTCCTCGATCGCCTTGACGAGTGTGTTGAGCTCGAGGACGGTCATCTTCTCCACTGCCTCAATTATTTGTTCCTGGGTCATAATGTTTTTTCTGTAGATTGTTAATTTTTGGATTCGGCCACCTTACTCAACACCACCGCAAAACGCTGGCGGGGTGAGTTGATTACTTGCGCGAACATCGCGCGAAGCGTATCCATCGGAGGAATCGTTGCAATCTCTTGCATCTGCGCCTGCCCCACGAGCTTACCTTCGAAGAGGCCTCCGATGATGGTCAGCTTGTCGGCAAGCTTAACCCCGAAACCATGCACGAGCCGTGCGGCAGCGGTTGCGTCTCCTGCACCGCCGTACGCGACAGCCACTTCCCCGTCCATGGGGAGCTCCGCGTGCGCGTGCCCGAGCTTTTCGAGCGCGCGGCGAATGAGTGTCTTTTTCGCAACAAAGTACTTCACGCCGTCCGCACGAAGCGCCCTGCGCATTGCCGATTCATCAGCCACGGTGACCTTGCTGAAGTGCACAAACACCGATGATGCTGCGCTTTTGAAAGCGTCCTCCAACTTCTCGATAATCGCGGCCTTTTCTGCTTTTGTTTTTGCCATGTCAACAATTCTAAACTTCTAACGACAAGGCACTTTGAGCCTATGGTGCACTGAGAGTGCCCACAGATTCGACCTCGGTAAGCCTGATATGCACCTTTCAGCACAATGCTCACTTTCTCTGGCCTTGTGAAGGGTATTCTACAGAAAATCGCATGTCGGTCAATGGCTCGCGAGCAACTATTTTTCGCGGCCGAACAGCGCCTCGAGAGCGGCAGCCTGAAGCTTTGCCGCATCTTGTTTCTCTGCGTAGGTTTGCACGCCATATGTAACCCCGAAACTAATCGAGATAAACACGGTAAACCCTACGAAAAAACGCAAGAACGAGCCTGCGGGACTCTGGTTCATGTCTTGTCCATTATACACCGCTCCAATCTCAAATTCTGAGAAAAGGCCTTATTCTCCGAGAGCCTCAAGAAATGCGGGGTCGGTTTCGACAACCCCTGGCGCCTTCGCACGAATTTCGTCCACGATCTCCCGCGCGCGTTCGACATTCCCTGCAAGAAACTCTGCCTTCGCAAGGTCGTACATGTATGGATAATCTGTTGAATTTTCACTCAGGACCTCCGCAAGGAAGAAGCGTGCATTCTCCCAGTCTTCTACCGTCACATAGTATCTCGCCGCTCGCCGCGCCGTATTTACATCGAGCTTCGTATACACTGCCCTCCCCTCGTCGGCCCACTGCTCTGCAACCACCCGCTCGCCGAGCGTCAGGTAGAGCGTCGCGATGATATACCGCGGTTCGGCAAACGTCGGCACGAGGTCCGAATATTGCGTGAGTCCTCTGATCGCCACATCGTAGTACTGCTTTTTCTTTGGGCTCCCCATCGGTTCCGCATCCCCTTTACGGATCGCGATATTGGCAAATAAGTAGCGCGGCTGGATGCGCTTGGGTGAGAGCTCGATAGCGGTGCTAATGACGGATATGAGCAAATCTTCTTCCGGCTCTTCACCCTTCGGAGCGAGATCGAGTATGTGCGCGTAGTATGTCGCGGTGCGCGTGTCGTATGGATACTTGGCAAAGTTTTTTGCAAGAATTTCGCGCGCGAGTCGGTACGCGCGGATCTTATTTTCTCCAGAGACTTTATTGATCTGCCTGTCGGTATACATTTCGTAAAGCTGGTAGCCGTACTCGATGTCGGAGTATGTGCCGAGCGAATATCCCTTTTCTACCGAAGCTATAGTGCGCCGTACATCGGTCAGCTGGTAGGTGTACCCATCTGCGAGCAGGAGATTTGCGCGAAGCGGCTGGAGTGACACCGGAATAACGAGAAGCGCCACCACGCCCGCAATGCCCACGCTGAAACTCACGGGTAAGCGCCGTCGCATAATCGTCTGTGCCACTCCGCCGCGGTACACGAGGAGTACGACGAAAAATGTGAGAAAGAGCCACAGTGTCACAACGCTGTCGAACACGAAAAAATCTTGTACTGCGTACACGATGCCAAGGAGGAGAAAGAGTCGCCCGCGCTGCGCCTCGTCTGCGATTTTCGAGCGTGCGAGCGCCCACGCTTCTCGGAGAAATACTCCGATGAGAGCCAGGAAGAGCGCGAGGCCGAGGTATCCATACTGTACGAAATAATCCAAAAACGCGTTGTGCGTGCGATCAAACCATTGCTCCACAAGTGCGGTCGGATCGTAGAACTTATTAAACACCGTCTCAATGTGTTCGGCGCCAACGCCAAAAGGTCGAGAGATGGAATCTTCGAGCGCAGCACGCCAGATATAGAGTCGACTCTCGACAGTCGCATCGGCAAGCGAAATCGAAGCGATACGAGCGATGGGGCGAATCGGCACTGTGGCCAATTGAGCACGGAACACAAAGAAAAGTCCCGCGAGCACTACCATACCCACGAGAGTCATGCGCGCGTACGCACGATACTTTCCATTTACCCATGCGAGGTAACAAACAGAGAGAAACGCCGCGAGTGCGAGTGCGAGCAGGCTGCCGCGCGTTGCAGAAATCAAGACTGCGAGCACCTGAGCGAGCGCACCCCACACAAAAATCTTTCGTATATTCCCTCGCAGCGTGGGGACGAGCATGATCGTCGAAAAGATCGTCATGCTGAGGTAGCTCGCGAGGTATGCCGCATTTCCCATCGTCCCCCCAAGGCGACCGAGCGTCGTCGGAATGAGTGGAATATCCATACCGGAAGTTAGTTGTATCCACTGAAGGATGGTAAACACAGCAACGCCGGTCGCGACCAAGCCGATAATCCGAAGCACGCGATCGATGAAAGATCGATCAGCATAGAGAAGCGTGAGGTAGAAGAAAACGACGAGGCTCGTGAGCGTAAGAAGGCCATCGCCACGATCAAACACTGACCAAAAGCTATGGTAGAAATCTATACCAATGACTGACGTGGCGTACGCGACCGTAAGCAGAGCAGCAGGAATCCACGTCTCCCAGTTTCGAAGCCGCGATGTATAAAACGATTTGCCCGAGAGCGCGAGCGCCACAAATGCCGCGACCGCAAGAATGGCATCCGCACGAAAAAGGAGCGTTTTTGGCGTGAGGTATGGGTAGAGGAGCCCTCCCCAATAAATGAGCGGGAGGGTTGCGGGAAGAATGAGGAGGTACGGGAACGCACGCTCAATCCACCTCATCATAGACGCGCGCGCAGTCGAGCAATTTCCTTAAGGATCATGGGGTCATTTGCGGGCATGTGTTTCTGCATGTTCTCCCATATCGCAATCGCACTCTCGATCCTTCCCTCGCTCTCCAGCCACGGCGCCTGAATTTGATAGATAGACGGAGATTGAAAATTTGATTCCGCTCCCGCAAATGAAGCCTCGATTGCCGACGTGTCCTTTGGGTAGCTCTTAATTAAAAACTCAATCAGCGCAACGTGATACTGCTCCACGTGCGGTTGTGCCTCTACAGCCCTCCCATACGCGTCGCGCGCGGTCTCAAGCGCGCCGAGCCGCTCCATCAGAGAGCCGAGGTTGTACCAGGCGAGCCCCGTCTTTTCTGAATCAATAGCAAGCGCAAGGAGCAGGTATTTGTAAGCATTCGCCCCATCCCCCAGCAGCGTGTACTGATTGGCAATACTCACATAAATACTGTAGTCGGTCGGCTCCCCTTCAGCGTTGTGAAGTTGGCCTTCAAGCTTTTGAATATTCGCGCGTACCCCATCGGAAAGTCCACCTTCGGTATGAGAGCCGGGAAATGTCCATACAGAGACAGAATCTGCGCCGACGAGCTTGTGCGCATACGAAGCGGGTGATTGTGCGTACCACCACGCAGCCCCCGCAAGCGCGACCGCAATAATTCCCAAAAGAAAGTATCGAGATTTCATGTTTTCTAGTTTATCACGCCCCCGTCTCCAAACCAAAAGCCGCCACGTTTGACGTGGCGGCTTTGGTTGTTGGGCCAAGATCCCAACCGGAGTCTCACAGAAGCGAGACTGTAGTCACGAGAGGCTTACGGAGTACACGTCGTCGACGCGCCAAATTGGCAGGATCGAGTGTCGTTGTCCGTATCCTTCACGAGGTAGCCGTTGGTCCAGTCGGCCGTAACGGTGGTGTGGCTGTTCGTAGAACGATCAGACCATACCATGTTTTGACCCGCGTGGAGACCAGAAGCTGCAGCGTTCGCGATTGCAGAGGTATCTGCAGCGAAGCTTATGGTGATCGAGTCACCAGCGTCGCCCCAGCTTGCAACCGTCGAGCGGATCTCGTAGGTCTTTGAAGAACCTGCGCCGATCTGCTCAGCCTCGCCGATGGTGCACGAAGTACCTGGGCAGAATGCGAGGTTGCTTCCGGTCGAAGCGACCGTAGGACCAACCTGAATTGCCGTACCCGTTACATCGTAGAGCTGGAGATCGGTGAACGTCGCGCCAACCGTGGTAACGGTCACCGAGAGCTCACGCCACTCGATTGAACCTGCCGCATCAGCCGTAACGGTGAAGCGGAAGAGGCCGATACCAGAGGCGACGGTGTTGGCCGTGTAGCCAGTCGAGAGACGCGCGAGCGTCGGGATCGACTTCTTCACGTACTTCGTACCGTAACCAGAAGCATCTGTTGAACCAACATCCGAGGTTGCAAGCGTTGTGTCTTGCGTACCTGCGCCGTCGATCGCCTTGAAGCCTTCGCCTGCATCGAGCGATACAGAGATCGCTGCGCCAGACTTAGCACCTGAGGTAATCGTCGGGACGTCTACATAGACATCCATGTCTGCAGAGTCGTTCATCGGCACGTTCATGGTGAGACCGGTGAAGGTCGCCGTAGCGTGCGTCTCAGCGCCCGAAGAGAGCGTGACAGCCTGAGAGACCGTCTGCTCCACTCCTGCAGCATTCTTGTACTTGAGCGTGACGTTAGAGACCGAGGTCGCAGCATCAGCTGGGATCTTGACCTTAACTTCCTGCACCGTGTACGAAGAGTTCACTGCGTCGAAGTCGAAGCGGCCGACGTGGACCATGTTGGAGCCTGCGATCACGTTTGCGTTGATCGGCGTGCCTGGGTCACGAGTGACCGTAAGCGTGCCGGAGCCAACCGTGATTGTCTGGAGCGACACATCGCTGCCACCGATCGTTACGGAGTTACCCGTGACCGCACCCGTACCACCTGTAGTGGTGTCGAGGTCAGCAATGATGGTGCCCGCGCCTGCGCTGCTCTTAACGTTTGCAATGACGTCAATCGTCTTGGTCACCGAGACGCCCATTGGGACGTTCACTGAGAAGACGTTGTCTGTCGAGACAGACGACTTGGTCGAACCAATCTGTACGCCCGTCGCGCTGTCAACGAGTCGGAGATCCGTAAGGGATGCCGCCTCTGTCGACGAGTAATTGATGGTGATCGTGTTCACGTTGACCCCTTCGGTAGAACCGGTGGAGAGTGTGAACGAACCCATCTTCGCGTTGTTCGTACCCGCGACGATCGTCTGGTTACCGTAGCCGGAAGCCTTGGTACCGGTGATCGTCGAAGAAGTAACCGTGATGCTGTTGCCCTCAACCTCGGAGATAGCTGAAGCGATTCTGTCGCCAGAGCTTACACCCTCGGTGTCTGCAACCGCAACCGACACACCAACGTCAACAGTGTTGCCGCTTGCAAACGAGGTGCTCGTAGACGTCTTGGCATCAGAGTAGATCTCGACGATGCCAACTGCACCTGCCGTAAGGATCAACTGCGAACCAAGAGAGAACGTTGTACCACCATCTGCAATGTCTTGCGTTGAACCAACCTGGACTCCATTGAAGAAGATCTTACCGTTGTCGAGACCACCATTGTAAGTGGAGTCAGAATCGACGGTAATCTGTTCAATCTTGAGGTTGTCACCCGTTCCGCGGAACTCAAAGCGGCCCCAGAGGACGTTTGTAGCGTCAACTGAAACGTTTGAGGTCGGAGAGGTGTTTGCCTTTGTGATCGAGAGAGCAACTCCTTCGATGTTGTTCGCCGCGACTGCAGCGAGCGAGCCCGTTGGGACAAGCGGCTGACCGAGGTCTACGTCGACAAGCTGAGCGTCGATTGCTCGACGGATCTGGAAGTCAAACGTCTCACCAGAGCCACCGACGACGTCGGCGACGAGGCGAATTTCATTACCGCCAGTCTCAATTCGCACCGGTGCGGACGAGAGGTCGAAGACGACCTTGTCGTTCACAGTAGCGGCGACGGCAGAGCCGACCTGAGTACCCTTCACCAAAAGGCGGAGATTCTTGAAGTCAGCATCGCCAGCGGAACCACGGTTTTCAAACTGAATGGACTTGATCCACACAGCACGATTACCGATGGTCAGCGTCGACTGGAAGACCGTTGTGTCGTTCGCTGGAGCGAACGTCGCGCCGGTCGGAGTAACGGTACCAAACACACCTGTCGCGATTGAAGCAGACGAGATGGTGAAGGTCGATCCAGAGATTGGAAGGACTACTGCGCCATCAAGTGCGCCTGAGGCAGTTACGCCCGTAAGCTGAACGCCGACCTGCTGGCCGTTGGCCGCAGAGTCGATGTCAGCTCTCACAGAGATCGTGACAGATCCGCCCGGAAGAAGGGTGAAGATGCCCGATGAGTTTGTGAAGTTGAACGACGAGTTCGAGATGCCGGCAGGATCAGTGAGACGCATTGCACCCTGGTAGAGGTACACGTTGTCTACAGCTGTGTCTGTCGAGACTCCGATTCGCTTGAACGCGAGGTTCGTAACCGTGATCGAAGCGGACGTTGGGTTCACGAAGGTAAACTTCGCGAGCTCAGCCGTTGCCTGACCCTGAACGAGTGCGCCAAACGTTGGGTTATCAGATGCGAGCATGACCTTGAGGCCGTTGCCCGTCATCGGAACTCCCGGTACTCCTGGAACTCCTGGAGTGCCTGTGCACATGCTGTTTGCCTTAGCTCGAGTGATAGGACCCCAGTAGCCAGCTGCTGGCGCGATGCCGTTTGCAGCCTGGAACTTCGCGAGAGCAGCCTTTGTGAGACCGCCGAAGAACGAAGTTTCATTGCCTGGAGAACCAGCACCGCTTGCGGCGATCTGTGCTCCGTTACTATTAAGGAATTTCTGGATCGCCATCACTTCCCCCCCAGAATCATTCTGTTGATGATTACGCGTGAAGGTTGTGCAGGAGCCACCCGTTGTCGAGGAGCCGCCCTGAAGTGCCGCGATTTGTGCGAGCAGTGATTGGATCTGTGCCTGGAGATCAGAAAGCACATCCGCCTTTGCCGGTGTGGCAAATGCAAACGTGAAACCGAAGACCATGACAACAGCCAAGAGCACAGCCGCAACATTCTTTGTTGCTAATACTTTACTCATAGATTGTTTTTAATCTTTCATCCCGCGAAAAATGCTTTCACATTTTTCTCAAGACCACACACCGCGCCCTTTCGACGAGGAGCTGTGTGCGTTTTGTTTTGTCTTCTACTAAATGACTGATAACTGAAGACCATCTGATAATCGGACCAGCCTGCCATACGGCAGAGTGATCCTCACACTGTCCAGCGCGCCCAAAATCGCAAATCATTTCTGTTCTGCGATCACGTGCGACAAGACAATAATTTTGCTAGCCCATACCACCCTCAACACGAAGTGCCGTGAGCGATATTAGGAGTAGCAGCGAGAAGAATATGTCGTGCGGTAATTGCTGCCGTGACGGGAGTAGGAATTTCTGAACGCCCAAAAAAATGAGCGCGGCGATTATATCGCTTTTTGTTTACGCTATGAAAATGTCAACGAACTGTGTGAGGCCGCGCCCCACTACGCCGCGACATCTCAGAGAGATGTCGTCGGGTAATTATATACCGGGGACACTCCGACACATAAATGTGCGACTCCCCAATTTGTGGATAACTAGTGGGATAAAAACGCTTTTTTGAAGACGCCTTTTCCACCCGTTATCGCGCGTCACAATACTCCAGAGACCGAGGGGAGTCAACACGTGCTGACGTACGAAACTAAGCAATACTTACAATATAATAGAGTACCGGCTCCACCGCTTCGCACCTTCCTTCTTCACGCGACCGAGCGCCACGAGAGCAGCGAGCTCCCTCTGGATCATTTTTTCACTGTACTCCGGCAGACTCGCAGCTATATCCTTGATACCAACCTCACCCGCTCCGCCCAAAACACTCAAAACGCTTCGCTCACGGACGCTCGATTGGCCGCGAGACGGACGGTTATTCGCTATTGATTCGACGTCCTTTAGGCTGGATGTGTCCTTGACGGACACAATGTCCTTTATGTCCTTTACTGATACGTTCCCGATATCGAGAAGGTCTTCTCTGCCTATCGAGATGTTATCCGACAGGTGCGACGATTTAGACGCGTCGATAAAATTCCCAAGCTCGTCTACACCCTCGATCAATGCCTGTGCATTCTGCTGGGAAACAAGCTGAGCAACCGAAAGCACACGTACGAGCGAGATCAATTTTCGCAGCGATGCGCGGCACTCGGCGACATGAGGAGAATCTTTTGATCTCATGGTATTTCTGAGCGCCAGAATGCGCTCAAAAAGACTGAGTGATTCATCGCGTAGCGCGCGCTTCAGTGGCTCAGAATCTGGAATGTGCCCTGTTATTAAGTAGATGGCGGCAACCACGCGCTCGGCTCTCCTGTACGCGCGATGCGCAGATTGATTTTCGCCAAATGGATTTGTGCGAAGAATACCCTGCTCGAAAAACGGCGCTATTGAGCTCGTCTTTTGTATGTCTTTTCTATCGTCCATAATGCGTCCATTGACTACAGATTAAAGGACTCTATGTACTTTGGACACTGCGAGTATATAAAGGACGTGACCAATACGCAACGTCCATCCGTGGGCCGCCCAGCCTGCCTCCGCCCAGGTCCGATGCATACCAGGGCGCAGCCGCCCTGGTGCCTCTTCGCCTTAAAAGGTTTCCTAATGCTAGGTGGTATGATGATGCGATGAAAAATCGGAAACGCAGAACGAAAGAAAAATCTGAAATCGATACCCCTACCCAACGATCCGTGAGCAGCGAGGCCATGCGCGGGGTGTTTGCAATATTCTTTGTTGCAACCGCCGGCTTTTTGATTCTTGCGCAGCTTGGAGGAGGTGGAACAATCGGGAGCGCTTTCTATTCCGGCCTTTCGTGGCTGCTGGGCATCGGATACTTCTTACTTCCCGTTTCACTTATACTCCTCGCCATTCTCATTTTTCAATCCTTTGAGCGGCGCATTGGCTGGGTCCAGTTTACGAGCATGGGCGTATTTCTTCTCGCGAGCCTCGGACTCATCAATCTTGCCGCTCCCGGAAGCGGGGGCATTCTCGGGACGGGCGTGACGCGACCGATCGTGGCTGGTATCGATACCACCGCGACCGTGATATTTTTGATCGCCTTTACTCTCACTTCCCTCGTAGTCGCATTTGATGTCAATATCGTCGCGCTCATTGCGCGTATCCGAGAGCGGATGGCGCGGCAACCCGAAGACACGATTGAGGAAGATTCGGACGCTCCATTGCCGATTATCGCCAACAACGTCGAAGCGGTTGAAGAAATCCAGGAAGAGGAGCCTGTAGAAGACGTGGCGCCAAGCTCTAAAGCGAAGGGCGTGGTCGCTAAGTTATTCCAAGGAGACGATACGTCCGGCGAAAGTTTCCCGATTATCGCGGCAACGGGCAGCACCTACACACCTCCCCCAGTCTCCATTCTCGCCAAGAATAAAGGTAAACCCGAGGTGGGCGACGTGAAGGCCAACATGAACATCATTAAGCGCACCCTCCAAAACTTCGGCATTCAGGTCGAGATGGACGAGGCGTCGATAGGGCCGACCGTCACGCGCTATGCGATGAAGCCTGCAGAAGGAGTGCGGCTTTCGAAAATTATCGCGCTCCAGAGCAATCTGGAACTTGCGCTTGCGGTCTCGCCAGTGCGCATCGAAGCACCGATTCCTGGAAAATCGCTCGTAGGAATCGAAGTGCCGAACATCGCGCGAACAACACTCGGATTGGCCCCGCTCGTCTCCGACGAGGGATTTTCTGGATCTGACAAGCCGCTTCTCATCGCGCTCGGCCGCTCGATCACCGGAATTCCGCACTTCGCCGACCTCGCGCGTATGCCGCACATGCTCGTCGCAGGTACGACGGGCGCCGGCAAATCGGTCACGATTCACAACTTCATCGTATCTCTCCTCTACCGATGCGGTCCGGAGCGGCTGCGATTCATCATGGTCGATCCGAAGCGGGTGGAACTAACCGTGTACAATCCAATCCCCCACCTCCTCACCCCCGTCATCACCGACGCGAAAAAGTCTATCCTCGCGCTCAAGTGGCTCGCAAAAGAAATGGAACGTCGCTACAACATACTAGAAGCCGAAAAGGTGCGCGATATCGCCTCGTATCACACCAATGTCGTCGCACCCGCACTTGTGAATGCTGAGAAGAAGACCAACGAGAAGCCGCTCCCTGAGGCTATGCCATACATCGTGGTTGTGGTCGACGAACTCGCCGACATCATGACGGCGTACCCGCGCGAGCTGGAAGGTGGCATCGTCCGACTCGCCCAAATGAGCCGCGCCGTAGGCATCCACCTCATACTCTCGACCCAGCGCCCGAGCGTGAAGGTAATTACCGGTCTCATTAAGGCCAACATCCCCGCGCGTGTCGCGCTCCAAGTGGCTTCTCAAATAGATTCGCGCACCATTCTCGACACCGGAGGCGCTGAGAAACTCCTCGGCTCGGGCGACATGCTCTTCCTTTCAGGGGAAATGTCGAAGCCGCGCCGCATCCAGGCGCCATTCATTTCAGAAGACGAGGTAAAGAGCGTCGTCGCGCACATTGTGAAAAATAACGAGGGCACGCTTCCGAGCGAGATCGACTTTTCCGACACCCGCATGACGAATGGTACTGATCCTATTTTCTCCTCCTCAATCGGAGATGACAGTGAGGAGGATGAGATGTACGCCGAGGCAAAGCGGACGGTGATTGAAGCCGGCAAAGCATCGACATCGTATTTGCAACGTAAGCTCGGTGTCGGATACGCGCGCGCCGCCAAGCTCATCGACATGCTCGAGGATCGCGGTGTCGTGGGACCGGCAGACGGCGCGAAACCACGCGAAATCATAGGCGCAGGCAACGCCGACCAACTCGCCGCGGAGCCTGCCGACGAAAACGAGAATCGGTAGTATGCGGTCTCTCGACAGTCGACTCACCTACTTCGGAATCAGCTTATTCTTTCTCGTCGTTGTGGGGTATGCCGCGTACGAAGCGCGAGGATTCATCTTCGGACCCGCAATTACAATTGCCCAAACGACGACCGAAACCACCGAGCCATTCATCCTCGTCCGCGGTCACACGAAGCGAATCACAACGCTCGCCATGAACGGAAAGACGATCTCTGTCACCGAGGCTGGCGATTTTGAGGAACCGTACCTTCTTGCGCCCGGATACAACAGAATCATCCTCGACGCCACCGATCAATACGACCGCTCTACCCAAGAAGAGCTCGAGGTAATCTACACTGCCCCGCCGGAAATGACTCCAGAAGTCGTCGCGACATCTTCAGAAGTTCTCGATACGCAAGCGATAGAACCTGAATCACCCTCTTCCACCCCCGCGGTGGCGC
>CAYTFU010000014.1:0-15275 GCA_964437185.1 uncultured Candidatus Saccharibacteria bacterium | reverse complement strand
ATGTAGGAGGGGTCGGTGGCTCGGGGGCGACATGGATACAAACGTCGAATGGCGCGGTCGCAGGTCCGGGTGGCGGTGGTGGTGGCGCAGATACGACTGCAGGCGCCGGCGGCCTGTACGGAGGGGCTGGCGGCAGCGGGACCACAGGTGGCGTTGGTAAACAAGGAATACTAGTGATCACATACAACTCTTCTTCCGCTCAGCGGGGGATCAACGTCACGAGCGGCGTTCGGTTTATGGGAACGCTGGAGGTTACGAAGTCACTTTCAAAAGGCGCGGGGACCTTCGTCATCGATCACCCTCTCGACCCTGCCAATAAACTGCTCTACCACTCGTTCGTGGAGTCGCCTGACGCCAAAAATATCTACGATGGAATCGTGAAGCTCAATAGTAGAGGCGAGGCGATGATTATACTTCCCGATTATTTTGAGGCACTCAACAAAGATTTCCGGTATCAGTTTTTCCCACTCGATGTGGCAATGCCCGACTTACACATTAAAGACGAAGTGAAGAATAATAAGTTTTCTATTTCGGGCGGCGTGCCCGGCGGGCGCGTGTCGTGGCAGATCACCGGCATCCGCCACGATCCATATATCAAGCGCAACCCCATAATTCCCGAAGTTCAGAAGGGGGCAGGAACGGTCGTGAAAAAGGGAGAGTGTATATTTGAACCGCTATGCGAATAAAATTTATAATGATCGGCGCGTTCTTCATATTCGTACCGACGCAAGTGCTTGCGTATGGCTACGGTTGCGCTTACGGCTACGGAGAAGGTCAATATTATGGACAAAGCACCTACTATGCGCAGGGATCGTACGCCATTGAAGTGTCGAGCCCGACGCTCGTGGATTCGGCGCTCTCGGTCTTGAAGTCTATTTCGAAAGGCTCGGGGACGTTTGTGATCGATCATCCCCTCGATCCCGCCAACAAGTTGCTCTACCACTCGTTCGTCGAATCGCCCGATGTCAAAAATATGTATGACGGTGTAGTGGTGCTCGACAAAAAGGGAGAAGCGATTGTGCGGCTCCCCGCATATTTCGATGCTCTCAACACAGATGTGCGCTATCAGCTCAAACCCATTGGCACTCCTATGCCGGATCTCCACGTGAAAGAGGAAGAAAAAAATAATCAGTTTGCTATCGGCGGGGGTAAGCCGGGGGGCAAGGTGTCGTGGCAGATTACCGGCACGCGCCGCGATCCGTATATCATCGCGAATCCTATAATTCCCGAAGTGGAGAAGGGGCCGGGTCAACCCGTCGAAAGGGGCGAATACTTGTATGATGTCTCGAAAGAGAGCGTATCGCGATTTGCTCCATTTCTAAATATGCTCAAAGGATTATTCGGGGGATTGTTCGGGATTCAATAGGGCGGATATACTGTGCTCATGAGTAAGAAGCGACTCCTGATCTTGGGCGGATTGCTTGGTGTATTGGTATTTGGATCGTTCAGTGTGCGTGCTTGGGGAGGGTTCGCTCAATACGGTGAAGCGCGCACTATCGGACAGAAAGCCGCAGGATTCAAAGATCTAAGCAATCGATTTACCGCTCTTGCGCAAGAAAAGGGGGCGTCGTACGCGTTTGAGGTTTTGAAACGTGCGATTCTCCCGCCGAATACCGACATGCATCTTCTGGGGCACACGGTGGGCGATGTGCTCTATGAACATAAAGGTATTGAGGGAATAGCCGATTGTACGCAGGATTTTCGCAACGCCTGTTCGCATGCCGTGGTCACGGGTGCTCTTCTTGAGCACGGGCCTGGAGACTCGACTCGACGCGCGATTGATGCCGCATGCAGGCAAGCGCCCGGCGGCTTAGGCGCATACACAATGTGTTATCACGGCCTGGGCCACGGAGTATTTGCGTATTTTGGGTACGATCTTGAAAAAACCGTTGCATTTTGCGAGCAGACGGGCACCAAGGATTACGCAGAGCAACAATTTACCCAGTGTGTGAGCGGAGCGATCATGGAGCTTGGGAGCGGGGGCGGACACGACCGCGAATCGTGGATGAGGGCACGGGAGAAATATTTCTCCTCTCACAACCAGCTTTCGCCGTGTATGACGAGAATTATCCCCGAACAGGCCGAAGCGCTCTGCCTTCTCTACATTACTCCCCACCTCTTTGAATTGGCGGGAGCAGATCTCGGGCGGCCCGATCCGGCGCTTTTTCCCACGGCTTTCTCTTTTTGTGATGCGATATCGAAGCAGAAAAAAAGTCTGCGTGGTTGGTGTTTTGCGGGCTTCGGAAAGGAGTTTGTCGCGCTCGCGGGGGAACGGGACATCAGAGATGTTACGCGCTATAGCGATATTCAATACAATCGTGTGATCGAATGGTGTGCGCTCGCGGAGGCGGCGGATGGTCGTGACGCGTGCGTCGCGGAGGCCGTTGGTTCGATTCTGTGGGGCGGAGAAAATGATCCGGAGGCGTCTTTCAGATTTTGTTCGCTTGTATCAGACGCGTCAATGCAAGGGGCGTGTTACCACGAGCTCGCGCAAAACATAGCCCGATACCTTCCCGATCGAATCGATCTTTGTCTACGACTTCCCGAGAAGGAGCGACTCGTATGCGAAAAATAACGTACATCGGCGTAGCATGTCTCGTGGCGGCGACGCTCGGAGCTTGGTTGTGGGTGGATGCGCAGCGGTATTCGTCGGAGCGTATCATTGCGGAGTGCGACGAGGTTGGAAACACTGCGCTCTGCTATACGGATCGACTTACTGAAGTGCTCGATCAGCGCGGTATTCCAGCTGCGTTCGATGTCTTGGCCGATATTTACAATGCGGATCAGAATTTTGCCGGCACGTGCCATGCCGAAACGCACGAGATTGGTAAGACCGCGTACGCGCTGTTCCAAAAGACCGGCCATATTGATCTCTCCCCCAACGCCCACTACTGCGGGTACGGTTTTTATCACGGCTTTATGGAGGCCCTTTTCGCCGATACGAATGACTTGCAGGAGGCGCGCGATTTTTGCAGTTTTGTGGGGAGAAGCGTATCGCATCCACCACCACCGGAATTTGCAGAGGGTTCGTGCTACCACGGCATCGGGCATGGGGTTACAGACGGCACCGATCCGCGGGTGTGGGGCGATCCGATAGCGCTCGTGAAGCCGGGGCTCGCGCTGTGCGCGAAGGTAACGCAGGGCAACGAATCGTGGCATCGTCGCTGCGCCTCCGGTGTATTCAACGCGCTTGGAAATATGTATCCCGATCCCAAATACAAGCTCGATGCGGGTACAAATCCGTATACGTTGTGTAACGACGAGAGTTTTAACCCTATTGAGAAGGAAATGTGCTACAACCAAATGAATACGCAGGCTGCAGCGCTCGCAGGCAATGACCTGCGCACGATTGTCGCGTTCTCAAATCCCATACGGGATGTACGGTATCGCTCATCCGCGCTTCATGAGGCGGTCTCTTTTTACATTCAAGTGCTGAAAAGAAAGCATACGACTTTGCCTCCGGAAGATGTAGCGGTGTGTCTGTTGCCTATCTTTTCGCTTCGGGAGAGTTGTGTGAGCGGATTTGTGGGAGGTATCTTTGAGTTTGGTTCACCAGGCCAGCAATACAAAGAGGTATTGCAACTGTGCGGGGCGGAGAAGTTTCCAGAGGATCTTAGCGGACTTTGCTACGAATCCTTGCTCAAGCATGCGGGGTTTTATAATGACAAACGCACAATTGAGCGCATTTGCGAGGCAGTACCGCTGCAATACCATACGTCCATATGCACGTTATGAGGAAGAGGAATTATTTTTTCAGCGCTGCGATCCTCGCGGCGTTCGTCGCGTCTCTCTTTGCAATGCCGGATCTGTGGCCCCTCCAGATTCGCAGCAACCAGGCACTTGCTCAGCGCGAGGTGGATACGTGCGCGGGCGTCCGCGGGGAAAAGCAAAAAGAATTGTGCTACGAAAAAAATATCCCGCGCCTCATGGACAAGGGTCTTCCGATGGAGCGGGTATTTGAGATCGTTGCGGCCGTGCAATCCGTGGATGTGGAATACCAGTCCTGTCATGTGCTCGCGCACTTTATCACTGCCAAAGAAGTGCAACGAGATCCTTCACGATGGAAGGGCGTGGTAGCGCGCTCACCCGTCGGCATATGCGGCAACGGTGCTATACACGGTGCATTCCAGGAGCGGTTTCGGGAGAGCTCTTTCCCGGATGCGCCGATTTCTACTATAGTGGACATGCTCGCCGGCGTCTGCGATTCTCGCGACGGATGGAATCCGATCAAATTGCAACAATCGAGTTGCGTGCACGGCGTCGGACATCTGCTCCTCTTTGTAACCGACGCAAATGTCAAAAAGTCGATCGCGGCGTGTGACGAGATCAAATCATTGGCCGATCGCGATTTGCGTCAGTCGTGTTATGAAGGGGTATTTATGCAGCTCTATCAGCCCCTCGAAGATGAGGATAAGGCCTTGATCTATGCGATTGAGGATGAGGCCAAACAGACAAAATCTTTTTGCGCGCAATTTGGCGGCGATGCGCACAGCGCGTGCGTGAAAGAAAGTTGGGCGGCGATACCGGGGAGCGCGAGCACCCCGGACGGCTTCGAGGCTCTGTGCAAGCAGCTTGGGAATCGTGAGGAGGTGGAATATTGCGCGATCGGACTCATGTTTCCGGTCATCGAAGAGCTTCATTACGATATTCCGACAGTAAAGAAATTTTGCAACGATCTCTCCGATCAGGGTTTGCAGCGTATTTGCTGGGCACGTACGGCAGTTAAATTGATCTGGGCAGATTGGAGAAACGTCTCGCGGTCGCTTTCAGTCTGCCGAGACGCGCCGGAAGAATTCAAGGACTCATGCTGGACGGAATTGGCAATCTTTGCTCATAATGGGTTTTCTCCCGACTCGCCTCAATTAAAAGAACTGTGCAGCGGAATGCCCTCTCCCTGGAGAGATTCGTGCGCGAGCAAGACGTATACAATATTATAATCGGATCAGACTTTTTTCGGCCTCTTTTGTCACTCGCATGTAACACCGAGCCGGCCATCGAATTCATCGCAGACTTTTTCAAACTTCATTGGAGAGCGCAAGCCACGGAGGAAACGAATAGCTGGCCCGGAACAATCCTCTTTTTTGAGCGCGTGCATAGTCGCGATCGCCTTTGCGCAAAATTCGTTGACGTGTTCATGCTGCTTGTCGGGGATGCCATGTTTTACGAGGCCTATGACAATTCCCTGTATGCAACGGGTTTGGAGATCTGCTGGAAGAATCGCGCACGCGCGCACGGCGTTCTCGTCGGTATCGTTCCCCGCCACGACTCCTCGACCCTCTTCGTATCCGAGAGTCCATATTACATCGAAGACGGAAGAGGTAGGTGCGGTATCGAATATGCTTAGTGCGTCCTGAAGTCGAGCTGCAAAATCACCAGATGAAGTCACCAAAGAAAAAGCAGCCCATTGCATGCCCGCGCGGCATTCCTTCTCAAGATTTTTAGGTTGATCATCGCAGAGTTCGAAAGGGTTGCGGGTGTTTACGGAAAGTCCGTATTCTTGAGCCATCTTTTTTCTCGCGATGTGATTGAAAACACCTAAAATGCAGTATTGGTATGGATCGCCTTCGGGGGCAATTGCTTCGCACGTTTCGGTCGCGTATGACGCCATACGCGTCGCATCTCCCCAAAGTTCTTTCTTAAGAAACGGAAGCGCGCGGCCGATGCCGCGGAAGCATTCGGCGCGCGCCGCAGGCACCTCTTCGCCAAGCTTCACTCCCACATATTCACAAAATTTTCGCGCATATCCGATGCTCGCGCCAGAGATGAGAAGGCCCTCAGGGTATCCTTGATAGAATCCGAAGTTACACCATGTGCTTTCGGGCGAATACGAGAACTTCAAATAATCGCGCTGCGTTTTTCCGAGGGCGGTGCCCGCATTGAGGGCTGCTGGATGACAACCTGACCTAAACTTCACATTCGCAAGGTAGTGTGCCCTCAGCATTTGAAATCCCTCAGACAGCCCGTTTTCCGCGATGGTTTTGACGAGCAGATTTTCTACGCAGACTCGGTGGTCATTCTTTGATGGACACGCTTCCTCGACCATTCTTTCGTACACCGCTTCTCGAGTGTCGAATAATGGTGCCTCCCGAAGGATCAAAATGACGAAGGTAATGTTGAGAATCGCCAGAAGGAGTATGATGGGGCGTACCATGGCCGCCATTCTACACCGAGAGCCTTTTCTGCACATATGATTTCGATATCGCGCTTCGCAGCCCTCACTATCGGGATACTCGCCCTGCTCGTGCTGATCGGTGGTTTGGCTCTTTGGGAGAATGTCTACGATGCGCGGAGCGAAGGGGCAATAGCGCGACGAATTGCTGTCGCGTGCGAGAAATTGAGCGGTGAACCATCGGATTGTTACGAACGTGAGGTTCCACCACTGTATCCAGAATTTGATGTCGCGACGCTTTTCGGCATTATTCGAGAAATTCGTGCGATTGATCCCTCGTACCAATTTTGTCACGTGCTCGCTCACAAGCTCGGAGAGCGCGTGGTGGCGGAAGATCCCGCGCGTTGGACGGATGCAATCGCCCTGAACCCATCCGATGGGCTCTGCTCCAACGGATTTATTCACGGCGTAATCGGGGGGCGTTTTCGGGCGGAGGTTCTCGATGCCTCGACGACTGAAAAATTAATCCCCGACTTTGCCCGAGCGTGCTCTCCTCGGGAGGGATGGAGCCCGAGCGATCTCGATCGCGCTATTTGTTATCACGGGATCGGTCATTTGTACGTTTTCATAACCAACGCGGATATTCGCCGCGCACTTACGATATGCGAGCAAACAGTGCCAGATGATTTTCGGAGGGTGTGCATTGAAGGAGTTTTTATGCAGATATATCAGCCGCTTGAGCCTGATGACTTTTTGCTTATAGAACAAATGACCGTGAAGCCGACGCGGGAGACCGTCCGATCGTTTTGTGCGTCATTCGGCGACTCAGAGTACGTAGGCGCATGTTTGCGCGAAAGTTGGCCCTTTTTCGCACGAGAAATCAGACGAGGCACCGGTATCGCGGCGTTTTGCTCGGGGCAACCCGATGCTCGGTTGGAAGATCTCTGCTATCGGTCGGCATTTACTATTGTAGGAAGATTGGCATTGGGGGATCAGGATCGCGCCGTAGGCGCGTGCGACAATAGCCCGCCCGAGCGGCTGGAAATGTGCTACTCCGTTCTTGCGCAATCGGTATTTGAAGAGGATCGAGGAAATGCAGGGGGCGCTCTCGCGCTGTGCGAGAGAGCTTCCCCTCAAGTTGCAGCCGCGTGCGTAGATTGGTTGATTAGTCAGGCGCCATTCATTTTCGGATCAGATACGAAAGAGCGTACGCAATTCTGCCGAGCTCTGCCGAGTCACAAAAGACAAGAGTGCTTCGATATTGGTGCTCGATTGAGCACTGATGGAGCTTGATCACACTTGGCGAAGCGATGAGATTAGGGCACTATATTCAGATGATACGCACATTAACCGTCGGCGCACTGTTTGTAGCCGCGCTCACGTTTGGGCAGGTAGCGCTCGCGCACGGGACAGGGGCTTCGTGGGAGAAAGTATTGGGAAATTTGACGATTGACGTGGGGTATGACGGGGAATTCGTCGAAGGTCAGTCGACACGATTCGATTTTGCTCTGAAGGATGCAAAGTCTGGAGGCGACAAGAAGTATGACTATGTGTGGGTGAAGGTAATCCGCGATCATGCCACGGCGCTGGCTGTGGGAGTGTCTCGCCAGGCGATAGGCCCGACGACGCTTCTGTACACTTTTGGGGATGATGGCCCGTACGTTCTTGAGGCTAGTTTTCGCACAGAAAGTGGAGATGAAATCGCGGCCGCCTCTTTTCCGTTCGATGTCGAGGGTCGTACGCAAAGTGACGGGTACTTGCCTCTACCTCTCCTTCTCGCGATTGTCGCTTTGGTGAGCGCGGCAAGTGGGGCAGCCGCGACCTTCTTTCTTCTGCGGGGACGTTGGGTGCAGCCCTAATCCGGACTCTGGCCCTCTTTCTCAAAATCGATGAAGGCACTGATGTCATTTCGCAATTTCTCGGCGGGAATTGTCTCGCGTAGATCGGAGTAACGAGCGCGTTCAGAAAGAAGAAGTGAAAGAGTATTGCCGTCATTTTCGTATATCGATCGTTCATTATCGGTAGTTTGGTGTCTTTGCATTGCGAACAGCGACGGAAGCGCGCTGTGTGACAAAAAGAGCTTTCGGGCTGTGATATCGAAGGGAATACCTGCCTCCGCGAGATGCACACTTCCTCGAGTTATGGTTGCGATACGCAGTACAAGGGGATCGAGCGCGATTCCTCGATCAAACATGAGAGTCAGAGATTCGACGAGATGTTGGTCGTTCATCGACAGGGGAGATGACCCGTCTTTCACGGCGCTGATGGCTTCTTGCAAAAAGGCGCGTGCCTTCGATTCCGCGTAGACGTTTTGCGTCTCGGCGGCCTGCCCGAGAGAGTGGTCCGCCACAGACTTTGCGAGCTCGTGCGTGGCGATCGTGGCTTGCATCGCGGCAAAATCCCAAGCGACCCCAGGGCAGAGATAAAATGTCATCGGATTGACGAGTGAGTATGAGATGCCCAACGATGCGAGATAGGAGAGAGTGTTGGCGCTTTTTGCGTACCGCGCGCGTGAGGTAGGTATAAAGTAGAGGTCATTCACAAAATTTGCGGATCCAATAGGAGATTCGGCATCGGTACGGAGCCAAAAGGCGTACGGTCCAAGTAATTCGGCAAGACAAGTACTTTGTTCGAGTATAACCGTGCTCTCGCCACCCTCGTATCGATGGGCCGCTCGCAACAAACTCGTTGTCTCGGCCGCGAGTGGCGGCGGTGACCCATCATCAGGGCGCGCAATAATTGAAAGTGCAAAATCGTTTGTGCCACAAGCCGTTACATTGCCCATGAGGCACTGGTCTCTCGTGCCTTGAAGTTTGGGAAACGTTTGAAAATCCGACCGAATACCGTCGATCGTCGATGACATGGCTCTTCCCGAGATCATTCCGCCGAACATGGGGAATCGTGGCGAACTCGTGCCGATCACGTCGTAGAAGTCTCTCTGGAATGCCTCGATGTCGTGCGATCCAACGCGTATCGTCTTCTGAAGTATGCGTGCGTAAAGTGCGTATTCTGCGCTCGATCCACTCGCGAGGAATTGCTTCCGCGCTTTCTCAAGCGTCGCGAGCGAGTATAAAAAACGAATGGGATAGAGGGTAGAGATTTTCTCCCTATCCTCCTTGCTCTTCTGTGCCGCTGCGAGCATTCTGGCGGCCTCTTCGAGTTTTTCGACGGCCCGCGCTAAAGCGTCTGGATCCGTACCTTCAATTCCCAAAATAGGATTTCTTCGGGTTAGTGCGAGTGCATAGGCCGTGTTCAAGATTTGGAACGTTTGGTGCTGCGAAAGGTGCGCGTCGGTACGAATCACGCCGCGATCTACGAGATAGCGGTCGTTTTTTACAACCACTATTTCGGTCACGTATGCCGCTCGAAGCGCGAGAGAAAAAAAAGGAATTGCGTCGCGCTCTCGTTCGTTGGCTCGTGCAAACGCAAAAGTGGCTACAGCAATTAGTGAGACGCAAAGCACGGCGCCCAGCACCACGATAGTAATTTGATCTTTCATCATGACGTGGGGAATTCGGCGAGGAGGGGCATGCGCGCGAATTTTAAAGCGCGGTCACGAGTATGTCTATTGAAGTATAAGAGCGCGTGTACCGTACTAGAAGAATCCCCCACAACTTACAAAATAAATCTTATCCGTTGCCCCTTCTTGAGTTTCGTTAAGGCAAGCAATCTTATCCGTTTTTTCAAGATCTTGCGACGTAGCGAGATGCTCCGAGGCGGTTGTCGATTTCGAATGCCACAATTGAACACCTATGACGCCAGCCACAGCGCCGACCAGAGTCAAGACGGACGCGCGGGAGATTTTTGTGATTGTCTCTACCATAAGGCGAGTGTATCATTACACTATAATTTCTCTACTCTATTTGTCCACCTCGTCACGCCGAGTGGAAGAATAGGCATTGAGTCTTGCGTAGGGGATCTCGCACGCCTTCGAATTTCTCGCAGACGAGAGGAAAGTATAGTCCTCGAGCCACGCCGTCTGCGTAGGTCATTGTGGGTCCGACACGCAGTGACTGAGAGATCATATCCGCTATATGAGCGAGGTTTATTTTTACCCCTTTTATGGAATCAATGTGAAGAAGAGTTTCGATTTTCAGTCCGTCGGCAGTTGCGCGCTCCGAGCAATGCAATTCAAAACGATCCGTCACGTGCATTTTGAGTGTTCCGAGGACGCGGCGCGTTTCGTCGAGACGAAGCATTCCGCCCGGTATCCGAATAAAATCGGCGTCTTTTCGCCCGAGTACGGTAAATCCCCACGTACGATGTTCACAGGGTTCGCCGACCACGCGCACAATATCGCCTGTTCGATAGCGAAAGACCGGAAAAACGCTCTGCCCGCGATTACAGATGGTGACGACGAGCTCTCCTTCGGTGCCGGGGGTTGGTTCTAAGTGCCGACCGGAGAAGTCGATTAATTCGAGAAAGCTGATGTCGTTACTGTGGTAGACGTCTCGCGGCACCTCGTCTCTGATTGGACGGCAGGGAAATACAGGAAGTGACATCTCACTCAGTCCGTACGTCGAAATGAATGTCGCATTTGGAAATACTTCTCTCAAGTACATAAAGGTCGCTTTGCTGCATGATTCACCGTTCAATTCTATGCATCGGATGAGGTTGGCGATTCCATCCTGCCGCATCGGTTCGGCGAGAAGCATGACGTGGTGGATGAATAAGGAAATGAAAGTAACTCTGGCAGCGCGCGCGAAGATGAGGGATGCTCGAATGTTTCTGGGATCAAACACGACCACGCGCGGCGTGTGACCAAGTGACGCTTGCCATTGTTCATGCCATAAGGGAGAGCCTACGGGAGTAAGAGCAAGGCATCCGCCCTCGAAAGAGTGGTAGAGCGCTCGATGGTCCATATCGGTTGTGTTCATGCGCGGACTAAATACCGGCGGCTTGCCGCTCGTCCCACCCGAGGATCGAATGTGATCGACATTCGACACGTCCGAAAACAATCGTTGCTTGAGCGGGACTCGTGCAAGCGCATCCTTAGTCAAGAAGGGTAATGATCGCCACGCGCTCCAGTCTTTGATGTGGAGTGAATGCTCAGAATCCGGAACATCATACAGATCACGGTAGAACGGGTTTTTACCTGATGAGGTATATTCTGCAATTAAATGCTGCAAAGAATCGAAATCTCTCATACGCGTTTTTCGACGATCGGTTTTCCTTGCTCCTCTCCCACGATGCTAAGAAATATTGGAATACGAGTATGACGAAACGGGATTGGATGATCGGATGGTGTCGTAATATATGTGGCTGTTTCTGTTATCTCCCACTCAAGGTCATCCGAAAGAAGGAATCGCGGTGTTTGGCCGTCAGACAATTCGGGCGACTGATGAAGGAGAGGAAAGCCGGGAAACAAATGAACTTCTTGTGCGATATTGCACGCGCTTTTAAGTAGCGGTTGCGGGATGTCCCACGTCGTGGCATCGGGGAGGTGAATCACGAGCCAAGAGGTCGGAAAGGGCGCTTGTTCGCGCGTGAGATACGCCGCAAAGCGAGGTGCATCGGACGCGGAAATGACTACGGTATCGAAGCCCGCACGTACCGCTGCCTCATTGACCGGCATATTTTCGGGGTCGCCGATGTAGGCGGCAGCCCCGGCGCTCCGGATTGCCGCTTGGAGCGGTGCAGTCAGCTGCCAGAAAAGGGGGAGTAATATCATCACAAGTTCCGCTTGAAAATGTGCAAGCATTCTCTCGCACGAAGTCCAGTGCCATGAGAGTGGAATCGGAAGCGCTCGTAGGTCAGGATCGTCGGGATTGAAGGAGGATGGTACGATGCGGCAAGGTAGGGAAGACAGGTCGAGTGGAATAGCCTCAATGATTGCGCGCAGGTTACGTGATCCGTCCCCGACAGTTTTCATGAATCGCATATGGTATCACTTAGAGCGGGTTACCGAAGAGCAACAAGCCTGATTCTATCTTGGTGCCCGATCCCCATATAAGCGCGGCAATTCGCGTTCCTTCCGTGACCTGCGAAAGTGTCGCGGGCGTCCGCTTCGTGAGGCTGCTGTACTCACCATCTTTTCCCAATAAATTTTGTTGCGCAATGAGCGCATTTTCCGTTACGCGAAATTTGAGCACACGCGTCTCATAGGGGGAAAACGGACTCAAGAAACGGGCGGTGACCGTGCGATTTTGTAGGTCTATGGACTCTACGGTGCCGTAGCTCAAAATTGATGCCACCGAGAAGGCGCCGCGCTGTGCTTGGATTTGGGTGAGGGACTTTCTTTGCGCGGCACTCGCTGTGAGCGTGACATAGCAGAGCGCGATCGCCAACGCTCCGACGAGGGCGATGTAGATATATGTTTGCGTGTCTCGTTGCATCATGCCAACTATATTTCGAAGTTTCTGGTAATAAGAATACCCTCTGCGCGGAGGTCGCCACTCTCCCGGCGGACGAGCACATTTACGCGCATTCCCGTCTTGAGTAATTCGGGTCGCGATGCGTTTGCCTCGTCGGAGAATCCGATCCGAGATCGGTCGTCAAAAAGTATATGCATCACAAGGTGTTCGCCACGTGAGTATGGGCTCGCCGCATCGAGAACGATACGCTTATTCTTTAGATCCATGTCTTTGATGATTCCGCTCATCCGGGCGTATTTCGGTTCGTCGGTCGGTATCGCCGAGGGAGTGTTGAGCACGCGTACACTGTTTGGCGGCACGAGCGCGTAGGAAATCCCATAGCCCGATGCTATACCTGCGGCACCACCAATGAGCAGCGCGATGAAGATGCGCGTTGGAAACTCCATGCAATTCAGTATACCGGATGCAGGGCGATCGCGCCGCGGAAGCCTCCTGCGGGGTATACTCATCACAATATGGCGCCAGAGGATCGCTCGGGATTCCGTTTTCCGCTCAACACCTTTTCCTTTTTCTATGTGTTAGCGCTCGCGCTTCTTCCCATTGCATGGATTCCATCTCTCGATACTGATCTTTTGAAAGGTATTTTTGCTGCGGGTGCGATGGCGTTCGCGGCTCTTATCGCTGGAATCGTACTACTTGTTTCTTCAAAATACGCCGTGCGTATCCCCCGATCTCCCGTCCTCGCGTTCGCGGCGTCCTTTCTATTGATCGGCTGTGTGTCGGCCTTTCTTGTCGGTGGGGGTCGCGTGGCATTGTGGGGTGCTGGATTTGAGATGACTACGGTCGGATCGCTCGTGCTTTTTGCGCTCGCTGTCGTCGGCGGTCTCTCATTCCCCCGCTCGCCGATTTTTTTTCTCCACGTGGTCATGGGTGCGACCGCGCTCGCTCTCTTTTCCTCAGCCGCTCTTTCCTTGTGGAATCCCGAGCTGCTTGCTGGCTCTACCGTAGCGGGAGTGTGGCCGCATCTTTCTTCGCTCATCGGTTTGTCTCTTTTGTGCTCCGTGCTTTTGTGTGGTCAGAGTACGGGCGGTGTACGAGTAGCGTATGCACTGTTGGCCATTGTATATCTCGCCGGCCTCGCTCTCTTTTTCTATCCGCCCGTCGCATATATTGCCGCTTGCGTACTGCTACTTGTAGCGCTCTATACATTCGTCTTTCGCATCGATAACCGATCCGCATGGGCATTTGCGACGAGTACGGGTGCCGCAGTCGCAATTATTGCTCTCAGTTTTGCGGGAGCACGCGCACAACCACTCGAGCTTCCTTCAGAGCTGCGCCCCTCCTTTTTTGCAACGCAGCTTATCGCAGTCTCATCGATGTCGGAGGGCTTTTCAAATGCCTTGGTTGGAAGCGGCCCCAATTCTCTCTCGCAGGCATGGGAACAGCACCGCCCGTTTTCTTTCAACGCGGGTTCTTTGTGGAATACGCCTGTGCAAAGTTCTTACAGTGCCGCGACTGACATTTTGATAACGCTCGGCGCGCTCGGTTTGGCCACATTTATTTTGGGAGTTCTTTTCATGCTCGCGCTCGCTGTCGTAAAAATGCATTCCCCCCATGGCGCTGCATCATTCACCGCGCGGAGAGACACGCTCCAGGTACTTTTTTTCGCCGCCATCTACGTGATGGGGGTCGTGCTTTTTGCCCCGCGAGACGTGTCGATCTTTTTGATCGGCGGCGTGATTTTCGGCAGCGCGGCGCGTCTGATTGCGGCAGGGGAATATCGCGCTGCGGGATCATCGTGGCTGGTTCGCTTGTGTGGCGGAGCGATCGTGGTCGCTATTACGATATCTGTGTTTTCGATAGCATCACACCAATTTTCCGCGCACGTGTATCATGCGCGCGGAGTTCGCGCGTTCAACGCAGGTGACATGAGCGCAGGGAGCGATCTCTTAGAGAAAGCGGCGCAGGCATGGGGGATTCCCGCGTATCAACAAGATGCTGCTCTCGGCATGATTGAAGAGGCGTTTGCGAAATTTCGCTTGACAGAAGGAGCGGGTGATCCAGATGTAGCGTCACTCCATGCTCGGGCGATTTCCGCGTTCGATCTTGCCCGCGCTGCTACAGAGGTATCGCCTCGGGATGCGGAGCGGTGGATGTTTCTCGCATCGCTCTACGTGCGCCTGGTGCCATATGGATTTCCTGACGTCGAGACGAGCGCACTTGCTGCGATTTCTCAGGCACGCCAGCATGCCCCGATGCGTCCCGAGCCGCTGTATCTGCACGCCATCCTCGCTGCAGGCCTCGGGCGATTGGAGGAGGCAAAATCCCATCTGCGCGAAGCTCTCCGCCTCAAACAGGACTATAAAGACGCCGTTGATCTCTTATCGACACTTGAGAATCCACCCCCAAAATCTGGGATATAATTGTGAGGATGACGCTGTCGCATTTTCTTCAGTACCACAACGCGATTCCTATCGCATTTTCAATCATGCTTTTGGGCGCCGGAGGCGCATTCGCGGCGAGTAACCCGCAGGCGATCTATTCCGAAAATCAGTCCGTCGTTTCGATTGATAACACATACATCGCGAGCAAAAATCTTGCCGCATACTCTCCGAGAATTGAAATTACGAATGTTTCCGAGGATGAGGAATATTACTACGTCTCATATACGTTTTTCACGGTTGGCCTTGAAGATGCTGTATGGCAAGACGTAGAGCGCGGCGGGGAAATGAAAGTGTCGAAAGTCGACCTCGGGCAGTACCGTGACCTCGGGTTGTACGTAACAGAGCAGCTCAAACAAATCGTGGATCGCGAGGTGCAGCGGCTCGCCGAAACCCAAGAAATAGAGAAGA
>CAYTFU010000013.1:0-19640 GCA_964437185.1 uncultured Candidatus Saccharibacteria bacterium | reverse complement strand
GAACCTGCGGCCCAGCCCTTATGAAAGGCTTGCTCTGCCACTGAGCTACGTCGGCAATGCCCTCCATAGTACTGATTTTTTGTCACTCCACAATAAAAATATTCATGCTACCCTTTTAGACATGTGGCATATCGTTCTTACGATCAACTCTGTCCTCTGGGTCATCGCGATGCTCTACCTCGTGTATGCAGCGGGGCAGCTCTTCATCATTTTTGCATGGAAGGAATTTCTGCTCGCACTCGTTGTGGTCGTTTTTCTCTCCCTTGCCGAAGTCGCCCTCGCCGCCATGAACATGTGGTGACGAGCGCAGCGTCGCGTCCTGCTCTATTTGTCTTTTTGTGGATCTGAGCCTGGCTGACCAGCGATAAACAACCGTGCGAGGCGCAACTCCTCGTAGCTGTACCCTTCCCCAAGGAGAGCGCGGGCGGGAGAAAGAGGCATTTGTTTCTCTTTTTTGTAGACTGCCTCAAGTGCTTTTTTTATCTCCTTAAATCTATTCGGATCCCGATCGATATACGCGAGATCGCGAGCTGGATCTATGAGCCTGCGATCTGCAAGTTTCTCCAAGTGATCAATGATGGTCCCGAGCGTGAACCCGCGCCGCCTCACGATATCTTTCAGCGGCAATTTTTCCAAAACGAGATCCCTCGTCGCCTCGTATGTGGATGCTTTCGGCTTTGAATGCCCTGCGATGCGATGCGCGCCCGGCTTGCCGCCGCATGCGCGGATAAAATTTGAGTGCATCGCCGCAAGCTCTTTCGCGTCGATCGACGTAAACTTCTCACGAGCGCTCTCGGACTTCGTGCGGAAATCGGCGTCTTTCGCAAGTATCTCCGGATGCACTTCGAGCGCGCGTTGATTCAAACCTGCAAGCGAAAGCCCGGCGAGCGTCCGTACGCGAGAGAGCGCGACATAGCCTTGTCCGTATTCAAACGTATCCGAAAGGTCCATGTGTGCCGCATCGAGTGACATCCCCTGACTCTTATGCACCGTCATTGCCCATGCGAGACGGAGCGGTATCTGAGTAATTCGCGCAAGCACTCGCCCTCCGTCTTCGATTCGCCATTCATCCGGCTCTGCGTAGACCACTTTTCCAGTATTCGTCGTTACTATTGGGTGCCCTGTTTCGGCGTGCGGCGAGCTCGCCACATCAGCAAACCCAGTAACAACGCCAAGCGTACCGTTCACATACCGGTGATTCGTAACGTCATTTCTCGTAAACATCACGCGAGCTCCGATTTTGAGTGAGAGCGTTTCGGGCGAAAGACACCCCCGCTTCAGTGCTGTCACCAACTTCTCAGGCCCGTTGCTATCCATCGCAAACGTTTTCACCGCACCCGAAAGCTTCGAGAGTTCCGCGCCATTGATCGCATCGACATTGGTATTACGACTGTAGAGCTGGGTGATGCCTTCCTTCGGCTTTGGGGAGTAGCGCGTGCGCAACAGTTGTTTGTGTGATTCCTCTATTGTCGCGCGACGAAATGCAGAAAGAAATTCGAGAAATACGCCATCCTCCTGACGATGCTGTTCGGAGAGGTAACAAATGAGCGGATTGAGCGACTCCCAGGCGCGAGATCGGAAGGCAAATTCTTCTTGCGCGGAATTCTCAGTGAGTGTGCTGTGCGCATCATCTTCTCGACGCGAGACGGGCGGCAGTTGGAAAAAATCTCCTACCAGTACGACCTGAAGCTCGCCAAACGCCTGCTGGTTTCGGCGGATCTCGCGACATACCGCCTCGACCATGGAGAGCGTTCGCGCTGAGAGCATCGATACTTCGTCGATGATGAGAATCCGTGCATTCTCTATGCGACGCACCACATTCCGATTTTGCGATATGCGATCAATGTCGTATGCGGTGAGGTCGCGCCGCACCCCTATGCCACTCCACGAATGAATCGTGAGGCCACCGATGTGCGTCGCTGCAATACCGGTCGATGCGGTAATTGAAGGCTCGATTCCACACGAGCGAAGGTACAACACAAATTGATTGATTGTGTGCGTCTTACCGCTGCCAGGTTCGCCCGTAAGAAATACATTCGCCCCCGTCTTCAAGATTGCGAGCGCTTCGGCTTGAGTCATAGCGGCATTGTAAACCCCATACCCTTTCGTAACCATAGATCACCGCGCCCTCTCGATCCGAGAGCGGGGGTGGGATAGGCTAGTCGTATTTTTCCTGACAGAAAAATCGCCCAGCCCGCCCTCGCGGTTTTTGCCTTTCGCTTCGCTCAAACAAAAACATCGCTCCGGGCTGCAATTCCCAACGCAGAGTGCGCAGGCACTCTGCTCCCCACGCAAAAGCACAAAACGAAAACGCCCGTATGGGCGCTTTGGTTTTGGCTTGTTGCGGGGGTGGGAATTGCACCCACGACCTTGAGGTTATGAGCCTCACGAGCTACTACTGCTCCACCCCGCTATCGAAAATATACTACAAAAACATGTCGTCGCAAAGCGGCGAAATATTATACGAAATGAAATTCTTTCAAAACGCGCTCGTAGAGATCGATCACGCGTCGAATTTCTCGACTACTCATCTCATGCGCGTCGCCATCATGCGCTATCCGATTGCGAATCTTGTGCGCCTCCCATGCGAGGTCAATCGTATTGAAATTGGCGCGATCGACCTGCCGCATTTTATCTGCCATCGTCTCACCCTTGTATCCGAGCACATCGAGGAGTTCGTTGAGCATGATGTCGGCTTCAAGAATCGCGAGTCGCGCCGCCTTCTGATCCTCTCCTTCGGACTGTTGAAGAATCCGGCTCCAGCGCAATTGTGTCTTCGGAGTGTCGTGAGCGGCGACGGATCGCTGTGCCGCCGCAAACCGATGTCGTTCCACTTGGCGAATCTGGAATACGCGCACACAACAATACGTAACGATGGCGGCAGCGCAAATAGAAACGAGAAACGAGAGCGCGACGAACTCACCCCACCGCTGAAAGAGCGTGTCGTACGCACCGGGAGTAGAAGCCATTTGAAGATACTCAAATACCTGCGGCGCTGAGACGGGGGTTGTGATGATCGTCGTTACTGGATTGGGGCCGTTGAATGCACTCTCGCCATAGATGCTTGTGATTACACCTGGCACCCACTTAAACGAAAGCTCGCTCAAAAAGTAGAGCGCTCCCCCGACTGGATTTCCCGGGTCAGAAAACGATGGGTCCATGCCCTGAATTATAGCCTAGCGAAGCGAGAGCGGTGCGGACTTGTCCTCACGTACGAGTAAGCGCGCGCTAAAAAAGGCAACGACTATACCGTTCGTTTTTCAACGTCTTCGGCTAGTTTAAACAACGTTTCTTCCCCACCCCATGCAGAAATAAGCTGGAATCCTACAGGCAGCGCGTTGCCATCACGCTTGATGGCGCTCGATGGCACGGAGATCGCCGGAACGCCTGCGAGATTGATGGGAACCGTGAAAATATCTGCCGCATACATGGCGAGTGGATCGGACTTTTCTCCAAATTTCCATGCAGGCACGGGACTCGTGGGCAGCGCGATCGCGTCGACCGATTCAAATACCCTCGCAAAATCTCTGCGAATTACTTCTCTCACAGCACGAGCTTTGCGATAGTAGGCGTCGGCGTAACCCGACGAGAGCACAAAGGTGCCAAGGAGCACTCGCCGACGCGTCTCTGGACCAAAACCCGCCGCCCTGCTCTTTTCGTACACTCCAATACTTGTATCAGCGTCGACGGAAAGACCGTATCGGATGCCGTCAAAGCGCGCGAGATTGGTCGACACTTCGGCTGGGTTGATGATGTAGTAAACGGCGAGCGCGTAGGCAAGCGTCGGCAATTCAATATCGACGACTGTGTATCCATTCGCCTTGAGAGACGCGAGTGTTTGTTCAAACGACTTCAAGACGTCCGGATCAATCCCCTGTTTAAGTGAATCCCTCGGCACACCGATTGTCTTTGGCTTTTTCGTGCTCCGTGGGGTATCAGGAATCGAGGTGGAATCATTCTCATCATGCCCTCGAATCGCGGCGAGGAGCGCTTCGGCGTCCGCCACCGTCTTTCCAATGGCGCCGATTTGATCGAGTGATGACGCAGCAGCGATGAGGCCGAAGCGTGAGACGGCACCGTATGTCGGCTTAATGCCCGCAACCCCACAAAATGCCGAAGGCTGACGAATTGATCCGCCTGTATCGCTTCCGAGCGCAACGAGCGCCATAGACGCGGCCACTGCCGCGGCGGAGCCACCGGAAGTACCGCCCGGCACGCGCGCAAGGTCATGAGGATTTTTGGTGGGTCCAAATGCTGAATTTTCTGTCGAACCACCAAGTGCGAATTCGTCCATGTTGGTTCGACCCAAAAACACAGCTCCCTGAGCCTTTAACTTCGCGATTACAGTCGCATCGTACGATGCGACATATTTTTCCAACATTTTTGAGGCTGCGCTCGCAATGCGACCCTCAATCAAAATATTATCCTTCACTGCAATCGGAATTCCCGTGAGTGGCTGCGCTTCGCCCCGCGCGATAAGGGCATCTGCGGCGCGCGCCTCTGCGCGCGCCAAATCTGCCCACACTTCTAAATACGCGTGAATATCACCGTCCATTTTTGCAATGCGCGCGAGGTACGCTTCTGTAAGGTCGAGCGCCGAATAGTCCTTTGCATTGAATGCGCGTCTCGCCTCGGCAATACTAAGCGTTTCGAGGTTCATGATTTCTTGCGAGAAATGACCTGCTTCACCGCCACGTAATTTCCCTTCCGCGCCGGAGCTGCGCTCAAAAGCGCTTCGGTGTACTCACCAGGTTCATGCGGATTCTCATCCGCACGCATAACATTGCGTAACCCGGGCGCATCCGCCTCCTTCCCCGTCTCAACACCTTGGATCACTTCCACAAATGCCAAAATTTCCGGAATCTCCCCTTCGAGCTTTTTGATCTCCGCTTCCGACACTTCAATGCGCGCAAGCTTCGCAAGCGCTGCCACATCAACCTTTGATTGACTCATAAAGACATACTATGCTGTTTACAATTCATTGACAAATAAGAACCTAGGTATACAATCTCGTTACTTATGGCTTCGGCCCGACTCTGCCTGCAAAGGTAGAGGAAAGGAACGGCTCATGGCAGCAATGCCTTGAGCCGTTTCGTTAGTTCGGAAAAGTCGGACTCGGAAATTTCGCCGATCTTTCGGCTCAAGCGTCTCGCATCAATAAGTCGAAGTTGAGAAAGATTCGCGGCACTTATTACGCCCGGCATAAATGTGAACGAAAAGTAGTGCACGCGATCAGTTTTTTTCGCCTTCGTTAGCGGAATCGCCCAGAAACTCTCGTTATTAAATTTTCGCAAAATAACAACAGGCCTGAGGAATTCCTCCTCGCTTCCATTCTGCTCAACGCCGACATTTGCTCCAATGTAACAAAACCATATTTCACGATCATGGAAGAATGGTCGCTGAGGCAGTTCATCAATCCGCTCTTTTTTGTCGTGCCATTTTCTAAATTCCTTCCTCATCTAAAATATGCTAACACGTCTCGTACTCAATCCTCTCGCTCTTTCTCAAATCTCGCGTTCTCAAAATTTTTTCGAACATTATCCCAGCTAAACACCCGTCCCCCCATCGCAATCCACACACCCGATCCAACCAAATCGGCGGCCGCGACCGCATAGCCTATGTTGAACGGTCCGTCGGATTCATTTTGAGAAAGTGGCACGAAGGACCCTGTGAGGACAACCGTCTTCCCGCCAACCCCCCTTTCACCCAAATAACGTGCCGTCTCGATTAGCGTGTCAGTGCCGTGAGTCACGATGATTTGGCTCTCCGATGCGTGTTCGCACGCCGTGAGCAGCATATGCCGATCACTGGCTGTTAGGTCAGCAGAATCTTTTTGCATCAGCGGCTCAATGGCGACATCAACGCGAAGTCTCGCCTGTGCGAGAGCCTGCGAAATATACGATCCGTCAAAAATACTCTTCTTAGCGGGGTCATACTCCGGAGAAGAATCGATCGTACCGCCCATGCAAATGATTCTGACTGAGGCCGACATATCGTTACGCGCGCATGAGCAACTTTAAGAACTGCGGTTCGTCCAACACGGAAACGCCAAGCTCGCGCGCCCTATCGAGCTTTGACCCCGCTTCTTCACCTACTATTACTGCCGTAGTGTTTTTGGAGACGGAGGACGCGACGTCGGCACCGAGAGCGCGAAGCTTTGCTTTGGCGTCATCGCGTGAAAGCGAGGAGAGGGTGCCGGTGAGCACGTACGTCTTGCCGAAAAGCGGTAGCTTTTCGCCCCGAGCTTGTCGAGGGGCTGTGATGGTGAGTAGCGTTTCGAGCCGAGCGATAAGCGCACGGTTATGTTTGTCGTGGAACCACTCGTACACAGCTTTGGCCATAATGTCGCCCACCCCATCGAGAATACGCAAATCTTCTTCACTTGCTTCTGCTAGAGACTCCAACGTACGAAACTCTTGCGCGAGAAGTAGTGCGGTTTCCTCTCCAATATGCGGAATTGAAAGACCCACCAAAAGCCGCGAGAACTCGACGGTGCGGGATTTTTGTATCGCCTCAATCAGTTTTTTTGCCGAGACTTCGGCAAACCCTTCGAGTGGAAGGACATCACCTTCTGTCAGAGTGAAAATATCGTCAAAGTGTTGGATGAGGGCGTTTTCCAGCAACAAATCGACGGTCTTCTTTCCAAGACCCTCGATATCGAGGGCGTGTTTGCCGACGAAGTTGTGAAATACGCGTCGCGTCACCGCAAAGGATGTCTTGTCGACACAGCGCCATGCTGCTTGCCCTGGAATACGTTCGATGCGTCCGTCGCCCCCACACTCAGAAATCACCTGCGGCCAAACAAAATGTTTCGCGTGTTTGGGCCGAAGGTCCTTCACAACTTCCACGATCTCGGGAATCACGTCACCCGCCTTTTGCAACACGACGGTGTCGCCAATGCGCACATCGAGCCGTTTGATTTCATCCTCATTGTGAAGCGTCGCGCGAGAAACCGTCGTACCGGCAACTGAAACGGGCCTGAGGTGTGCGACGGGCGTGATTACCCCTGTGCGCCCGACCTGAAACACAATGTCTTCGATCACGGTCGTCACCTGTTCGGCGGGAAATTTGAAAGCAATCGCAAATCGCGGCGCTTTGCCTGTATAGCCGAGCACTTTTTCGTACTTTCGCTCATTCACTTTCACCACGATGCCATCGACCCAGTAACCTTGTTTCCTCCCCTTCTTTTTCCACGATTTCCAAAATTCGATAGCGCCTTCAATATCCGGAGCGAATACGTGATGCGGGTTCACTTTAAATCCGAGCTTCTTCATGTACTCGAGCTCATCCATTTGCGTCTCGGGAAAATTCTCTGACGTGCTTGCCACATCGTAGATGAACACGTCGAGCTTTCGAGCGGCGGCTATTGCGGGATCAAGCTGGCGAATCGAGCCAGCAGCGGCATTGCGAGGATTTGCGAAGCTTGCTTCGCCCTCTGCTTGTCGAAGGGCATTAAGATTTTCAAGACTTTTCGCACTCATCCACACTTCGCCTTCGACTATGACGTCGACGGGGCGCTCCAACTGCAAGGGCACCGATTCGATCGTACGTACATTGTGCGTGACATCCTCGCCCACTTCCCCATCTCCGCGGGTTGCGGCTGTTTTTAAAATTCCCTTTTCGTATTCTAAAATGATCTTCAGTCCGTCGATTTTGAGTTCGCATGCGTACGTAGGTCGCACTTCTCCAAAGTCTGGTCGGAGGAAACGTTTGACGCGCTGGTCAAACGCCCGAATGTCCCCCTCTGTAAACGCATCGTTAAAGGACCACTGAGCAACTTTGTGGCGAACTTTCTTAAACCCGGGCAGTGGCGCTCCAGCTACTCGCTGCGATGGAGAATCGGAAGTAATGAGCGCGGGATATGCTTCCTCGATTTCGGTGAGCTCGCGTTTCAGAGAATCGAGTGCCTCAGCCGATATTTCCTCCTTATCATAGACATGGTAGAGACGCCGGTAGCGGTGAATTGATCCCTTCAACTTTTCGTACCGCTCTTTTACTTCCGCAGGCACCTTGTGCATCCGCCCATGATACCAGAAAGTGCTTTTAGGGGCCGTTCACTAATATTGTGACTGTTATTAGTGTTACGGCCCCTTAGTCATCGTCCATTACGGTAACGACTCATTAATGGACGAGGCCTTAGAGAGCATCTCGAAGAACACTAGTAGTTGAGTTCGATTGAGCGCTGAAGCGCTCGCGGCGAGGTCCCTCGCTGAGAACAGCCAACACTGTACCCGTCTGCATGGATTGTCGTCCGCACAGCGCCCGCGATTTCCACTTTTGTAACAGTTACGATCGCGCAGTATCCATCGCCATTTGTGTCAGCAAAAAGATTTATCGGAAGCGACTCATGGGTAAATGGGTAGGGCAAATCCGCCGTGGGGGCAATGGCGATACTCTGCCCATCGCACGTCGGATTCACCCCCGCAGGCGTGGTCGAGGCAAAATACCCGAATCGAAAATCCCAAAACAGTGCGCACTCGGCGATTGTGTCGGCCGCGTAGAATGCGAATTGCGAATCGCGTCCGGTACCTGAAAGCAGCAATTGCTTTCGTGCTATTTGAAAAATCGACGCACCAAGCGAGACGACGATCGAGGCAATAAGCGCAGCAAGGAGAAGCGTGAATCCAGCGCGAGAGCGCGATTTCCCCTGAATATTCGATGTGTGTTTGAAAAGTTTCATAGACTACGTCCCATCTTGTATCCATCGATACATGTTCTCAGCAATACTAAAAGAGCGCTCCTGAAATGCTCCGGTTTTCCACGCAACCGTGACGGTGACGCGCAGCTCGTTGGGAGATCCGCTGATCTGCGTTACGCGCACCGTTCGCGTGAAGTGCGTGTCGGTCCATCCGGCATTGTACCCGTAGAGCGTACCGTCCGTTTGCAGCGCGGGGCAGGCGGGCGAGCAGTTTTGGTTAATGGCAGTGATCGAATTGGTTTTTCTCGCGTCGACGGTGAAGTTTACGTCGAGCGGAATGTCCTGAAAGAGATTGATGGAAGCGGGATTCGAGCTCTGGACTATCTGCAAGACGTTGCCGTCTCGAATGTTGCGAATCGATTCGATCGCCTCTTGGGCAAGGTAATATGCCGTCACCTGATCCCGCGAATAGTACGACGCTGAAAGACTGCGCGAGGCAAGCGACATCGGTGCAACGATAGCAACAGAGAGAAGCGTGATTGCAGCGAGCGTCTCAATGAGAGTAAAACCTTTGGGTAGTTGGTGGTTAGCTGTTTGTAGAATGTGCCTGTTCATAGATCAAGTACGCGTTGCACCGCGGTCGCCTGAATGTGAAATGTGGTGCGAGCGCTCGTGCCCTCCGCGCCCGCGCTTCCCTTTACGACGACAATCACTTTGGGCTGTAGAGTATCGCTCGGGGTCGAGCCGACCACAAAAAACTGTACCGAGTCTATGGTAACCTCGGGAGCCGTGATCGGAACCATGCCAGCCACACTTCCGGAAGTGGATTTTTCTAATCGTTTGGTGACGCTGTTGTAACTGTAGATCCACGGAGGCGTGATCGCGCTGCCGCGCGGCGAAAATGCAAACATGCTGCCGCCACTCAGACAATCCGCGGGTTCTGTAAATGTAGACGTACTACCGCACCCAGAACCATTTGCACCATGGAAGGTTGTGCCCTCGCGCGCCGACCGAACCATGCCATCGAGGGCGATGTTGAGGTTGTTCATAACAGATTCAATCGCGCGGGCCTTACGGTTCGCATGGATGAGCGCGAGGAGCGTACTTACCGATACGAGCATGACCACAGAGAACAGTGCGGTAGCGACGATCATCTCGACCAACGTGAATCCTCTTTTTCCTGAAGTAATTTGCTTCATATTAGCTGCTTGCGTGCCGCACGGAAATCTGCCCGCTTGAGTCGACAACCACGTCCATGAGGTCATCTCTCGGCGATTTCAACTGGATCCTCGCGCCCATATAGCATACGCCACTGCCGCCGACACACTGATCGATCCCCGCGCTGATCCACGCGTTTGGCTCGGGACGAATGAAAAATATGTCGAGTATTTTGTTGTTGAAAATTGCGCTTCCCGAGACGTCGGAACACGTCTCAATGCCGGAAAAGTTGGTAACGCACACTTTTTTGATCCTATAGTTGCCTGTCATCGTGGTCGTTTGCTCGAGTTCGCACGAGATCGCGCCCGGACATCCATCGGTATCGTATCGGCCATTTGTCGCAAATGTATCTGCAAACATGAGAAACTGCGTGTCGTTCGACATGTCTACTCGAATGCCAAAACCTGCCGAGAAGTTGTCTGAGGATGAACGCGCGACCGATATTCCAAAAAGCTGCGCCTGACGTATCGAAAGCGCCACGTCGTAGGCGAAGTTCTCTAATTTTACAATACCTCCAAATCGAAAATTGCCCGCGAGAACGACCGAACTAACGATTACAATGATTGCCGTTACAACGATGAGCTCTGCGAGCGAGAAGCCGCGTTCATTCCCTACTCTCCGGCGAGCGGTAGAAGCCCTATTTCGAGGAGCGGATCGACGCCATAAAGTGTGCAGAGCCATAATAGTATGCAACTAACAATGAGAAATGGACCAAACGGAATCTCACTGGTCATTGTAAACCCCCCGCCCCGTGTATCCAAAGAAGTTATCCCATATCTACCGAGCACCCGTACAATGTGCGGCAGCGGGATCAGCACTCCCACCGAAATGACGGCCCCGAGAATGAAAGCAAAAAACACTGAGGCAACGCCGAGGGGGATTCCGAGCAACCAGCCGATGCCGAGCGCGAGCTTTGAATCCCCGAGACCCATCCATCGTCCACCAGAAACGAACCATAGGAGAAAAAGCGGGAGCGCCGCGAGCGGCCCCGCAAAGAGGAAGAGCACAAAGCCATCCAGATCGACTGTAAACGCTCCTGTAAGCAGCGCGAGTGCTGCGAGCGTATACGCCCATGGGTCGGGAATGATAGTGTGCCGTATGTCGTACGCCGCAATCGCGACGAAAAGGGCTGCTATGACACAGTAAGCGATTTTTGCATACATATCGATCGGAGCCCCACCGATAGTCGCAAATAATATACCCAATGCTACCTCAACAAGTGGATATTGAATCGAAATCCGAGCGCGGCATTCCCTGCATCTTCCTCGAAGTATGAGCCAAGAAACTACGGGGATCATGTCATACCACCCGAGTTGCTTACCGCACGCCATACACCCGCTCCTGCCGTTTACCGACCGGACGCCGTGCCGAATAATGAGGACATTAAGAAAGCTACCGACAATGAGTCCGAAGATGCCGAACGCTACAGCAACCATCGCCGCAGTATAACGCACAAAGCCCCGTCCGAAGGACGGGGCTTGTGGCAGGACCAAAGAAAACCTACGGTCTCACGTCGAAGCAGTAGCCACCGGCATCTGCCGCCTGACACTTTGCGGCATCATCTCCGTTGAGCACGCCAGTTGCGATCACGTCTGGATCGGTGCAGAGTGCCCCGTCTGTAATATCGGCAAGAGCGTCGATGTCGGAATCGCTGTCGAGTGCCGCGTGTCCGCTTGTCTCAAGCGATGCACCGAGATGATATGCCGTACAAAGCGTCTCCGAACCCACTATGGCTGTAGGAGTGTAGGCGTAAATTTCACCATTTGTTGGATCAGCCGGAACAGCAGCTATATAGCCTGGGGTCACGAGAGTAGTAGTTGCGAGCACGCTCGGATAAACCCCATCCGCATCGAAGGCAAGCTCCAGCGCAAGCTGAATCTGCTTAATATCCGAAATACGACGAGCATCACGGCCCTTTTTTCGTGCACTGTTAAGCGAAGCGAGCACAATCGAAGACAGAATGCCGATGATCGCGATCACAACGAGAAGTTCGATCAATGTAAACCCTCGCTTATAAGTCTTTGTCATATATGACATGTATTAGCCATTAGCCCGTCAATAATATGCAGTAATTGTATACCCCCCTCCGTTCCTGCGCTTTATAGGTCTGTGGATAACCAGTTTTTAAGCCATCGAGCGGTTTTGATCTTAGAAGCTTGACGCAATGTTGTAAATCGGGAGCAGTACCGCTGCGAGGAGGACCGCCACGCCAGCGGCGAGCATGACGATCATCAAAGGTTCGATGAGGCCCACAAGCGTGTCGACGGCGTTACTCACTTCTCTACGATAGAAACGAGCCATGGTCTCCAAAATCTTACCCATATTCCCCGTTTCTTCACCGATTTTGATCATCGCCACTACGATGCCAGGTATTTCGGGGTGCTTTCGGAGTGCCTCCGAAAGTGGCAACCCTCCCTTCACGTCAGCTGCGGCGCTGGAGATAACCTTCTCATATACGGCGTCTCCGACCACGGATTCTGTTATTTCGAGCCCGCGGAGAACTTGAATACCGCTTTTGAGCATGGTCGAGAGGTTGTCTGCGATGCGAGACAAGAAGATTTTCTGATAGATATTGCCAATTGCAGGAGCTTCCAGGCGCGCGCGCGACAAAACTTCGCGTCCCCGAGCCGTCTGAGAAAAACGGACCAAAAACACAACCCCGATCCCGAGAAGAATCATGATAAGCAGGATGTATTTTGTGAAAAATTGCGACATTCCGATAACGATCGTGGTGTAGATGGGGAGATCTTGACCCACTTCGGTAAGCATGTTGGCGAGATTTGGAATCACGAGCGTCATCATGAGCGCCATGACCGCCACGAAGGTGAGCATGATAAAAGCCGGGTACACAAGCGCGTTGCGCGCCTTCTGGCTCAGTTCGTAATTTCGATCAAGATAATCGGCCAAAAAGGCGAACGTCTCGTCAAGTTTGCCCGATTCCTCTCCCGCACGAACCATGTTGACGTAAAATGCGGAAAAGGCCTGCGGATGCTTGCCGAGTGCCGCCGCGATAGAATTCCCGCTTTGCAGATCGTTGGCCACGCCGGTCAACACGTCGGCAAGCGCCGCCGTACGCGCTTCTGCAGCGAGCAATCGAAATGCGCGTAGCGCCGAAACTTGAGCTTCAAAGAGCGTCGTGATCTGGCGACTCAACATCACGACATCGGCGTTGGTGACGCGATCAAAAAACGAAAGGTTCGCGGAAAGCACTGCGCGCCCCTGCGCCGGATCGATACCCGAAATAATGAGTCCGCGACGCTGCAGAGCGGCAATCGCCACGTCCATGTTGACCGCATCGATCGTGCCGTGCCGCTCGTTTCCTTGGGCATCGAGTGCCGTGTAGGTAAACAACGCCATGCGCTAGAGCAACCTCTGCAACAGGTTGGGGTTGAGCGAGTACTGGTAGGCGTTTTCGGGCGATATCTCTCCGCGGGCCACCAACTCCGCCAACGAGCGATTCATGTCGATCATTCCTTCGGTCGAACCCGTCTCGATCACGGTATTGATTTCGTGCGTTCTCTTCTCGCGGATGAGGTTTGCAACGGCTTTGTTATTGATGAGAAGCTCGTACGCGGGGATGAGGCCGCCCGAGATTCGGGGAATGAGCCGCTGCGAAAATATACCCGCGAGTGACGACGCAAGCTGGACGCGGATCTGATCTTGCTGCCCTCCCGGAAACGTATCGATAATACGGTCGATCGTCTGCGCGGCGTTGTTCGTGTGGAGCGTCGAGAATACCAAGTGACCCGTCTCCGCCGCCGTCACCGCCGCAGCCATGGTTTCAGGACCACGCATTTCCCCCACAAGCAACACATCGACGTCTTCGCGAAATGCCGAAATGAGCGCTGAGGAAAAATCTTTCGTGTCTATCCCGACTTCACGTTGGTCGACAAGCGACTGCTTCGGCTCAAACACATACTCGATCGGATCCTCAATGGTGATGATGTGTTCCATGCGCTCAGTATTTATGAGCTCTATCATTGAGGCGAGGGTGGTGGTTTTACCCTGCCCTACCGGACCGACGACAAGAAAAAAACCTTGCGACTTGCGTGCAAACGAAAGGAGCGTCTCGGGAAGATTCAGCTCCGTCAGTGTTGCGATTTTCTTTGGGATTAAACGCAGCACGATGCCAATAGAACCTCTTTGAAAGAAGGCGTTGCCACGAAACCGCTGATCGTCGGATGTTTCGTAGGCGAAATCAATCTCCAGACGCGACAAAAACGCCTTCTCCTGTTCGGGAGTAATCATGGTTTTTAGAAACCCCTTGGTGTCCTCTGGGGTAAGCACATCCTCCTTGAGCATCGGAGTAAGCGACCCTGACACGCGGATAGTCGGATGCGTGCCGGTAGAAAAGTGCAAATCCGACCCCCCCTCATGCACGAGAACATTGATGTACTTTTTAAACAGCGACTCGTAGTCCTTCATGACACCATGATACCAGTTCTACGCCCGTCTCTTTGCAAGCTCTTCCGTAATTGTGTTAACAACCTCGGAGGGAATCATGTTTGCCTTCACGATGTACCGCATCGCGCCAAGATCAGCGATCCTCATGCGCTCGGCATCGTCGTTTTGATTTGTGAGCGCGATCTTTATGGCAGAAGGCGCCAAGTGTTCTTCGGAAATGGCCTTCAAAAAAGAAAAACCATCAAGCTCGGGCATCGTGATGTCGAAGAGTATGGTATCGGGATTGAAACCTCCTCGCAGCAGTATGAGCGCCTCTTTGGCAGAAAGGCACGCGTTTGCCGTGTACCCCATCGCGGTAAACTTCATTACGTACATGTCGAGCAAAAACTTATCGTCGTCGACGAGAAGTACCACCCCCTTCGATGTATTTGCCTCCTTCATATTATGACTGTGTTTCAGGAATAATTGTGGCCGAAACCTCGCTCGACGCCGCATCCTTTTCTGTCAGCGCATCCTCCTGCTCTGCCGTAAGCATGAGAGAACTGAGAGTATTGACCTCGGAAAACGGAATCTTCTTGTCGAACGCCTTTATCATAGCATCCTCCTGCATCGTGAGCATGCCCTGCGATCGCGCCACCTGCCAGAGCTTAGAATCTACGGGGCTTTCGAGAATAACCTTTTCGAGTTCGGATGACATTTCAAGCACTTCAAAGACGGCCATACGGCCCTTGAGGCCGGTGGGGCAGGTCGGAGTGCGCATCGGCTCATACGCTTGATCGGGAATCTTAAAACGATACTTTTCTGGAAGCGTTTGCATTTGTGTCTCAAAGCTCTTTCGAATCGCTGGGCTCACAGGAACAGGACTCGCTGCGTCGGGGCAGAAGCGCTTGGTGAGGCGTTGAGCGACCGAGATAATGAGGACGGGGGGGATGAGGTACGGGTCGACTCCCATGTCGATGAGACGCGGAATCACGCCGACCGCGTCATTGGTGTGAATCGTGGAGAGCACGAGATGGCCCGTAAGCGCCGCCTGAATCGCGAGCTTGGCCGTTTCGCCATCGCGGATTTCACCGACCATAATCACGTCTGGGTCCTGGCGGAGCGTCGTGCGCAACCCCGTCGCAAACGTATAACCGATTTCGGGACGCACCTGCGATTGAATAACGCCGTCGACATAATACTCGATCGGATCCTCAAGTGACAAAACGTTTTTGTGCTCTCGGTCTATCTCCGAAAGCATCGAGTACAGCGTTGTCGATTTACCCGAACCCGTAGGACCTGAAATCAGAATGAGTCCGTGCGGACGCTTCGCGGCACGACGTATGAGATCGAGATTACGGGGAGAGAGGTCGATTTTGTCGAGCGGAATAAAACCCTGTTCGCGATCAAGAATACGGATCACGACCTTCTCACCATTGAATGACGGAAATGTGGAGACGCGGAAGTCGATTTGCCTGTTGTCGATTTTTGCGGAGAATCGTCCGTCTTGCGGTTTTCGCATTTCATCGAGCCGAATGCTTGCCAACACTTTCACGCGGGCGACGAGCGCGCGGTGCGTGTTGAGCGGGAGCACGACGCTCGTATGGAGATCGCCGTCGACGCGATACCGGACCCGCACGCCGCTCGGCTGAGGTTCGATATGAATATCAGACGCGTTACCATCGACCGCGTACCGGAGAATCGTCGACACGATCTTGATGGTGGGCGCATCCTCCTGAATCTTCTGGGCCTTCATGCCCGCTCTTCCTATCGAAGGATCCTCGATGTCGAGACCGGCGGTTTCCCCTTCTTCCTTTACCACGTTTGCAGATTGCTCCGACTGCAGGTCGGTGACCGCCCGCTCCACTTCCCCACCGAGCCCGCGATACATGGCGAGTATGCGGTCGAGATCCTGCTTAGTTATCCGAAATATTTTGAACGGCATCCCCGAGGCTCGCGTGATGAAATTGATTGCATCAATCCCGTCGAGATTCTCGGGGTCAACCATTCCCACTTCGAGAACGCCTTCACGTACCGCAATGGGCACGAGCTGGTAGTGAGTTGCGGATTCTTCGGGAACGTATCGAAGTACATCGTACGGGATCTTCGTCTCGCCGAGCGCACGCGCCTCAACTACGGATTCATCCGTGGCGCTTTGCGCAGTTACCGACGCCGGTGCAATCGTAGGCATACGACACTACCTCGCAAGGAAAATGTCTGCGCTCTTTGTGGTCGTTGCCGCACCGCGCAAAGCGGGAAGTGGAGCAAACGGGTTTAACCGCCCGATTGGTTCGGCAATTATTTCTGTTGAAAAATCGCGAAGACTCAAGAATGCTGGCTCGCTCAGGATTTTTGGATTCAATTCGACCGTACGGAACGTGAGGAGCGTATTCACGAGATCCTGCCGCAATACCGCCGAGCTACCGGAGGGCGTATTCACGAGGTTTGGAGCGGGAGGTTCCGCAGACAATGCGAACCACACAACCCCCGCAATCAAAAAAATGATGCCGAATAAAATGAGTTTGTGGCTGCCGAATGCTCGTGTCATAAAATATAATTACTTGAGCCAATACGTGCGGAGTACGACCTTGAATGAGTACTTTGGCTCAATCCCCTGCGGACCGAAAACGCTCTCGCCGGCAGGATCCATAGTGAGCGACGTGAGATCGACAATGCGAAGGCTTGATTCCAAATCATGCAGAAACGCCACGAACGTCGGGTACGTTGCCGTCGTACCAAAAGCAAACGTAAGCGAATCGTACTTTTGATCCGACGAGCCGATTTCTATGGCGACCGCTTGTTTTTCGGCAGCTCTACTCGCGGAGCTCGTCACGTCCACATTTTGAAGCGCGATCCCGTGGCGCGCCGCGAGGTTATCAAGGTCGAGTATCAATCGCACATTATCGACGTGGTCGGGAAGCATCTTTTTCAGACGATCTTTATCAACGTCGGTGTACGCGTTGAAGCGCGAGCTCAATTCATCTCGCAATTTTCGAAATTCCGCGATCCTATCGAGCACCTCATCGTACTGCGCAATCTCGGCCTTCACGGAAAGCGAAGCGTCGTACGTTGGCTTGGTGTAGAAAAAGAACACGCCGCCTGAAAGTAAGAGCCCGACGACAGCGATGATGGTTTGCATAATTATTGCGTAGTCGCGGGGCTTGTCGAGGAAGCGCCAGGGCTTGTAAATGGAGTCGCGGGCGTTTCCGGTACCGCTTGAACCGGCTGAACTGTTTGAGCAGCCGCTTTGCCGACGAGATTCTGGTAGTTGATAAACGAAGGATTCACGGTCGCCGCGAGTTTAAAATTGACGCCACCTTTGTCTCTGGTGATACCGGAGAATATCGGACTGTTGATGACGCCGGTCTTGCTAAACGTGTCGGCCTGCAACGCTATGGAATTGACGCTCTGCGCAACGCCAGCCATTTGCATGGAGATGTGCTGCGTGTCCGTGATCTCAAGGTTGAGCGTACGGAATGAGATCGTCTGAAGGGTCGTCTGCTGCAGCGCGGCAAAAATCGCTGTGGGAGCAACGTGAGTCGACAAAATCCGCTCGGAAGATTTGATGCGCTCATCGAGACGCGTGATTTCGCGTATGAGGGCTGGCTGAAAAGATTCTTCGTTCTTTTTTATCATCGCTTCCTTCCGTGCGCTCTCCTGAAGAAGATACTGATCGTATAAAAATACGCCGCCACCGAGCGCGAGTGATGCCACGAAGAGCACGATCGCACTCAATACGAGAAGTTCGCCGAGCCCTCCGCCCTCTTTCCGTCGGCTTGCATACAGAGAGCCGGTATCTTGCGGAATGAACGAAGGGGGCGTATGTGTTTCTACCATAAAATTACGTACTCTTGAGCTCTCGTAGGGCAATCCCGACAGCAACTGCAAAACCGGGTCCAATGTCTCGGAGGACTTTCGCGAGAAACGCAGGCGACTCCGTATGCGCGAATGGATTTGCAATCTCAACCTCCACTGAGAGCGAACTGTGGGCGGCCTCACTGATGCCCGGGAGTGACGCACCGCCACCAGCAAGGATTACGTGCGGCACATTTTTGTTGTACCGCTGCCCGTAACTCAATAGTACTCGATTCACTTCAGAAAACACACGCGTTAGTGTTGATAACAGCGCCGCTCGGATGCGATCATTCTCATCAGGGCTATATGCACTCGAATGTGAGAGGCCTGTCTCGCGTTTTATCCGCTCCGCTTTCTCAAAATCCCACCCCATGGAACGCGCGAGGTTTTCTGTCATGTGCTGGCCGCCGACGCTCATGAGATGCGAGAGTCGCACGATCCCCCGCTCTACGATGTACATTTTCGTCGTCGCAGCGCCAAGATCGACAATCAGTACGGGGGCGATACCGTGACCCACGGACGAACGCGCCGTACTGAAGATTTCGATCTCATAAAAATGTACTTCGAGGCCGGTACTCGCTGCAATTTCTTGATAACCCTGCAACACGTTGTTGTGAATTGCGACGAGCAACACTTCCTGTCCCTTGACTTGCGGCGCCATCCCCTTCTCGACGCGATCAAACGCGCTCTGCTCTCCTTCTTCTTTGGGAATCACAAACCAATCGAGCTTCACCTCATCAATCGGCAGTGGTATGTACTTACGTGCTTCAATCGGGATAATTCGTTTGAGCTGTTCATGATCAACGTTTGGCAAATTGAGGACCGAGACGAGGCTCGATGCAAACGGAATAGAGAGGCCGCCCGCGCGCGACGTCACGTTTGCCTCCGTCATCACGTCCGTGAGCGCTTCGGCGATTTTTTCTGACGGAAGCTTGACCGCCTTACCGATTGGCTGCTGACCGAAAGGGCCGAGCGCAATTTCGCCATACGTTTCGAGTATCGCGACGCCTCTCGACGCGCGCAATTGGACTATCTTCGCGCTCGACGCACCAATATCAATGCCGAGCACACTCCGCTCGGAGCCTTTTCCGAGAGAGGCGATGTTTTTGAGAACATCTCCGATAGAAAACGCCATTTTGCAATTGTATCACGCGATTTTGTCAATCTTCGCTGCCAGAATAAAATCGTTTTCGGAAAGACCCTTGATCGCATGCGTGGTGAGCTCTACGACCACTCTTCCCCATCCAATCGAGAGATCGGGATGGTGGCCTTCCGATTCCGCGATGGGAGTTATTTGATTTGCGAATTCCATACCCTTCACGTAATTATCAAACTTAAACTGTTTCGATATCTTTTTTGTGTCCGATGATAGCGACCAACCCGCTATATGCCCTAGCATTGCGGTCGCTTCCATTTCCGTGAGGGGCTTAGCGTCGCCCTCACATGCCACACAGCGTTTCTGAGATAAGTCCACCCCGTTAGATGCCATAGAACATTAAAATTATGTCAAATCGGGCGGCATCGAGATAATCACTGAGGCTTCTAA
>CAYTFU010000012.1:15899-21638 GCA_964437185.1 uncultured Candidatus Saccharibacteria bacterium | reverse complement strand
CGCTCGTAAAAAAGCCAACGCCAGAAAAAATCGTCCCCGACATGTTCGACAAGAGAGTAGCCCCCGCCGTTGCGAAGGTGATACGTTAGATAGTACAGTTCAGCATACGCGCCCGTAGCTCAACGGTTAGAGCACCGAGCTTATACCTCGGGGGTTCCTGGTTCGAATCCAGGCGGGCGTACTTTTGAAATATTTTTACCATGGCACACATTCACGAAAAGATTGATTTCACCGCGAGCGTGTACATCGTTTTTGAAAACAAAGTGTTGCTGCATCGGCACAAGAGATTGGGGATATGGTTGCCGCCGGGCGGGCACATAGAGCTTGATGAGGATCCTAATGAGGCGGTGATTCGCGAGGCAAAAGAAGAGACAGGGCTTGATATAGAGCTCGTAGGATATTCGAAAAAGTACGAATCAGCGTATGATTCTCGCGATCTGGTAGCTCCGCGATTTTTGAACAGACACTTCTATGACCTTACACGCACGCACGAACACGTTGACTGCGTATACTTTGCTACATCAGAGAGAGGTGACGCGCGACACGAGATAGTGGGAGGTGAAATCAGATGGTTTAGTCGCGAGGAATTGGAGCAGAACCCGTACGGAGTAGATCTCGATGTTCGTGAGCATGCCCTCGCAGCGCTCAAAGAGGTGATTGGATAGCTGTTTTTCTGTGCATTACTCGGTTTGCGGTGGGCGCAGATCGTGCAACAATGTGCCCATGCGTCAAACCCTTCCTATCGCACGTCTCCGAGCACTCGCGGTGCTAACGGGCGTTTTGTTTTTCATGCCCCAACTCGTCTTTGGGGCCACCGCCACCATTACCATCGGCGATAATTCGTATACGCCGAAAAACATTACGATCGCTCCAGGAGACACAGTGAGCTGGAAGAACAACGGCACATCGCCCCATACTATCGTCGCGGATGACAAAAGCTTCGAGAGTGTGACGCTTGCCCCTGGGCAGACATTTGCGGCGATGTTTAATCTCGCGGGTTCATATCCATACCATTGCAGGCTTCATGGCGGTGTGGGAGGAGTAGGTCAATCCGGCGTTATCGCGGTGGTTGCGCCAGCGCCGATTACAAGCACGAACTCTACCGTTGCGGCACTCCAGGCTCAATTGCAGGCGCTCATGAATCAAGTGAACGTGTTGAAAGGACAACCTTCGACGACCGCATCTGCCACGGCCACGCAAACTTCGGGCGCGTGCCCGAATATCGGACGAGTGTTAAAGAAAGGCGCGACGGGCGCCGATGTGACACGGCTCCAGCAATTTTTGGCGGGTGACCCTTCTGTGTATCCGGAGGGAATCGTAAGCGGGTACTATGGCGCGCTCACCGAAAAAGCGGTGCAGCGCTGGCAAGCCAAATACAATGTTGTGTCGTCGGGCACGCCTGAGACGACGGGCTATGGTGTCGTCGGCCCGCGCACGGCGGCGGCGATTGCTATTCTGTGTTCGACCGGTAGCTATGGGGGCGTGTCGGCTCCCGGCTCGGTGAGCACGGCGCCGCAGGTAGGAGGGCTCATCACGGTGTCGCCCGTTTCAGGAAGTGCCCCGCTCGCGGTCAATGTGTCTGCATCGGTCAACACGACCAATTCGTGCCAGGCTGCTACCTACACGCTCAGCTTCGGAGACAATTCGCTGCCCGTAGAAATTCCTGTAATCGCAGGTACGTGTCAACAAGTCGTCAAATCTATTCCGCACACGTATAAATATGGCGGTTCGTACACCGTGAAGCTTTCGGCAGGGGGACATGAGACGACCGCAACTGTGCTCGTCGACGGTCCGCCGCCGCCCGTCATTACGCCGGGCCTCCCCAAAGAATCCTTCAACGTCTCGCCGCTCTCCGGCGCCGCTCCGCTCACCGTCACGTTTTCGGGTGTGGTCAACAGCAATAATGCAGGATTTTGTACCGAAGGATGTGCCGCTGTTCTCGACTTTGGCGACGGAAATCAGGAGAGAGTGGATCTACCGGGGAGCGTCGGCGGATGGCTCAACTACAGCGTCAATCACACGTACACGCAGAGCGGAGGATTTCGCGCCACGCTCTATCAGGGAGGTGCGGGCCCATCTCAGCCAATCGTAGGCTCTGCGACAATTGTTGTGGGATTTCCGCCGTCTACATCCACAACCACCGCTCCTAGTACGACGACGGGTACCGCTACTTCATATAATTACAGCGCACCAGTCGTTTCTCCGACGGGCACCGATCCGATGCAGTTTTCAATCGCGTTTGATTTGCCGTCGAGTTGCGCTGGATTCAGTCTTGATTGGGGCGACAATTATTACGGCAACGTCGGGCAGGCGGACGGAGGACTTTCGTGTGCACAAGTGCCGATACACGGAGCATTAACGCACGTATACTCACGCGCCGGCACGTACAACATCATCCTCATGCGCGGGCCGAGCCTTTCGCGTATCGATCAGAGCACGCTTACTATCGGGCAATAGTACGTATCGACATGAAAAAAAGTATCGCGTTCGCGATTATAGGGATCATCGCGGCGTCGCCGACGTTTGTCTCTGCGGCGACGGCGGCGGAATTGACCGCGCAGCTTCAGAGCCTTCTTGAACAACTCGCTGCGCTCAAGAGTCAGGCCGCGCCGACCCCCGCCGTGACAGTGATTTCTGGCAACGCTCAGATGTCGTCGAGTTTGCCAGCATGCCCCGTAATTTCAGGAAGCCTCTCTCGTGGCGCGCGCGGCCCCGAGGTGCAATCGCTCCAACGTTATCTCATTGCGCAGAAACTCTTGGCAGCCGCATCTGACACTGGTTACTACGGATCACTCACCGAGGGTGCGGTGCAGAAATTTCAGACGGAACGCAACATTGTGTCGTCCGGCACACCCGAGTCGACGGGGTGGGGGGCAGTGGGTGTGCGGACACGCGCTGCGATCGCGAAGGAATGCACCGTGGTCCCCGTCGCGCCGACTTCGTGTGCGGTCGCGCCGCCGCCGACGACCGTATGCGCCACAAAATGGCAGGCCAACACGGATGCGTACGGGTGCACCATGTCGTACAGCTGCTCGGTTTCTGTGCCCGGACTCGCACCGATGTCGAATGCTTTTTCGGCAACGCCTGCTTTTGGCATGGCACCGCTGACGACCACGTTTACGACAAAAATCACCAACCCGACCTCCTACGCGGGGGGCGCGTATACCATCGACTATGGCGACAATACAAGAGAAAAGATCGCGGGTTGCTCTGTGAGCGGAGTATGCGCGCTTGATGCGGGTTTTCGCGCGCACCGTTACTCCGCGCCCGGAATTTTTACCGCCCGTCTTTTATTCACCAACCGCGCGTGTCCCGCAGGTTCGGCGGTTTGTCCGGAAAAAGAAGAGGTGATCGCGTCGATTCCGATTACCGTGAGCGCGACGCTTTATCAAATGTACGTGCCGACCACAATTTCTACGACCACCGCGTATTGATACCGATGTCCCCCGGTTTGTTTACGGTTTTTGTGATGAATTAACCAGCGCTTATTCGTGATGCATTTCGCTTCCCGAGTACACGGCGCGCTCCCTGAGCGCGTGGTGTCGCGCGAGCTTTGGATCGTCGGAAACAATGCGCTGCGCTTCTTCGCGCGCCGCTTTGATAAGGCGCGGGTTCTTGAGCGCCTCCATGCCGATATCCGATACGCCCCACTGTTGGCGGCCAAGGAGATCGCCCGCGCCTCTGTTTTCGAGATCTGCTTCGGCCAACTTAAAGCCGTCGTCTGATGCTTCGAGCGTACGTAGACGCTTGAGTGATATTTCACTCTTGGAATCAGTGAGGAGAAAACAGATCGGAGGATGCGAGGAGCGCATCACGCGGCCGCGAAGTTGGTGGAGTTGCGCGAGGCCGAAGCGTTCAGCGCCCTCGATCATGATTGCGGTCGCATTTGGCACATTTACGCCCACTTCGACGACCGACGTCGCGACGAGCACCTGTATTTTTCCATCCGTAAATTTCCGCATCACCTCGTCTTTTTCTTTTGGTTTCATCGCGCCGTGTAAGAGGCCGATCTCAAATTCTGGAAACACATCTTTTTGCAATCGCTTCGCCTCTGCCTTTGCGGATTTTGCCTGAAGCGCGTTGATTTTTGCCGGGTCGGGCTCTTCGATGCGGGGGCAGATGACGTAGGCTTGTCGCCCTTTTGCGAGTTCAGCGCGCACTGCTTCGTACGCGCTCGCGCGCTCTTTTGGGACAACGATTTTCGTCTTTATTTTTGCTCTGCCGGGCGGGAGTTCGTCGAGCAAAGAGATGTCGAGATCTCCGTAGAGTGTGAGCGCAAGCGTGCGGGGAATGGGGGTGGCTGTCATGGAGAGGAAGTGGGGGGCTGGCAAGCGCGTTTTTTCTTGCCCTGAGGAATTCGAAGGGTGAGCGAGTGCGCGGCGTTGGCGCGTGCCGAAACGATGCTGCTCGTCGACTATGGCGTACGCAAGGTTTTGAAATACTACGGATTTTTGGATGAGCGCGTGGGTGCCGACCACCATGGCGATTTCGCCATTGGCGACCCACTTCAAGAGTTGTGATCGAGAAATATCGGTTGGCTTGTCAGGCGAGACCTTCGACGGAAATTTTTTGCACCCGCTCCCCGTCATAAGGGCGATGTTGATTGGGAGTGTTCTAAAGTAATCTATAAATGATTGAAAGTGCTGTTGTGCGAGGATCTCGGTCGGTGCCATGTATGCCACCTGCAAGGTGCCGCTCGTGCGGCCAGAAGGTCGGCTGTTGACCGCCGCGTAGGCTGTCGCGGCCGCGACGAGCGTCTTTCCGCTCCCCACATCGCCTTCGAGGAGACGCGCCATTGGATGAGGTTTGCCAAAGTCAGAAAGAATGTCGGCGATCGCGCGCTTCTGCGCCCTTGTCGCGGAAAATGGGATCGATTTCAGAAATCGTTCCGCAAGCGTTTGCGCCTCTGGTATGGCAAACGTCGCCTCCGTCTCGTTGCGCGCTCGTTCTTGCGCTTTTGATACCTGAATCGCAAGTATTTCTTCAAACGCAAACCGCTTGCGCGCCGCATCGGAATGTTTGAGCGTGTCGGGTTTGTGGATGTAGAGGAGAGCGCTCTGCAAATCGGGCAAGTTGTACCGTTCGACCACATCGGGTGGAAGCGGATCTTCAACGGCGCCGAAAGCACCGCTCTCATGGAGTCGTGTGATCGCGTGCCGAAACCAGAGCGATGTCACGCCGCGGCTTTCAGGATAGACTGCAAAATATGTGTGTGGTTGATCTTGCTTCGATTGAGAAAACATACCAATCTCTGCCGGATCAGCGACTTCGACGTGCGGATTTGCAAGGTAGAGTTTGCCCGGCGTTCCCGTTACGTTCCCCACCGCTTTCACGTACATTCCCTCTGAAAATTTCTTGACGAGGTATGGCTGATGAAACCACATGACCTTGATGAATCCCGATCCGTCGGTGATGCGCGCCTCGCCCACGGGAATTTTTCGCTTCCACGATCGGCGCGTTTCGAGCTTGCTGATCGTTCCATAGATCGTTGCGGGCGCACCTGGGGTAAGAGAAGTGATAGCCGATTCGCCCCCGGCCGCGTCGTAGCGGGCGGGGAAGTGGTAGAGAAGGTCGCGGATCGTCGTGATTCCGAGTTTCTTGAGTGCCTGCACTTGTGTAGCGGCCAGTCGAAAGTGCTGAGTAAGAGGATCATGGGGAGTCATAGGGCACAGTATACATTTGAGTTATTCACAGTCGGAAATGTTTTAGTGTTGCGCATATGCGCTTCCTCAGTAATAT
>CAYTFU010000012.1:0-15799 GCA_964437185.1 uncultured Candidatus Saccharibacteria bacterium | reverse complement strand
TAGAATGAACGCATGCACGCATTACTTCGTTACCTTGGTACTGTTGCGGCGGTTTTGCTAACCGTGAAGCTCGTCCCCGGCGTGAGTATTGCTGGTGGGTGGGAGACGACGCTGCTTGTGGCGCTTGTGTGGTCGGTGATCGCGACCGTGATTAAGCCCGTGCTCTCAATTCTCGCTCTCCCCATCACCATCATCACCTTCGGGCTTTTTTCATTGGTACTCAACGCGTTGCTTTTCTGGGCGATGACGCTCATCGTCCCGGGCTTTGTCGTCGCTGGATTTTGGTCAGCGCTTTTGGGCGCGATGGTGCTCACGATTTCGGGCTGGTTTATTCAAAAGGTTCTCTAGGGCGACGAAGAGGGGACGGAGAGGAGATTTCCGACCCACTCTCGCACTATGAGGTGCTCGCAATGAAAGTGTTGCGACCAGTGGTCGGTGATCGGATCCGGGGAGATCGTGCATCGCAGAAGATTCGACCGTGAGGTTACGACAGAAAATATAGTCGAGACGTGAACGCCATCGCACGCCGAGTTTCCTCACCGGGACGGCGATGTTCCAATCCACCTCCGGATCGGAGAAGCTTGTGTCCCATGTCCATTTGAGACCGGGGAGGACATTGATGAAATCATTGCCAAAAATTTGCTCAGCCGATTTCTTTTGCAGGAGCGTGAAGATCTTGGTCCCCGTGGTATTGAAATCTCCGCATACGATGTCGTGCGACGCCTTGTAATCTTCGAGTGTCGCGCGCAATACTGAAAGCTGTTTGAGGCGGTGGGTAAATCCGCCTTCCCACGCGAGGTGAGTGGTGACGACGTTGAGGGTCGAACCATTGCAGGCAAAGGTGCAGAGGAGCGCTACGCGCTGATATACGTGCGTGTGGCCCTTTAGGCGTTGCATATTGGATGGTCGGCTGAGATTTGGCAGGTGAATCACCTGGGATTTGACGAGGGTGAGCTTGTCGGAGTTCCACACCATGCCCACGTGCCCGCCTTCGCCCGCATGCGCAAATTCCGACCTCCAATGTTCAAGACCCTCGTCTTCCAAAAAATTGAGGATGTCTTTTTCAAATTTGTGCGGCGTTTCTTGCAGACAAAAAATATCGACGCCCTCCTTTCGGAGCTGGCGTAAGTTTTCAAAAATCATTTCCTTGTACCGACCGTGGAGGATATTGTAGGTCGCGCAGGTGATATTCATACCGATATGTTCCACCAATTATACCAGCGCACCAGCACCCTCCCCACTCTTTCGCCATAGGAAGTCTGCTTTGGCGGAAAGGGAGGTTCGGTCATGGATAATTCTTGTGCCGTCGCACAAGAATTTTCACGACCCTGGCTCGTCGGTATTTTCTCCTGAAAATACACAACTCCGCCTTTCGAATCCCTCACGCAGAGCGCGCAGGCGCCCTGCTCCTCTCCACTTACGAAAAAGGTGCCACAGGGGCACTTTTTCTTCGGAGAGGGAGGGATTCGAACCCTCGGAGCCCTTTAGAGGCTCAACACATTAGCAGTGTGCTCCATTCGACCACTCTGGCACCTCTCCATTAGTCACAAAAATCTAGAACGTAAACCCCTACGATAGGAGGGGTCTGGCACCTCTCCATGGGCCTTACCATATCACGTAGTCTGATCCGAATCACGTTTAGTGGTCTTCAAAGCAAGCGGGACCTGCCATAGACAGATCCCGAAGCGCCGAACATCGTTGTCAGCGTGAACGTATCGCCCTCGCAAGGGCATTGCCGGCCGTCGTGCATTTGGGGCAAAGATCCCAATCGGTCGACTTCTCGCCGATCTTCTTGGTTTCTTTGGTCCAGCCTTGTTCAGCCGCTTTCGTCCGCGCACCGTAGTCATGTGCAGAAGGCGCGTTATAGACGAATGTCTGGCAGGTCCGCTGCAGACTTCTCCCCTGATCGCATGTTACCTGAACAATCTTGCCGCCCTTGAGACGCGTCTCCATTTCGGAGTCCTCCGTTGTTGCCGCTCGGCACACATAGTGCCAGTGAGTGAGTCTATGATTTGAGTGCGCCCTGTCAAGGGTGAAGAGGAGCATATAAGGGTGCAGTCACAAATAAGGTATTATGTCCGAGCGCAATAAGTCATTGCGCGTAGCTTGGAGAGATGGATGAGTGGTTTAAATCAACAGTTTACTAAACTGTCGGCGCGCAAGTGCCCGCGAGTTCGAATCTCGCTCTCTCCGCCAGTGCAAAATACATACAACACATACGATCGTAGGTCTTGTGTGTATGTGGATGATTGTCGTGACTTGCTGCACAGGGGGGACCGACCCAATTAATTTGGGGAAGGGTGGTATAAACTACTCACGTGGACACTGAATGGACCCACAGAACATCATGAAGCCACAATTTACCATCGGTACGTTCGGAATAATTTTTGACGATAGGGAGAGGGTTTTGCTGTGTCACAGGCGCGATTACGATCTGTGGAATTTGCCAGGTGGTATTGTCGAAAATGGCGAATCTCCATGGGACGCCCTAATAAGAGAGGTGACTGAAGAAACCGGATTGGAAATTGAAGTCTCTCGATTGGCGGGAGTGTATAGCAAGCCAGATAAAAATGAAGTTGTGTTTTCTTTTGTATGCACGCAAGTCGGTGGTGAAATTACCCTCAACGACGAAGCCGACAAAATTGAGTATTTCGATGTTGATAAACTCCCATCGAACACTTCTCCAAAACAGATCGAAAGAATCAGAGATGCCATCGCCAATCCCAACCAAACACATTACAAAATCCAAACCGGAAAATCATCAATCGAATTAATCAGGGAGGGAAGGCTCTGAAGGGTTTCGACGAGTAACGGGGGCGGACAACATGTATCGCAAAAAAACGCGCTGGGGAATGACTATGGCAAACACGTCCGAATTGTTGACGGCGCGGCGAAATTCATACTCCATAAACGCGCGTTATTGTTTATCTTGTCCGGCCGGACATTTTAAACAATAACTCAACGAACGCAATCACAATGCGGCGACATGCATTTTTTAATCGAATGCATAAAAAGTAATTCGACTATCCACACTTCACAGTGCGGCACGAAAAGAAAAAAATCGGTCGTAGTATACTTGTGATGCACGCGTCGCCCGAATTTTTTCATGTCATCATTTTTAGATCGTCTCAAAAAGAAAAACGTCATTCCGGGCAATGCGGATGATGCGAAGAAGGCGCAGATAGCCGCACAAAATACGCCCGTCGCTCCCGCGTCTGCCCCGACGGCGGAGCAGCTCAAAGTCGATATTTTTCAGTCGCCCGGCGCGATCATTATTTATGCGCAAATCGCGGGATCGAGCATCAACGACTACGGTGTCACGATCGAAGGAGATGACGACATCGTAACCATAAAGGGGCAGCGAACGCGGCCCAACGGGGAATTCTTCCAGCACAAGGTTGAGGAGGAAAAGGAAAAAATTCTCGAAGAATGCATGTGGGGGAAGTTTTATCGTCAGATTATTCTTCCCGCGGCGGTCGATGCGTCGAAGACGGAGGCGAAGATGAAAGAGGGCGTACTTATGCTCATGCTTCCTCTGCGCGAGCACACGGAAAAGGGTGTACGGATTAGCGTGGTTGAAGTGTAGCGCACCGCCACTATGAGGTACGCAGGGCATGTACAGCGCTCCCCGGTGAGGCTATTGCTCGCAATTGTTGTTTTTTCTTTTCTGCCGCAACTTGTGCACGCGGCGGATTTTGCTTTTTCGCCGTCGACCGCGTCCTTCCCGCTCGGACAAGAATTTTCGATTAAGGTTATGGTCGAACCGGGGACCGATAGCGTGAACGCCGCCGACGGGATCATTGGGTTTGATAAGGATATTGTGACGGTCGTCGGAGTCTCAAAGGATGGATCGGCATTTTCACTCTGGACCGCCGATCCCACATTTTCAAATTCTGCCGGCACGGTGACCTTTAGTGGCGGATCGCCGTCGCCGTTTACCAAATCCTCGGCTGTCCTCACGATTCGCATGAAGGGAAAAGCGGTGGGGGCGGCGAAGGCGACCTTTACCAAGGGTTCGATTCTCGCCGCCGACGGTAAAGGCACCGATGTCTTTGGCAAGGGTGGGGAAGTGAATTTTACGATTACCGAAGCGGTGGCAGAGTCAGAGCCGGAGGCTGCGACCGATGAATTACCACCGGGCCCCGTGCCGCTTGCTCCTGAAATCACGTCTTCGACGCACGGCAAGCCGGATCAATGGTACGGTACCTCGACCGCTGTTTTCTTATGGAAGCTTCAGCCCGATGTCGTGGGGGTGCGGATAGCGCTCAGTGATAAAGAGGATACAGTTCCAAACCAGGTGCAAAAAGGGCTCGCGACCACCACCACGTACACAGGCATTGCAGACGGTGCATCGTATTTTTTCGTACAGTTCAAGAATGATTCGGGGTGGGGCGAGACTGCGAAGAAGAAAATTCTAATCGACACGGTGCCGCCGAAAGAGTTTGAAGTAGCGATGCTTGAGGCCGAGGAAGGCGCCGTCCCCAAGCTTTCATTCAAAGCGGAGGACGATCTTTCTGGCGTCGATCGGTACGAAATCTTGGTTGGCGGCAATGTGCTCGCGAGTCCGCGAGCGCAGGATGTAGCGAGCGGATCATTTCCGGTACCGCCGCAAGAGGGAGGCGATCAGACGGTTGTGATAAAAGCGTACGATAAAGCGGGCAACATGCGTGAGGCATCGCGCCAATTCAAACTCCCCAAGGTCGAAAAACCGACCGCAAAGGGGGCAGAAGAAGACGCTCCGCCTCCCGCGCCAATCTGGACGTTTGAGCGGATTATCAGCATATTCCTCGCGATAATAACGGGGGTGATCGTGACGCGTAACTATCAGATGAAGAAAGCCGTGGCGACAGAGCGATCGAAGCTTCTTCACCGCGTCGCCGAAGTCGCCGACAAAAACGATCGCGTATTTTCCGCCATGCGTGAGGAATTTGAGGAGATGATACAGAAGCTCGACGAAAAGCCTCAGCTAACGCCTGCCGAGCGCGACTTTTTGGAAAATGTAAAAGAGGTGCTCGATGTCTCCGAAGAGCTCGTGGGGGCGGGAGTCGAAGAGCTCAAAAAGCAGATTCGCGGCCAATAAATCGGTGGAAATCGGGACGGGAGATTTGCACTTCTCCGAGAACAATTTCGGCGCTCTATCGAAGCAAAAAATGGTAAAATGCGCATGCGTATTGCACGCATAAACCATACCGTGAAAATCTTCAAGAAATTCACCGCAATCGTGAGCGGCAATTCTCGTAAACATTTGCTTAGGCTGAGTGCAAATATCAGCGGCGCGGCCCTCGTAATACTTGCCGTACTGTGGATCACGGGCGCTGTCGTCGGAGCGTACCAAGAGCAGAAACGCACACACATATTTCCCCAAGTGGTTTCGGCTGTCGGTTGGGGCGGGGCAGAAAATGCGCGCGCGCAGGACCTTACTCCGCAAGCGTCATACGGAAATTTTACGAGCGCAAACTCAGCGTACATCGAGATCGCAGCGTCCGAAGAAATTCCCGAGGAAAACTCTGAGGAAATTCCTTCTCATTCTATTTCTCCTTCGGGAGAAGTTGGGGTCGGGGAGACAGACGTGGCAACAACCACGTCCACTTCATCTCCCGCGCTGATCGAAACACCGGCTCCAATGGAGGGAGTGCCAGAAACTCTCGACACTGGGGAGGCCACATCGGCGAACGACTCGTCGGGGGGCGCAGTCGGTGACGAGATTAGTCTCCCCGCTCTACTTTTTGAGACTGGCGGAGCCACCTCCTCGGGAATACAGGAAATTCCCGACGTGACAAGTGCCGTCGAGAAGAATTTGTTGCTCGTGGGTCAATTTATCCGACGTGCGATCGGTGGTGTATTTTCGAGCATAATCCCCACGGCCTATGCAACGACGACCGAAGTCGTTGCTTCCTCCACCGGCGAGAGCGTGCCGCTTACGGATGTGTTCGGCGTGACGACTTCGACGCCTCCATTGTCGGAGGAAATTACCTCGCTTCCTATGGCGACGTGCACGATCGTCAAAAAAGACTGTCGCGTGATCGAATTTTCAGGATTCGCTGTGGATGAAGCGCTCATCGATACGCGGCTCAAGTCGTTTGAACTCAACTTTTCTTTTGCATCGCTTTCATCCGCCGAAGATGTCGTCGATAGCCGATTGTCGGTGCGCTACTTTCACGAGGGTTCGTGGCACGCGGGCGGGGAGATTTTTCTGAACAAAGAGCACTCCAATCTGACAAATGGCGGCTACTTCGCGAGCGCGCTCGAAGGCCTGTCGACATGGGAAGATCTTTCGGATCTGATGGTTGCCTTTGAGTATGAGCACGGAGAAAGCGGGGCAGCAGCGACGATCTACCTCGACGCGGTGTGGGTAGACGCGATCTATCGAGAACGTGTGCAGGATATAATCATGGGGAATATCGTAGATCCGGCTGCAGAATCCGAGGGGGGCGACCAGGCTGTTGAGGATTCGGGATTCGCTGCTTCGCAGCTCGTCATGCAAAGCGGGGAAACGATTTCGTTTGCGTACTTCGACAGCGTTGATCCTCTCGCGATTCGCCTTGATCGGGATTCATATATGGCGCGTCCAAACGACGAAGGTCTCACGTCGGTTGCGTATGTAAGCGTGACGAATACCGGGGCCGAGGAGGATGCATTCCGCATTTTCGGAGCGTTTGAGGGGGAAGGAGAAGAAATCGCATCGATCTCGCAATTCTTTCGCAATGTCGCGACCACGACCGAGGTGCCCGTTTTCGACGATGTGTCGTACCTCTGCGAAAGCGGCTGGAAAGAGAGAGGTCAAAGTGGCGAGTATGAATGTGGGACAGGTGAGACGCATGCATGCGTCTGGGTGAGTGAGCTGAGCAACAACTGCCTCGTGGAAAATGTGCATGTATCCACGGAGTCCAAGACGAGCTACGAGAGTGCGTGGGTGCCACAAGCGGTGATTCCGTCTGAGGGTGATTCGGATATCGCTGCAATGTTGCCTTCGGGGTATGGGGTGAGGTCTGCGAGCCAGGAAGGATTTCTCATTCTTCCAAATCAAACGCTGTACTTCGTGGTTGAGCTGCGGGCGCAAAAGCCGGGCCCGCAAAATTTTGTTCTCGTCGCCCACGGCGCAAAGTATTCTGGCGATGCCGACTCGCTGCGCCTCCGCGACGAGACAGCATTTGAAACTCCGGGTACCGTCTTGGGCGCCGAGAAGCATGTTAATGACAGGATTTCAACGCGCACGGAATTTCGCGGAGATGAATTGCCGCGATTTCGATTTCAGTTTAAGACGCAGCAAAACTTCGTGACGCGGGCACTGCGATCGCTCTTCGGGCGATCAAATGAGTTCACTTTTCGCGAAGCGCGGATTCGTTCGTCCCACGGAGAGGGCGAAACGATACCCGTCGATGTTGCCTACGAATCGGCCGGAGAGTGGAGCATGGCATTTAAAAAACAGCCGCATGCATTTCGCCCGGGAAAGTACACGCTTGAGGTTGTCGTGCAGGAGGGATCTGCCACGTACACGGATTCATATGAATTTTACTGGGGAGTTTTGGCGGTGAACACGGATAAATCAGTCTATTCCTCAGGCGAACGATCGTATGTGCAAATGGCTGCGCTCGACGCGGACGGTTCGACAATCTGCGATGCGATCCTCGAACTCGCGATTGTCGACCCGCGGGGGATGAACCAGACACTCACAGTGGAACAATCCGGAAAGTGCGGCGCCAACAACGTTACCGACACCCCCGACTACTTTGCCGAGTACTACACGAACACGCCGGGCACGTATCAAGTCTCGCTCACGCGACTCGATGCGAATGGGTCTGTTATTAATCATATTGACGACATGTTTGTAGTTCGTGAATCCGCCTTTGAGGTGCGGCGTGCGGGGCCGACGCGTATTTATCCTGCGGCGCCGTACTCGATGGATATCACGATTTATGCGAAGCGGGCGTTTGAAGGTGTGGTGACCGAAACGGTACCGCTCGGATTCAGCCTCTCTGACACGGGCGGTGGAGAGGTGTCTCAGTATGGTGAAGCGCTCCGCATCTCTTGGAATCTTTCGCTCCGTGAAGGAGAGGAACGCCGTTTGCACTACGTGTTTGACGCGCCGGACATCAGCCCGTATCTCTACATTCTTGGACCACTCAGAATGGAGGAGGGAGAATCGGTTGCTTTTGAAGAGGCACGAACGTGGAAGATCGCATCCGACGCACTCGGCACGTACGTACAGACAGATTTTACTCTAACTCCTACGAGCGCGAGTGTGTGGCAAAACTGGGATCTTTCGGGCAGCCCGTACAACATACCAGCTAATGCAATTCTCGAAGTTGCGATCAAAGATACGGTAACCAACGCGAGTCACAACGCCGGCGTGCGATCGGGTACAACATCGATTGCGCGCATATTTCCCATTGGCCGCATTAGCGGCGGCGGACACAATGTCCTCGACATGCACGTGCAGGTGACCTCGACCTCAAGCATGCAAACGTACACCGATAACACCTCAAATGTTTCGTTTCGTGTGATGGGGTACTGGACGTCGGGCACATATGTCGAGCGGTTTGATCAGATTGATCCGGGCATTACAAATGCTACATGGGGAAATATCAATCTCACAACCTACGGAGTCGCTCACGGCAACATCGCAGAAATGGTGCTCGCCAACTATGAAAACAGCGCCGCTCTTTCTGCCGGAGTGCGTGCTGGAAGCTCTACGCTCGACCGCCGAGTGACGCTCTCCGACCGCACGGTCAACAACGGTCCGCCCTCCTACGTCACGATGTTGGCATATGCGAGCAGTTCACTCGCGACGATACAAGGGTACGCACAGACTGAGGGAGCAAACAACGCGAGTATCGACTACTATCTCGCGGGATATTGGTCGACATTACCCACCGGTCTGTCGTACACAGAGTCGTTCAAATCTCTCGGGAATCCTTCGAGCGCATCGACATGGGAGAGCAAAAATCTCGATACGTACGGCCCTGGGAAGCAGGCGATTCCTGAAATTCTCCTTGGCAATACCAATATAAGTTCGAGTTATATCGATATTGGTGTACGCAAAACCTCGTCAAGCGCCTCGCGTACCTTTGCGCTTCATCAGCCTCAGGCGGCGGGAAACAATTGGGGAAGGATGCTTGTCAACACCGATGGGTCAGCGAGTTCGACTATCGCGTGGTATGTAAGTAATACTTCAAACGCTACGACGACGCTCATCGGGTGGTGGCAGCCAAGCAACTATGCACCAGACGCTCCGACACTCTACGGCATTCCGTTCGACAGCGAAAAAACGGCGAGCTCCACACCGTATATGCGCTTTAGCGCTGTCGACCCTGATGGCACATCGAGCATCGTCTATCAGATTCAGTGGGACGATGATCCTGCACTCGACACCTCGCCCATTGGAGATCGCGTTTCAAGCGATGAGTCGGGGTGTTCGCCCAACTGCTTCACCAACGTGCCGACACCAGGTGATACGAGCCCTTTCAACGAAGGCGAAGAAATTCAGTTTTCGATCCAATCATCGCTCGTATCGGGGACGACGTACTACTGGCGTGTTCGGGCAGTCGACGTCTCTGGATCCAACGAATACGGAGATTGGTCCGACACTCAAAGCTTTACCTACGTTGCAAACACGAGCCCATCGCAGTGGTATCAGACCGAAGATGGGCAATTTGATTCCGACATTTTGAGCGGGACTGAGACGTATGGATCTCATGGCGCTCGCGTGGTAACCACCGCTGCGACCGAAGCGCTCGTCGCGTACGGCGAAGGTACCGTGCAGACTCCACGGTATCGAATTTGGGATGGCTCTGCATGGGGAAGTGAAGCTTCGGCGGGGAGCGTGGGAGGCACAATTGAATGGGTGGTGACCAAGGCGGGGAAAACGCGCAATGAGTACATTCTAGGCACGCAAGACGATCAGAGCGATGTGAACGTACAGGTGTATGACGGGGGTGGAGGGACATGGGGGAATCTGCAAGAAATGACGACCACCATCGCCCAGAGCGATCATCGAGGATTTGATATCGCCTACGAATCGCTCTCGGGCGATGCGGTCGTGGTGTACTGCGATGGCGATGCGGATCCATCATATCGCGTTTGGAACGGATCAAGCTGGGGCGCAGCAGGATCGGTAAATCTCTCGAGCGCCAACAACTGCGAATGGATTTCTCTCGCCGCGGATCCGACGAGCGATGAGGTGATTCTCGTTTCGCGTGATACGGGAGTGCAATATGAAGCACTCGTGTGGGATGGAAGCACGTGGGGGAACTCTCAGACACTCGGTTCAATGACTGAAGTACTTCACGAGGGTATCTCTGTCGAATACGAAGAATCAGGAGACCAGGCGCTCGTGGTCGCGAGCAATGGTGCGAGTGCCAACTTCGTGTGGACGAGCTGGAACGGCTCTTCGTGGTCGAGCGTGACTACACAAGCGATAGGCAACGACTTCGAGTGGGGAACGCTGCGGGCAGACAGCGGATCAGACAACATGGCGCTCTGTTATATCGATGAAGACAATGATCTCGGAATCGTGCGTTGGGATGGATCGGCGTGGTTGACTTTTCAAGAATTTGACGCTGATGGTAATGCGACCGCGAGCCACCACTCCGACGGTAAGCCGGTTTCGTGCGAGTACGAGATAACTTCGGGACGCGATGGATACATCATGCTGCCGTATAGCGATGCGAGTGCCGCAAATTACCAGGTGTGGAATGGCTCCTCGTTTTCTGCGGAGACGGCGATCAGCACGATACAGGATTCGTGGACGGCCGACTCTATCCGGACGGGAGAAGGGAAAGTTCTCTCAATCTTTCACGATGACGTGAACGCATTTTATGAATTTTCGTATTGGAACGCCAGCAGCTGGTCGGCAAAACAGACGCTCGAGTCATCGCCATCTGTGACCGTGGCCCCGTTTCTTAAACCGCACGCGATGGCTGCGCGAATCTATCAGTCGAGCTCTGGAACGATCACGTCCAATCCGGTGAGTTTCACCTCGGTACCGAATCGCACGACGTGGGGCGAAGTACTTTGGAACACTTCTGAGCCTGCGGGTACCAACGTCGTCCTCCAGGTTCTGTATTCCACTACGACGGCAGCATGTACAACGCTCGTGCCCGATGGAACGCTTTCAGGTAATAGCACAGGCTACGATATTTCACAGAGTCCAATCGATCTTACGGGAGTATCTACCACGACGTACCCGTATCTTTGTCTCAAGGCAACGCTCAGTTCGAATAACCAAAGCACACCAGTGCTCAGCGATTGGACGATTTCGTGGACTCGCCAACCCTATTTTACGCAAGAGCGATTTCGTTGGTACGTGAACACTGCATCCGTAACGCCCACCGATGTATGGCCGTCGGGTGGCACCGATCTTGCTGAGAACGATGCGATCCCGATCGCGTACGCGCCGTCGCCCTCGCAGGTTTTACGCCTGCGCGCGAGCATGCTGGTATCCAACGTCGCGCTTTCGGCATCCTCGCGCGCGTTTCGCCTGCAGTACGCGGAAGGGGCGGTCTGCAGTGCCTCGCTCAGTTGGCTCGATGTGGGGGCGATTGGAAGTACCACTGCTGCGTGGCGCGGATACGATAATGGAGGAGTATCAGATGGCGCCACACTCGCGTCACTCCTCATCACGACCGCAGATACGCTTGAATCATACGAGGAAGAGAATGATTCGTCGTCGAATCCCAATACGGTGAGCGTGGGCAATGAAGGTGAATGGGATTGGGTGCTCGAGCATAACGCGACAGAAGGCACTCCGTATTGTTTCCGAACAGTCACCTCCGATGGCGAACTTCTGAATGCATATACGCGGTATCCCGCGCTCCTTACAAACAGTAAGTCGGATGCTCCGGGACTCGATAAACCTTTCGACAATGAACAGCTCGCATCGACCACACCTTTTTTTGAATTCAGCGCTGAAGACCCTGAGAGCAATGACATCACGTATCAAATTCAGGTGGACGATGACTACGCATTTGGTTCGACAATTCTCGACAGAGATTCACTCACGAACGATACCGAGTTTGAAAACATTATTACCCCCTCCGACAAGGATCCCTTCTTGAGCGGTCAAACGGTGCGATTCATTCCCACGACAGCACTCTCGAATGGAACGACGTACTACTGGCGCGTTCGCGCGAAGGATCGAAATGCGTCTGCAGTGTGGAGCGATTGGTCGTCTATTCAGAGTGTGACGGTCAATACATCGACCTCGATTACGACGTGGTATCAGACGAGAATGGAACAATTTGCGACCGATTCGTTTGATAGCACCGAGGCAACCTCTACACACGATGTCGTCCTCACCCCGCCGCTTACGAGTGGCACAACGACGAGTACGACGATCGATTATGATTGGAAATCGACGGGTAACGCGTGGGGGTCGCTCTCGTGGACCGACGCGGAAACACTCGGGACGATCGTCTATCGCATCGAGTACCTGAGCGGATCGACATGGGCACTGATACCTGATTCAGATCTCTCTGGAAACGCGGCGGGCTATGGCACGTCGCCCATTTCGCTCCTATCGCTCGATACGAGCACGTACAATCAAATCAGAATTCGAGCGAATTTCACGAATGTAACCGGCACGCCACGACTCAACGACTGGACGCTTCAATGGGGGCTCGGAGTAAACCAGGCAACCTCGACTGCGCTGTTTGACAATGAGCGGATGGGGACGACGACGCCGACATTCCAGTTTTCCACCGTCGATCCGCAGGGGAACGATCTCGTGTACGAGATATCGTGGTCGACGTCGCAAAGTTTTACGTCGTCCACCACGCGCACCTCCTCAGTACATGCAGGGTTTTTCAACGTTTCCTCAACCACCGATTCATCGCCGTTTTTCAGCGGGAGTACGATCCAATTTACGGTACAGGCCGCAGACGCGCTCACCAACAACACAACGTACTGGTGGCGCGTGCGTGCGCGCGATCCCTCGGGCGGCAACGAATGGTCTGCGTGGTCATCGCTCAAGAGTTTTACGGTGAATACCGCAACGATCGTTTCGACGTGGTTTCAAACGACCGACGAACAATTTGAGACCGATACGCTCAATAACACTGAAACGACTGGAAGCGGGTCCGCGCAAGTGACGACGGTGAGCAGAGAAGCGTTTGTCACGTACGCAGAAGGCACGGTGCAGACGCCCAAGTATCGAATCTGGAACGGAACGACATGGGGTGATGAGGCAAGCGGGGTGTCGGTAGGCGACAACATTCGTTTCGTCGAATCAGCCGCAGCTCCCACGCGCAATGAGTACATGATCCTTACCGAGGGTTCGGCTGGTCTCGTGTTCGCGCAGGTGTACAACGGGTCGACTCAAACTGTCGGCAATAAAATGCTCATCGGTACAACGAGCAACGCGCTCCGCCGAGGTTTTGATATAGCGTATGAGACGAGCTCTGGCGATGCGCTCGCGGTCTCATGCGATGGGTCCGAGGCAGCGTACCACGTGTGGAATGGTTCAGCGTGGTCCGCGACGAGCACGATCACGCTTTCGACCTCGGGCAATTGCGAATGGATTAAGCTCGCGTCAGATCCGACGAGCGACGAAATTATTCTTGTCGTTCGCGACGCGACGAGTGGTGCCATCGACTACGAGGCGCTCGTGTGGAGCGGCAGTTCGTGGGGCAACTCGAGCACGTTTGGATCGCAGGCGACGGTAGCAAATGAGGGTATAGCGATCGAGTATGAGGAATCCGGAGGTCAGGCAATCGTTACGGTATCTGATGGTGTAAATGCGAGCTACCAGTGGAACGCGTGGAACGGATCGGCGTGGTCCGGCGCACTTTCGGTCACCATCGGAAATGATTTTGCTGCCAGTCGCCTCGTACGGGACGCTGGGAGCGATAAGCTCGCGCTCTGTTATGTCGACGCAGATGCCGACATTGGTTTTGTCGAGTGGAGTGGCTCCGCGTGGGGGACATTCAGCGAGTTTGAGACGTCTGCGAACAATTTGAATGGACGCCCTATCTCGTGCGAGTACGAGACGACTGCAGGGCGCGATGGGTACGTGATGTTTCCGTACAGCGACGATGTGAGCGCTCGCTACCAATCGTGGAACGGGTCGGCGTTTTCGGGCGAGGCGGATCTCACGTCGATTACAGACTCGTGGGAAATTCGCACAGCGAGGACAGGAGAGGGGAACGTTCTCGCAATTGCGTATGACGACGCAAATACTGAGTATGATTTTACGTTCTGGGACGGCTCCGCATGGTCTTCTGAACAGGTACTTGAAGCGTCTGCGATCGCAACACAAATTCCTGCCACGATCCCCATTGACCTCGTTGCGCGCCGGTATCAGACCATCACATCCGGAGACATTTTCTCTTCCGCGATTACGTACGCGTATGGGCTCGGGCCTCGGTGGGGTGCTGTCTCGTGGACAGACACGACCCCGGGTTCGAGCGATATTCTCTACCAGGTGCAGTATTACAGCGGCGGCGCGTGGGCGCTCGTACCCGATGCGGCTATTCCCGGAAATTCCACGGGTACGAGCACGTCGCCAATCGATATTTCCGGACTCAATACTGTCACATACGGAACGCTTCGTCTCAAGGCCTCGCTTAGTTGCGCTGGCGCCGACTGCCCAACACTCAGCGATTGGACCACAACGTGGTCTGAAGGAGTTCGTGCGACAGGAACGATTAAGCAGTTTGATCAGTCAACAAATGTGACGGGAGGTGCCGTGGGAGTGGCGGTGAACGGCGTGCGACAGATTGGAAAAATTTCGGCAATTACCGCGGGTACATGGGACATTTCAAACGTAACGGCTTTTACGGGCGACGTGGTCACCGTTTTCGTAATGAATGCACAGGATGAACAGGAAGCCGTGGGTGTCACGGTATACGACGGCACAGGAAACATAACGGGCATGGAGCTCTTCGAGCGTCATCTCACGATTGGTTCCGATGAAAATCCGACCGTCACAAACGCAAACCTCAGCGCATACGATAATTCTGTTTCCGGCAACGAAGATATATTCTTCGACGTTGACGCGGGCAACGATTTTCTCGTGTGCGCAGCGTCAGGATGTTTTGACGCGCGTCTCCTCGTCTCTTCGGGAGCGACGTATCGTCCGGATAGCACATCGAGCGGCAACGTTACGGGCCGTCATCTTCAGATAGACGGCACGCTCGTTGGCGATGGCAACACCTTTACTCTCAGTGGTTCGTGGGACAACAACGGCACGTGGACGGCGAATAGTTCGACGGTGATTTTTAGTGCGACGAGCACGACAGAATCGATTGATAGCACGGGAGCTACGACCGCAGCATTTAGCAATGTCACGTTTGGCTCAGGGGCGAGTACTGCAATCTGGAATCTCTCGTCACTTTTTGATGTGGACGGCGTGCTCACGCTCTCAAGCGGAACGCTCTCGATGAACGGCAACAATCAGATTTTGATCGGCGGTAATCTCACGATTGGAGCGAGTGGCCTCTATGCGAAGGGAAGCGCATCAACAACCTTTGACGGAGCGAGTTCCGCAATCTGGAGCGACGCCTCTGCGTCGAAGCAAGATATGGGCGATGTGCGAATCGATGGAAGCACGAAGACTGTTACGCTCGGTTCGAGCGTCAAAGCGACAGACATCACGATAGGCGCAAACGACACGCTCGACGCCGGCGGCGCGTACACGATAGAGCTGTATGGAAATTGGACCAACAACAATTCTTTTGTGCGGCAGACGAGCACGGTGAATTTCACCGCGACCTCGACCGGCAAAACCATCCAGGCCGGTTCCTCGAGCTTCTACAACCTCACCTTTAATGGAGCAGGAGGCAACTGGGCATTCTCAGGCCCC
>CAYTFU010000011.1:0-22263 GCA_964437185.1 uncultured Candidatus Saccharibacteria bacterium | reverse complement strand
CCACCCCAGTAACTCGCCCCGCCGTCCCCGCCAAATGCAATCTCGGCTAAACAGTTCACTGCAAGCCCGCTCCCACCCGCGATTTTGATGTCCCCCACGGCACTCGTTGTGGCGGCACCTGCACCTGAGGCACCTATTGCATCACACGTGCCCGCAGTGGTATCGCTTGTTCCAAGACCACCCCCGACAGCCGAAGCGAACGAGCCAAAGGAAGATGCGCTGCCGTTCCCTCCGTTTGCGCCTGTCGTGCCAGCGGTTCCTCCGGCTCCAACCGTTGCAGTTTCAGTGATACCAAGACTTGCCGCGGGCATCATAGAAATAGATGTTCCGCCTGCTCCACCGCCACCGCCAGTAGACTCATTGTTTCCGTCACCTGCAGCTCCTCCTCCTCCGCCTCCACCAGCCGTAACAATTACTTGTGTGAAGCTAAGGCCGGTGTAATCCGCCTTTGTCCAGGTATTGGCACCCGTGTTTGAAAAGGTCGTGACAATCACACCGTCCGTGCCGGTATCCGTTCCGCAAATGATGTCGCCGCTTGAATTTGTTTCAAGTGCTTTTGTGCAGTTTGCGAGCGTTTCGAGCTTTAGTCCGCTTGATCCTACTCGCAAGCCGGACACGGTCGACGTCGCCCCTGTGGCCCACACGCTGTTCGCCTGCACTGCTCCAGAAAACGTAGAGGTTGAATTCGTCCCCGTCACATTGATCACTCCTTGAATCGTCGAGGTGCCCGTGGGATTCCCCTGAATTGTCGTCGTCGCGGTGCGACCGACTGACACATAATCGAGTGCGGACATTGCCGTCGAAGACGCACCACCTTCAAATTTCTGAAGACCAGTCCAAAGGTTGGCACTTGCAAGATTCAGACCGAGTGCACTTCCCGCTATCTGGAGGGTTCCACCAATCGTTGTCGTCGCAAGCGCACCCGCGCCGTTACCCGTAAGAAGTGTGCCCGATGTTATGTCACTCCACCCTGTGCCGCCGCGCGCTACCGAAAGAATTCCGTTCCAAATTGTCGAGAAGGTATGGGTATTGCCGCTCGACGTGATGGTGAGACCAAGGTTTGTGTCGGTCGAAGTGGCGAGCGTTTGCGTGGCGCCGTTTTGCAATTGCCCTGCGGCCCCGAGGTTTGAGATTCCTCCACCCACGCCACCCTGATCTGCTCCGCAAGTAAATTGATTCGTGACAGCGTTCCACAAAAGCTTATCCGCAGTATCTGCGCATGCGGTAAGCCCCGCGCCCGTGAACGTCGAGGAAACATGCAGCGACGTGCTCGTAGCGTTCGTCGTCGTCGACAATTGAATCGAAAGTTGCTTAATCGTCGATGATCCCGTCACAAGAAGTTCTGTCGTCGTGGCGCTCACCACCGAAAGATTGGTGATGGTGCTCGAGGCGGCGTTTACGATGATTCCACCGGTAAACGAAATGAGTGTTGACGTCGCGTTGCCCGGGAACGGCCATGAAAATCCGCCGCCGCCCGTAGGCCACGTACTAATACAAGAATCTCCCGTGAGACAGAGAATTCCCGCTGCAAAGGTGGTGGAGGTAGCGCCTGTGGTGATGAGCGAAGCGATAGAACCATTGGTGGCAACAAGTGCCGATGAGAAAAAATTAGTCGACGTTGCGTTCGTGGTCGTTGCGTTGAGAGTGTTCAGATTTGTGATATTTGACGTAGATGCATTGAGGTTGGTGATGGTGGATGAAGCGGCGTTCACCATTATGCCGCCCGTGAAGGAGAGAAGTGTGGAGGTGGCGTTGCCAGGAAATGGCCAGGAGTGTCCGGTAGGCCAGGTGCTGATGCAGGTATCTCCGGTGAGACAGAGAATGCCGGTGGCGAAGGTGGTTGTCGTTGCATTCGTCGCTCGCAGTGTGTTTGCGAAGAGTGTGGAGGAGGTGGCGTTGCCTGCAACGAGCGAAGACGAATACAGATTCGTCGAAGTCGAGTTGGTGGTGGTGGCGTTCAGAGCCTGGAAGCTCGTGGACGTGGCATCGGTAAAGGTCTGTAGCGCGGTGAATGAGTTGGCGGTGTAGGTCTTTGGAATTGTGGTCGAGGCATTTACGTAGTAGTCGGCCGATGATGTCGAAAATACTGCTGATATGTTGAGCGAAGACGTTGAAACACGATCATAGGTACCCAAGCCATTACCGACAAGTAACTGCCCATACGTTGGCGCCACTGATGTCGCGGTTCCTCCAGCAGCAATTCCCATCACACCCTGATACGGGCCGTATTCGTAGACAACGACGATTCCATTTCCTCCTCCACCTCCCGCCGCTCCTGCTGCGGCATCACTCGCCGCCGCGCCGCCGCCGCCCGCACCATACACGGTCGATGTCGCTCCCATCTCGGCAATGTTCGAGATAGCCACAGACGCCCCATCACCCCCTCCGCCCCAATACGAAACACCGCCGGAGCCGCCACGAACCATTTCTGTTGCACACGCCGTCCTGCCACCATCTCCGCCCACGAGATTTAACTTGCCAGTCGTCGTTGAAAGTGCGGTCGGACCCGGTGCGCCAATTACATCACAAATGCCTGCGGTGGAGACCCCCGTTGCTCCTCCTCCACCTTCGGCACCTACAAAAGCACCGAAGTAAGAAGGAGTGCCAGTCGCGCCACTTCCCCCTGCAGCCGCTCCACCTATGCCGCCGATACCAACAACAACGGGCACAGAAGTGACACCTTCGAGATCCAAGAAATCAATCGAGGTGGCGCCAGCACTACCTCCTCCGCCCGCCGTTTCCGACGTTCCATCACTTGCCGTAGCCCCACCACCGCCGCCGCCGCCTCCTGTCACGATTACCTGAATAGATGTTGCGCCCGCAGACGGAGTGTATGTGCCGTCCGATGTAAATGTTTGAATGTTGACGATTACACCACTCGGATCTCCTCCCACCCCACCCCCAACACACGTCCCATTTATTGCGAAACATCCGGTAGCAATATCGATGCCGTTTGCAAAAGTACTCGTCGCACCACCGGTCACGTCAAGGCTCGTGGTCGTTGCGTTTGTTGCACGCAACGTCGTCGCAAAGAGTGTCGTTGACGTCGCGTTCGTCGTTGTACCGTTGGTACTCGCGAATGATCCAAAGAGCGAGTTGGTCGCCGAAAGTACTGAAGCAAAGAGCGAGGTAGTGGTGGCGTTCCCTGCGACGAAGGAGTTGGCGAAGAGGTTCGTCGAAGTCGCATTGGTAGAAGTCGCATTCACCATTTCGAGGTTGGTGATGGTGCTCGTTGCTGCGTTCACGAGGATGCCGCCCGTGAATGAGAGGAGTGTAGAGGTGGCGTTGTTGGGGAACGGCCACGAGAAGGTGGTGGCGGTGGGCCATGTGCTGCGGCAGATGTCTCCGGTGAGACAGAGGATGCCAGTTGCGAAGGTTGTGGTGGTGGCGTTGGTGGCGCGGAGGGTTGTTGCAAACAACGTGGAGGAGGTGGCGTTGTTTGCAACGAACGAAGACGAATACAGATTCGTCGAAGTCGAGTTGGTGGTGGTGGCGTAGAGCGCCTGGAAACTGGTTGAGGTGGCGTCGGCAAAGGTCTGGAGTGCCGTGAATGAGTTTGCTGTAAAGGTCTTTGCGATGGTCGTCGATGCGCCGACGTAGGTGTTCACGCGCGAATCTTGATAGTAAAGATTCGTGACGCCCTCGTCGATAGCATCGGTCGTCGTACCGGCGAGCACTGAGGCGACGCGGTTGCTGCTGAAAAATAAATTCGTCACTCCCTCGTCGAGGGCGTCGGTGGTCGTGCCGTACCAGGTACTCAAACTGAATTTTGCATCAAGCGCACTTTGTAAGTCTGTTTGATCAGAGAGCGTGCCGGTAATACTTCCCCACACTGCTGAATTGATGCCGAGGGATGTGGTGGCGAGAAGATCGTAACCGCCGAGCGCATTCCCCACGAGGAGCTTTCCGTACGTCGGAGCAGTCGAGGTGCCGGTGCCGCCGTTGGCGATGCCGAGAATGCCGGTCACATCGTTTGCGAGATCAACGAGTGCTGTTGCAACAACTCCCGCCGTCGCTTTGAGAATGCCTGAGAGTGCGCCAATTGAAAGTGAACCGAAGAAACCCTGAGTGGAAGAGGCGTAAGTGGATGAGATGTTGGTGGTTGAAGCATTAGTGGTGGAGGCCCTCACGACTGAGAGCGAGTTGGTGCTCGATGCGAGCGACACGATGCCTGTTGATGTCGCGAGACTCCAATATCCCGAAACGCCTCCTTGTATACCCCCATAACTCTCGAGCACAACAGCGGCGTCAACATATTTTGGAAATACGAGCACATCAATTTGGCCCGTTCCTCCAGCACTATAGGGTTCAAGAGCCTGTCCGAGCGCGTAGCCAGATTGCGTCAGCTTAATTCCCACACCGGCGGTGGTACTCGCCGCAATAAGATCACCGGCACTAATAGCGCCGTTTGCCGCACTCACCGTCGTTGGAATTACACCTGCAAACCCTACGATGTATGCGTTCGTCGTTCCTTCAAGATTTGCATTACCAACAAAAGCGGGATTATTGGAGATGACTCCGATGAGCGACTGGCCCGCAACCGCCTTCTGATATTCTCCGCTTGCATTGAGCGACACGAGATCACCTACGCTAGCGGAAGAATTTAAGACCATGTATTCCGCAAAGTCCGCCGATCCCGAGGTCTGCGTTATGCCGGTTCCATTTGTCGAAAGGCGCAAGCTGCCGACTCCACGACCCCCCGTATCAGAACCCGCTCCAACGCCCGTAAAAAATTCCATAAACCGCGGGCACGTCGTACCCGTCGTACAGTTGGTCGCATACGGGGTGCGCAAATTGAGTCGCAGTACGTTATTGCCTGAACTCAGCGTGGCATCATCATTTGAAACCGCGAGGACGGCGGTGCCTGTCGCACTTGTCGGTGCCGTCACCGACCCGAGAAGCGAAAATCGGTACGAGGGCGAAGCAACTCCCGCAGAGATAGCCCCCGCAAACGTTGAGGTTGCCGTCGTAGATGTCGCGACAAGGTAATTCACAGTGGGAGAAGTCGATGCTCGTACAGGCCCCGATCCATCGCTAAATATCCACCCCTGTCCAAGACCACTGAGTGCGAGTGTCGTCGATGTCGCGTTGCTTGCCACGAACGCGGCCGCGAAGAGGTTCGTCGATGTCGCGTTTGTTGAAGTGCTGTTCACCATGTCGAGGTTCGTGATGGTGGTTGAAGCAGCGTTGACGAGAATGCCACTCGTAAAGGAGAGGAGCGTTGACGTAGCGTTGTTGGGAAACGGCCATGAGCTTCCCGCGGGCCACGTCGCGATGCACGTGTCTCCAGTGAGACAAAGAGTTGATGCAGAAAAAGCAGTCGAAGAGGCGTATGGGAGTCGTGAGGCAGTCGTCGACGTAGCAACAACGTAGGCGACCGTCGGTGAGGTAGAGGCCGCGATCGGATTGGTACCGTCAGAGTAGATCCATCCTTGTCCGAATGATGTCGCGCCTGTGCCGCCCTTAGAGATGGCGAGGGTGCCGGAAATACTTGTGAGTGTCGTTGTCGCCACCCACTGCGGTATACCGTCGAGATATCCGAGCACATATCCTGGCGTACCCGCTGTAGTGGTTGCTATGTTCCCTGCTCCATTTCCGTACAAAAGCGTGCCAGCATTGATGGTAGACCAGCCGGTACCGCCGTTCGCTACTCCAAGAATACCCGTCACGTCAGCAGCGAGGTCGATGAGGGCGGCAGTTACGGCCCCCGCAGTCGCTTTCAGAATGCCGGTGAGAGCGCCAAATGTAAAACCATTAGATACAACAAGATTCGATGTGGATGCCGTGCCAGAGATCGTGGCGGTAGTCGCGGTTGCAGATCCCACACTAATCCCGCCTGCCATCGTGAGGTTACCTGCATTGAGAACCGGAATGTTGCTGTTGGTTGGTGTCTGCGAAGGAGTAAATCCACCCACTGTATTGGCATTGATTGCATACCCCGACGCGAAAATCCTCTGACGCGGCGACAGGTTTTCAAATGATTCGGCACCGTCTCCGGGCGCACACGTCGCGCCGACCTTGGCGGCGACCTGGACATTGAGATACACCGTATCGTTATCCTGAAAATTATAGTCAAGCACGTCTCCGCCCACGCTCACATCTCCCACCCCCACATTTACAACCCCATTTTTTACAATGGCAGTTGTCGTCGAAGGAAGAATGGACGGCCACAGCCGCGAGCCCGATCCCACGGTCGGATTATCATACAAAGAAAACAGGAAACAGTATTCGGTACCGCTACCTCCGAGCAGTGTCCCATTTTCGTCCATCAATCTTCCCTGATAATTGAGTATGCGCGGCGCACCTGTTGCCGCGAAGACCTGAAACGGAGTCAGCACCGAGCACAGCAACGCGAGCACGAAAAAGATGAACACGGGATGTCGATAGTGTGCGCTCATATCCATGGTTAGCGAGCAGCCTCTCTCTGAAGCACATCTTTGAGGTACTTTTGATTGATCGCGTGGTCAATTCCGAGGGAAACAATATGTACAATAAGAAAAGCGAAAAGCACAAAAACGACAGCCGCAGCCCAGACGGCAATCGTGTACATTCTCATCAAAAATTGCGGGTCCCGAAGCCTCCCCTGCGTCTTAGCCCCACTCGTTTTTTTCTCACCCCGCTCCTGCCGCAGATACTCTAGAATTGCCTTCTCTGTGGTCACCCATGAGACATTTGAAAATACCTGCTTTCCAGGCAGTTTGCCGCCGCGAATCAATTGCCCGACATAATCCGCCGAATAACCCGAAAGCCTTGCCGCCTCCTTGAGTGATATGTATTCACCGTTTTTTGCCATATTTTATGGATCTCGGGGGTCGAGATTGCAAAAAATCCCCATCTCGACCCCCGAGATAGCTTGCCAGTTATTATATGTCGTTGTTTTATGTTCTTCGCTTCGTACTGTGGATAATCGAAAAATGTCAGCCGCGCGATGCTAGAGTGAAGCGGTGGAATCAAGGTCACCCGTGACCAAGGATAGCGCTGTGGTAAAGCACGGTTTTCTCCTGTTTACGCTCATCGCGCTTGGGGCTCTCTTGTGGAGCCTCCAAAGTCAACCATTTGCAGGACTTCTTGCGGCAGCTACCTCGGCAATCAACCCCCCATCGACAGCCTATTTTGTTCCCTACAAGGAAACCGACGTACGAGTTGGCGATGTTGTAAATATTGACGTCAATATCAACGCATTGGTCCCTATCAACGCGGTGGGAGTGACCATCGAGTTCCCCCCGCAAAAGCTAGAGATAGTTGGAATAAACAAGGAAAAATCTTTCCTAGACCTATGGACAGAAGAAACAGTAATTCGGGAGGACGCGGGTGAAATTCATTTTAGTGGCGGTACTACAAAAAAAGGCGGTCTTGAAGGAGTCGGCACCGCGCTGACCCTCAGCGTGCGCGCAAAGACAGAGGGCCCTGCCACGCTCACGTTTACGGAAGTTGAGATCCTCGCGAACGACGGCAAGGGCACGCGCATAGACAACGCGAGTCACTCCTTAGCTCTCGCGATCACCAATCCACAGCCGATATTTTCTATCGGTGCTCCGACGCATCTACTGCAGCCGCCGATGCCTTCGCCCGACTTTGACGGAAGCGGCGCCGTCACCCTTGTCGACATGTCCATGCTGACGATTCGAATTTTCTCTCCGTATGACCATCGGTTCGACTTGGACTCGGATGGTAGCGTTGGGCTCGCGGACCTATCAATATTGTTTACCAAAATGGGTACGTACTGATCACAGGACTAGTGGTGACCATGACGCATCTTTTCTACCTTGTGCCTATGGAATAAGTATCCGATTCCGAGGCCGCCGAGTATCAGGACCCCAAAAAACGGCAGTAGTTCGGTGACGACCGCGATACTAAAAAGCGCATTCGCGACGAGCCCAGAGGAGCGCACCGTGATTCGCTGATGCTCCGAAGAAAGTCCCCACTCACCCTCCGTCACCTTCACCGCAGCTCGTATGCGGTATACGCCCTCCGTCACCGTTTGCCCGGAGACGAACGAAAAAAATCCATCTTCGGAACTCATGACATCGGTGCGCACTTCCTGCCCCGTCCCCTTCTGCACCCACACGGAAACCTGAGCGTTCGGAGCCGCAGAACCATTGAGCACTATATATTCGCCCGTCTGGAGTGCATCGTCATACGGCTGAAATACTGGTCGCGCGAGTGTTGGCAGATCACCAACAACTGGCTCGCGCGCGTCAAGATCGGCCGTCTCTTCGATCTCCTGCGGCCGAATCGTCAGAGCGCCCGATTTCATTCCTGTGATGATATTTGAGCCTTGTCCGTCTGCGGCAAGGATGGCGCCTGCTGCGAGCCGAGCGTTGGTCGTCATATTGCGTAGCGCCTTCAGCGTAATCGTAAGAAGCAAGCCCCCCTCTCCATTGAACGACTCTTCCATCAATCCTGAGAAACGGACGACCCCCTCCTCATTTGAGTAGTAGGGTGCGGTGGGCCAGAGCGTGAGCAGTGAATCTCTGGTCGATACGCGGACGACCGAAACAGCCGTCGGATTGAACTCTATGTCCGCTTCTGCCGCATTCACAGACACACCGCCACTATCGAGGAGAACCTGCACGTCGAACACATCGCCCACCGAGTGCACAACGTTGGCCGGATCTATATAGAGAATTCCGCCTTCGGCAACGGCAAGAGTGGGTATAAAAAGAAGGGCTAGAACGAGACCTATCCGGCTCATGTACGCAAGTCTACAACATTTTCGTCGCGCTTACGCACGCGCGTAACAATCTTCACCACGGCGACTACGAGGAAGAAGAGGACTACAAACAGAGGGAACGTAAAATCGCTCAATGAATACTGACGAGGAGGAGCCGACCCTTCGGCATAATTGCCGAGCCGCTCATTCCCCGCCTTGTCGATCGCCTTCAGTTGGATACCACCTTTAAGAGACTGATTGAGAAGCTCGTGCGGGCTCGTCACGATATTCCATGCACCCCGTTCGAATATTTCATAGTGATCGAGCCCACTCTGCTTGTCGAGCGTAGAAAAGACTGCGAAGTATTTGCCGCCGAGCACGCCGCGCGTCGATTCCACTTGAATCGTAAATGCCTCAGGCGGTATCGTGTCAGCCTCGACTGCGGCGAGCCACGGATTACCCGAACCTTGAGGTTCCTCCACAATCGAAATTTTGGCATCACGCACCTTTGTTTCTGCCTTCGTCCCCATGCCGTCGTTGAGGTAGAGGAGCGATGCGGGGGTTAGGCGTATGACGGCGCTCTTCTCTCTCGCGTCGATGACGGTAAACACGATTTTTCCCACGATGTTGCTGAGAGCCGGATCACCCTGGATTCTCCCACAGTACCCCCCCGGTACGCCTCCTGAAAAAGAGACAGTACCGCGCGCAGTATCAATGGCAGGCTCTCCAACCCACAGGCTGAGAATAGATCCACCGCGGCTAAAATCGACAGCGCGCAGCGATTCCTTTGGGTACGAGATTTCTGCATGCACCGCGTTGATGCATTCGTTGTCATTATTCAAACGGACATTCAGGATAAACGTATCGCCGAGACCGTGCGTTTCTGTATCGGGATCGAAGTAAAGCGTTCCGGCATATGTGACCGATGGAAACGCGCAGAAATATGCGAGCATCGCAATCGCAGCAAAACGAAACATACCTGTAGTATAGCGTTTTTTCATACTATCCGGTCCAAGCAAAGAGCATAATACTGAAGTCTGCAAGGTTCACGGCCCCGTCATCATTGAAGTCTGCTTTCGGATCATCGGTCCCCCACGAAAGCAGGAAGATCGAGAAGTCAACGAGATTGATCTTTTTGTCTCCATTGATGTCTGATGATGCTTCGCCGGGCGGTGCTTCTGTCCCCACATAAAAACTGAGAGAGCGCCCAAAACCGCTCTTCGAAGTTTCTGATAACTGGAAGTATGACTTCGCCGAATGATAACCACGCGGCAGCGAGGCTGTGTCCACCTGCAAGGCCCAATCCCCAACACGATCGGCGCTCGCTTCTAGATTGGTCTTCTCCCCCGGGTTAATTTGGGTCACGACTTTTGAGAGCGGGACGGACTGCCCTGAAGCGGTGATGAGCGCGCCCGGCTCAACCTGTTTTGCACTCAATTGGATAGTCGGGGGAAGAAAAATATTCGCTACGGTCGTGATCGCTTGCTCGACGACCTCAAAGATTGTGGAGCTGGTAATCGATTCAACTCCCCTCCTGTCCTTCGCATAAAAACTGAACGTGGCGGTTCCCGGCGTAAGCCCAACGGCAGAGAACAGAAAATCTGCATTTGAATCCGCGAGTACCGAACCTATCAACACACTGTCGAGCAGAATACTGACCGTGCTATTCGGATACGCCTTTCCGCGCAATATAACCTTCGTTTCAACCGCAGCAGAAATCTGACCCTTTGTCCCAGAATCTGAAGGAATTAACCCTACTGCAGGCGCACCCGAAACCGTAAGAGGCGCGGGAGCCTCCTCCTCGCACGTCGCCGAGCAAAGGTCTCCTGAAGTATTGTCGCCATCATCGCACTCTTCAGTAAACCGGACCTGCAACACGGCATCGCCACAGTACGGGCCGTAACTCGCACACCCGGGCGCGCAGTATCTCTCTGCGGTCGATGAACCGTACGCGCCCGTATTGCTTCCCGTCCCCGAGTCGCAGAGCTCGCCAACCGATACCACCGCATCACCACAGATAGTAATACTCGTAGTGGTCGTCACATCGTCAGCGCCCGCGCTTCTCGTTTCAAAAAAAAATACGAGCAAGAGGGGCGCGACAATGCACAATGCGCTCACTGCTAATGAGGACACAATGCGGCGCTCTATCATCACGCTGCGCAGCATGGAATTACGCTTGCCGCCTCCTGTTTCGGCGAGAGATTAATATCATCGCAAGTACGACAATGAGGATAAGTGGGACGATAACGACGCCGAATACTTTAAGCATGTCTTGCACTGAGAGCGCGAGGAATCCATACCCCTCGTACCCGATCACTGTCCCTACCGCTGCGATACTCAGATCAATCTGATTTTGCTGCGAAATTTCTTCGTTCTTATATATAGTGTATTTCGCCACGTACCGACCTGCGGGAAGGCGCGTCGGCAACTCAGCCACCACCTCCCGTGTCCCAAAGGGCGGAATCGTCTCGATGGTGTTTGTGTTTTCGGTGGTTTCAAGCAACGTCTCGGCACGCGCATCGAAAATTTCGAATCGTACTTTGGTCGGGCCGAAATCGGTGTTGCCCGTATTGAGGATGGTCATAAAGAAGCGAATTTTTCCGGGGAAGAACAAGCCCCACTTCGTTCTTCCTTCTTCAAAATCGATAGTCCGAATACGGCGAACCTCGAAATCATAAATCTTGTCGACAACCTTCAGCCCCACATCAATCTGTGCTCCGAGCGCGATCGTGACGCCTCCCCCCTCCGGGATAGCATTGGAGGACGTGCGGATTCTGATCGTGCCTCTGTAATCTTTGTACTCAGCATTTTCCGGCACACGTACGGTAACCACAATCGGGACCTGAGTCTCACCCGCAGGAAGCATGAAAGTCAGACCACGATTGACCGTAATCCAATCCTGCGCACCAGGGACATTGATCGTGAGCTCCGCCTTCAAATCTTCAGTGGGATCCGATCGAACCAGATTAATCTTCTGCTCGTATACGGTGCCGCGCGTCAACCGCTCATTCTGTACGTATGGCGGAGTGATGCCGAAACCCGCGTGCGCAATGCTAGTACTCCCCGCAAAGAGCGCTCCCGAAGCGAGCAAAACGAATGCGGCTCGAGGCACGGAGTATCGAGATGTGGGGTGATTCATACGAAGAGTGGTGGCAGCATAGCGATGAGACGCATGCTTCCCCTATCACCACAGTGACGGGTCGCTCTTTTTGGCGGTAAGGGTGTTTTGACCTGTGTACGCTCCCGCGACGGTAATAGCAACCGGAATGTTTATACCCCACCACGTATTCTTAGTCTGCGGAGAGCTTGTCGATGTCGTTTTCGGAACGTTGATGAGGAGCGAAGCGGGCGATGTTGATGACGTAAGCGTGTACGCATAGGACGACGCGTATGCAACCGACGAAGAGGCAAATTTCTGATTGGATACGGGGATTTCAGACGCGGGGTTGATTCCGCCGGCATCGCATGAATCAAATGCCGTCCAGTTAGTACACATCGTATCGCCGTAGAGATCTTCATCGAGCCCGACGTTGCCAACTGCGATCAAATCGGTCGTCGTCGCGAGCGGATCATTCGACTGGCCCGGCTGCAATCCTCCATAAGAGATCGAGGTCTCCGTAACATCAAACGCTAAGAAACTGTTTAGTTCGTTTCCCGTCGATGACTGTGAAATCGTACTCGTTCCGAAGTCGTCGTCGATTGCAGCTACAGAAGCGAGCCAGTTTTGATTGTAGTACTGAGTACTGCTCGCAGACCCACCGTCGGTCGGATCGGCGTTATACCAAAGCGGAAATGAGCACACCCAGTCCACCGTCGATTCGCTCGATCCGTCGCAGGCGTTAGTCACGATGCCGTACGTCAAGGTCGAAGTCGCTTGGAAACATGTAATTTGCGTTTGAGTATTTGCGCTTGGGTAGCAAGAGTTGGTATTAAAGTTCCCCTCGAGCTGGCATGAATTCTGTCCGACGCCTGAGCGATAAATACTCGTGGTAGCAGACACGGTCTCAGCAGTACTCGACGCATTGAGACAACTGTTGTTATCTGTGACGGTGAACTTCACATAGAATGGACCCGAGGTGGAGTTCGGAGTGAAAAGCGCCATGTATGAAGAAGTAGTCGCACGGGGGTCAATGAGTGTCACGGTGGCTGCAGAAACTGACGGCGCGACGTTGCTCACAACGAACAACGAGTTCAGTCCCTGATTTGTAGAGGTGGCAACAAGGTTGTTTTGGTCGGCGATATACACCCGCGCTTCATAGTTTTTATCCTGCGATGGGATAACAACTGGCGTGGTCGTCGCCGGGTTTGAGGCGGCGGCTGTCGAGGTCGCCCACGTACCTCCCGAGCCGCACGAAGTACCCGTGAAGGTATTCGATTTGCATACGTACAGCGTCAAAGTGTCTCCACCACGAATTGTATCGGTATCGTACGCACCGGAGGTCCACGTCACGGTCTCACCCGGATTTGCAGGCGAATCATTGCTTATGGAGTGAAAAACTGGCGGATGATTTACCACAAAGGGCGAGAGCGTGGTGCCAGTCCCCTGCTTGTAGGTGGCGTTGCATTGAGGACCCGGCGAGTGCGCATCGCAGATCCACGCGAACCATGCGTTGCTCTCCTGATCAAACGGAAACGTTTCTATGGTCGTCGTTGCGGCTGTTGCCTGCGAACCACTCGTCGTAGTCGCCGACCTGGCCCATCGATTACCTACCCCGCCGCCGCATTCTGGCGGAGCGAGTTCGTACGCTGTGGGCGATGCGCTCGTTTTACAGATGAGCATGAAGTATGAATCGAGGTTGGAGTCGTCTGCGGTCGCGAGCCACGTAATTACACTTCCGGCATTTGTGGGAGTCGAAGTGGAAGATTCGGTACTCTCCTGCGCATCCACTGTCCACTGTGGCGGAGTATTGAGAACCGTAACTGACGTCACCACGTTGTCCGCATTTGCGCGTGGCACGTGCGCCTCGAAGTACGTACCGATCGCAATCGTCGCAACGAGAGCACCGCTCAACATCGTGAAAATTGTAATCTTCCCGGCGTTTGAGCTCGATCTCCGAACGATGTCAGAAATTGCCAAACGAGCACGGGAATACGCGACAAAAGCCCATTTATACATACTATAGAGCCATCGTAGCACCGAGGCCCTCTGCACTGTTTCCACTCGTGTGGATAACCGCCACTTTTTTGCCTTGAAGAGAGAAAAAAACGATATCGACTACTTGTATCGAATAGCGTCAAGAGGATTGATCTTCGCTGCGCGGCGCGCAGGGAAAAGTCCGGTGATGAGGCCGACGATACCGGAAAATGATGCGATGAAAATGAGAAATGGAATCGGGTAGCGGAAAAGATTGACGGCCTCGCCGCCGAAGTTTTTGGCCACTAAGCCGAGCAACCCATTGAAGATCCCCCCGATGCCCACGCCGATGAGGATCCCCACCACTCCCCCGAGAAATCCTACGATGATCGCCTCCGCAACAAAGAGTATGACAATATCCTTGGCCGACGCGCCGATGGTGCGCATAACGCCGATTTCAGCGGTACGCTCAAGCAAGGTTACGGTCATGGTGTTGAACATGCCAATCGCAGACACGGTGAGCGCGATGCCCCCAAACACCGCAAGCACTCCCTGGATGCCTTGGAATATTTTGTTCGCCTGTTCGACGGTCTTTGAAAGCGCGGTCACGGTAAAACCCTGGGCAAGAATTTCGTCCTGAACAGGCGCAAGGTTCTCGCTGTCTCTCACCCGCACTTGCACGCGCTCGTAATACGGTATATCGATGAGCGACGAGAGCTCGTCGAGCGTAACGATGACAGCGAGCGCGGCTTCGTCGCTATTGACCCCGATGATGGTGTACGATTTTGCGAGTGGAATTTCGGTCGTTTGATCGGTCCCCTCAATCGGTACAAACACGCGAAACGTCATGGTCTTCCCAAGAAATTCTTCGGGTGTCGCGACGCCAAAGAGCTTCAACATGGCGCTCGAAACGATTATCTTGTCGCGATCCTCTTGCGCTGTTTTCTCCTCAAAAAGCTTTCCCGCCACCGCTTTCGACCCCGTATAGAGGAAGTACGAAGGCTTCATGCCCTGTATAAAGGCGTTGCCCGTCAGCCCCTCGTACGTAACGAGGGTGGGAAATGTCGCCATGGGAGAGATGTCTTTTACCAGAGGATTTGCCGCGAATGCCTCAAGCGTGAGGGGATCGAGCTTCACGATCTTCGAGGGAGGATTTGCCACGTTGAGGCTGAGGAGCGTCTCACCGAAAACGATTCGCTCAAGAATAATTCCTTGCAGACCGAAGCCGAGCCCCACGAGCGTCACGACCGCTCCCGTACCCACGCCCATGCCAAGAATAGTGAGCCACGTTCGAGACGGATTCGTCTTAAACATACGCGTCGAGAGCATCAGGATGTCTTTGGTCTGCATAGATTATGAGTGCGAGCCCAAAAGTTCGTTTGGACGGATGAGGTAACCGCCTTGCGCAATGAGTTTTTCCAGATACCGTGCGATGCGGTACGCATCGCCTTCTGTGTATTCAGCACCGCCCATGTTGGATGAAAACATGAGCCGATCGTGGAATTCATCCGCAGTGGTGATGCCCCCCGCGCGATCCGCGACCGCCGCGCGCAATACGGTAAGTTGCGCACCCGTAGACTGAAGCCCTATCTCCTCGGTGAGGTACGTGAGGAGTCGTTCGAGGAGAATGTGTTGGTGCAAAAACACATTGTCCTCATGCATGCTTCCGCGAAAACGCTGCACATCGAGTGAGTGACGAAACAGCGAGAGCACCCTTCGTGAGACTTGCTCCGCATCGTCGACGTGCATCCCCACGCCGCCACTTTCGGTTCGCTTGACCAAAAATGTGTGGAACATATTTTCGTCCATCGTACCCTTCAGCACTTCGAGTATCCCCTTCTCAAGGCGCTCAAGCTGACGAAATCCGATATTCTGCGTCGCATAATTCACAACACTCTTCACCTTCAGCTCTATCGGCTCTGCATACGGGTAGAGGCGCGCGAGCTGTTCAATCTCGGTCACGATCGTCTCGCCCGGCTTCACGCGCTTGATCTGCTTCATCTCGGGATTCACTACAATGCGGCGCAAGAGACCGTCGCGCATGTAAAAGACGCGGTGCGCGTAAGGCAAGTACTTCGCATCGTGCGTAACGAGAATCACCGTCTTGCGGTCCTTTTCATTAATCTCCTTAAAGCTATCCATAACGTGTTCGGCGGAAATACTGTCGAGGTTACCCACGGGTTCGTCGGCAAGGAGAATCTCGGGGTCATTTACAAGCGCTCGGGCCACCGCAACACGCTGCTGCTGACCGCCGGACATAAACGTGGGGAGTTTGTTTTCGAGACGCTCCGGAATCCCGAAGCGGCGCAAAAGATCGCTTCCGCGCGCGTTGCGCTCTTGCACCGATTTGTTGAGAAAAATCATCGGGAGCGCGACGTTGTCGAGCACGGAAATCGATGAGATGAGGTTGAACTGCTGGTAGACAATTCCGATAGTGGTCTGCTGGTATGCGTTCATTTCGGCGGGGGTATACGCGTAGATATCCTCTCCTTTCACGTACATGTGGCCACTCTCCGGCGGGATACCGCCGAGCATTGTGTAGAGCAATGTGGATTTCCCGCAACCAGAGGGTCCGAAAAGAATGATGTATTCGCGCGGATAGATCTCGGCGGTCACATGTTGGAGCGCATTAAATTCGTTGGACTTTCCTTTGTTGTAGGTGATCACCATGTCATCCACGTGTATGTCGATCTTTGCCATGTTATTTACCGATTTTGTTGACCCATCCGAATGTGCCCTGGAAGTTCTCGAGAATAATGTCGATAATGTTTTTTTCTTTGATCGGTGTAATGAGCACGAAGTCGTCGGACTGGGACTCATTGCGCGCCTCGTCGTGACACTTCATCCAAAATTTATATACGTTGGCGGGCGCGAACCCGACGATCACCTGCGTATGGGTCGTCACCGGGTTGCTCTCCTTTTGCAACGCGTCTCCCTCGCCACCCTCAGCCTTGATGAGACCTTGCACGTAAAATACTTGGCAATACGAAGGCTCGTCGGTAATCCACGAAATGATTGTCTGCACTTTGGTATCCTCGCCGGGATAGAGAGTTGATTCATTGTTCACTTTAGTAATTTCCGGCGCCACGACGTCTCGCACTGTTACGAAGTTGAAAGGCTTACTCTCGATGTTGTCGCCCGCTTCGTTCGTCGCCGTTATGATTGCCGAGTAGCGTGTTCCAAATTCGAGACCCGTGAGGGGGACACTCTGAACCGTCGCAAAAACAGGATTGCCCGCTGATTTGGTGGCCTTCGTGCGAAGATTTGTATAGGAAACAATCCCCTTCGCCTTCACATTGCCTGTGGACCATGTCACAACTGCAGAATTTTCTTGAATGCGACTCACCTGCACGTTTCGAATTTCTGGCAAAAGCGACAGCGTGCGAAATGTATCGTCCTCGGAAACTCCGCGGAGACCAACGTCGTCTTCCGAAGCGACGCGAAAGTGGTAGGTGGTTGAGGGTTCGAGACCAAGCAACTCCACGACGTGCTTTTTGACGCGCTCGTTTGAATCGCCCTGAACTATAGTGTACGGATCCGTTGCGGATGCACTGTACTCGCCCTCGGGGACGAGCTCCACTTGCGAACCCGCCTCTCGATCGGTGGTCCACGAGACGGTAACGCGATTTTCCTCTACCGAGACCTTGGGGAGGCCAATAATAGAAGGCTCTCGCAAGAGATCACTCGCAACCTCCTTCACTGCCTCGATCACTTCTTTGAGCGCTTCGGGGTCCGTAATTTTCTTGATCTGTTTTTTGACCTTATCCGCCTGCGACCCCTTGGTAACGAACGAAAAACCGGCCGTCGCGTTTTTGTTGCCATCGATATCGGTTGAAACAACCCGAAAAAAGTATGTGGTGGAAGGATCGAGATTCTCGATTTTCAGTGAATGCGCTTTTTTGGTAAAGGTCGGATCGCGCACAATGCCCACCGCCTCATCGAGGCCGTAGTTAATGGTCGCATCTGTGTTCACATCGGTATTCCATGAGACCGTGGCGCTATCCTCGGCGATATTCGTGATGGTGATGTTGGAAATTTCCGACGCGTACACGCGCAGCCCCACCGCAACCAGCGCGAGCGCAGCTACCACGTATCCAAATCGTGCGTATTTTTTGACCATGTCCAAAGGCGCTGCACATGCAGAGCGTACATTCAATTCTAACAGCATTCCGCGCTCGCGAGCGCAAAATATGGTGAAAAGTTTTTATCCGCGTCGCTTCAAAAGCCAGAGCGTGACGAGAAAGCTCCCGATGATGAGAAGAAAGATTTCAAACCCTCCGTAATAATAGTATGTCGCGGGCCGCGTGCAGGAAAGATAATCAGCGGCATTTCCATCGCAATACTTCCCGCTCTGAAATCGAAAGAGACCGACGAGCAAAAATGTCATGCCGAAAAAAAGCTGCCCTTCCCGCTTCACGATCTGCGCATCATCAAACGCAATATCAGTAAGCCGATCAAAAACCGGCATCACTTTCGCCACCACCTTCTTCCCCATTCCGCGCACACCTCCCGCCTGTCCGCCTTCTTGGTCCATAGTGTCCGCAGTATACCGCGTATTTGACCCCTTCAATATACCCATATATAAACACCCCTCCTCTCCCCGTGAGCTCTGACCCCAACTTTGCGTGACCCCAACGCCCTCAAAATGAAAGGGCCTCGCAAAACGTTGGGGCGAAACCCTTTCGTTTAGCGAGGCGAGCCGTTTTTCAGCAGACCGCCGGTGGTGGAATGCGGCCCCGAATTCGCCGATACTGATGGCGAATGTAGGGCGGCACGTGCATTAGCACGACCGCGATGAAAAACAAAAGGTAAAGAGCGATGATCGCGACGCCTGCGTTGTACTCGAGTCCGGCATAAATGACTGCCGCAAACCCGAATAATGCGCCGATCATATAGCTTGTCGGCATCTCGTCGGGTACGGGATTATCCGTTTCGAATGCCCCCGGCCACCGCCCTCTCGCCTTTTCCCATAGTTCGGGTACAAAGCGGAGCGAGAAAACAACAACGAGAAAGGCACTCCAACCCAGAAGCTTCCACATGGCGTTACACTCCAACGGGGTTACGACTATCTGTTTTATACATTACAATATGATCCTTGTCCAGCGCTCGCAATATTTCAATACCTTGGAAGCACCCCACCTTCAGCAAACTTGCGTTGCATTTCCTCCCCCGTCCGCTCGAGTTCTAAATAGAGATCGGTGCGGGCGTTGAATTGTTCTTCGAGTTCGGGAATCGCGATATTGAGATCGATCACGTGGGATTGAGTAAGCTCGCCCCGATCGGCAATGACGCGGTCGAATATTTTGCGCACCTCGAAATCGGCGCGATACGAATACGCGCGGATGTCTGAGATTATTTCTGATCGGCGTTTGGCGAGTGCTATCACCTCTTTTGCATGCTGGCTCGACGTAAGGCTATCGAGCATAGTGACTTGCATCTGAGCGACCGCAGCATCGACCGCCTCTCCGGCCTTGCTCACTGCCTCTATCTGCTTCTCCGTCTCCCCCGCGAGCTCGAGCCCCCGAGTTGCGAGTTTGAGACGCTCTTCGGCGCTCATTCTTTTGCCAAGAACATCCGAGAGTACCTGATTAAGCTGGAGTCGGACGGGATTGCTCGGCGCGGAGAGAAGGTACGCGGCGTCTTCGTGCACCTTGGCTCGAAGCGCATACTCCGAGTAGTCGCTCGTGAATTTTGTTTGTGACCGCAGCGTCGCAAATACGAGAGCTCCGACACCAAGCACAATGACCGCACCGATGAGGTATAGGCGCGCTCGCTGGCCGAAGGCGGGAAGTTTTATTTTTTGTACTATGTTTAAGAATGTATTCATACAATTTTGATTCGAGGGGCATCATTCATACTATCCACCGCTTACCGCGGTAAATTCATTAACCCCTGAATAATCGGTCGCATTGATGCCCGTCGGAATATTAATACCCCAGTAGAGATCGCTCGTGCTCGGCGTCGTTGTCGAGGATGGTGTCGGGATGTTCACATCGACGTTGGTCGCAGATCCCGTGAGGAACTGACAGATCGAACACGCGCTGTATACGAACGTCGATGTGGCGTACTTTTGTTCTCCTACAGGAATGCTACTCACGCCGCCTGTGAGATCGGTTCCCGCCACCTGTACATCGATGTTCGTGTTACCCGTATTTGCAATCGTGGACGTGGCGTTCACAGAGCCGGTGTTTTGCCCGACGTAGAGCGAACCGAAATCCAAATCGCCCGTGACGACGGCAAGGCCGTAGAGCGAGAGGAGCTCGACTCCGGAGGTTGTCTCAGTGTCACGCTGGCCTGCAGCATCTTCCACAGTGAGTCGCGCGAGCCAGTTTTCGGCTGAGTACGTACCCGAGTCTGTAGGATCTGCGACGTATTGAATCGGGGCACTGCATGAAAGCGTGCATGTGTTGCCGGAACAATTCGTGAATGTGCAGGCCGTCGAGGAGATTTGATAACAATTGTTACCGTCGTGGGTGCAATCGGCCCCTCCCGCGACCCCCGAACGATAGATCGTTGAAGTACCTGCGACCATGTTGTCGTATCCGTTGAGATCCTTCACGGTGGAAGTTGCTGATATCATCGTTGAAGTCCCCTCGGTAATCGTAATGTTCCCCCCGCCGTTTAGAGCTCTATCGATTTCAACTGATGGCGGGAAGAAGAGCGCGACCTCCGCGACATTTGTATACCCATCGAGGTCGAGCCCGCCATTTGAGGTGCGGAAGCAGTATGCATCGTCGGCGACGTTGTTGGTAAGCTTGAATACATACTCCACTTCAGTCGCCGCGTTGCCCGCGATGGTGCTGCTCGCAGTCTCGTTGGTCGAACTCGCGACGATACTGCCAGCGCTAAACGAAATGTTTGATGGGTATGTAAGGAGACCCGCCGTCGGATCCGCATTTGCGATCTGTGTCGAAGAGGCCATACACGCGACGGCCGTGCCACAGGCACCCAAAACCGGGACGTCGGAGTAGTTGCCATACGGCACCGCCTCACAACTTGCCGCGCCAGCCTTCGGTGCGACCTGCAGTCGGAACAAGCGACTCCATACCGTCGATGCGGTGTTTTGTACATTGAAACGTAGTCGGATATTTTCGCCTACCGTCGAGGTGGTCCACGTCGCATCTTCGGCTGCTTTCCAGGTGGCACCTCCGTATGTTTGTTCGAGTCCGAAAATGTACGTCGGATCAGTCGCGGTGTACTGACGCGAACTGTAGAAATCCCAACCGCCATGTTGACCCCAGAAAGTAAAGCCCATGCCGCCACTTGTATGACTAGAGTCTGACGTGTTGACCGTCGCAAAGACAGATCCCGCACTATCATACACAGTCACGTTGATTTCGTTGGTGGTGAGCCAATCGACCTCAACTCGGTACCAGCCGGAGGTATATGTCACCGTGGTCGATGCAAGAGTCGTGCCGCTATCATCGTCGGACGTCACATTCTCCACCACCTTCACCTTTTCCACCGGATCTTGATCGAGGCACACCGCATAATTCGAGCCCGAGCCTTGGACCGCAAAGAGCGTGCACGGCTCATCCGGCTGCGTGGTGTCGACGTACTGATAGAACTGCACCGTCTGTCCTTGTGCCATGAGAGCGCCCGTCTGGTAGATACCGCCATCGACGGTTCGTTCGTTCTCGTCGCCCGTGTCGGCGTAGAGTCCGTAGGTGTAATTGTGATTGAAGAGCGTACCAGTGGTGAAGAACGCTTTGTCACTAGCAGAGCCAGAGTACTCGGTGATGTTGTTGTCTTCGAAATCGTCGAAGAAACCGAACGTCGTGGTGCCTACAGAACTGCTCGTCGCGCTCCCGTTGCCGTAGTACATGTAGAGTATTGCGCTGCCGTTTGACGAAAGCGACGGCGCCTCTACCCACACGGTCGAAGACGCTGATGCGACCGAACTTTCTATCCAATGACTGAGAAGTGTATTACTTGAATCGGTAAACCGCAGGTCATCAAAATCGCTCTGCATATCGCCATCGTAGGTCACGACAACTTTCACCGGAATGTTCGTGTAGTTTGTAGCATTCGGATTGCGCACTGCGAGGCGTTGGCGCTTGCTCCACGAAGTGCTGTACCAATCTGTAGTAGGGACACCCTCGCCCCCGTCGTCGTTGCGCCAACGGAAATGTTCCTGTTGCACGAGAAGACACACGCTGTCATCCCACCGAATGAATCCGCACGCCGATACTCCATCGCCCGAGTCGTACGCTTCTCCCGCGATCGATCCGTGATGCGCCGTAAAGTACCACGGGTTGAGCGGCGTCCCCGTGCGAGTGACGGCGTATCCACTCGTTATTCCGGTCGAGGTAGCGAAGCGATTGCCCGTACTTGTAAGGCTCGCGTTTGTATCAATCGCAGTGTGAGCTACCGTGATGAGAGTTCCTCCCTCCACCGAAAGTTCAAAATCTCCATTCGAGAGCGAACTCACAACCGGCGTCCCCGTTATATTGAGTCCACTCGCGTTGAGATGACGAAGCTGGTAGTACTGCGCATTGAGGGTGCCTCCCGACACTCCGAAGGAGTACGCGGTGTT
>CAYTFU010000010.1:0-23807 GCA_964437185.1 uncultured Candidatus Saccharibacteria bacterium | reverse complement strand
GCCTTATCCATACCGCCAGCGTTCACCCTGAGCTAGGATCAAACTCTCAGTAAAAATGGCTATTACACCATTCCTCGTGTTGTCACTTGGGCGATCGAAGACGCTTAGCGCCAGCTTCGTACCCTCGCTCATGCACGATAAGAGAATTTTAATTGCTCTGTATTGGATGGACGGAACAAAAGAATGTCCGACACACGCTACTGCGTGTGTACGGATCCTGCGAAGCCACGTTTGACGTGGCGGAGCAGGATACTTTTATCCCATTAACTGACCTATTCCTCGATCATGAAATCCTCCTAGAACTTCACGACCGTTGTTTCATCTTGCCCTCACACAATCTCTTGTGTGGAGGTTTGCTTGCTTGTGTGTTTACCCTGAGCATTCGCTTTTGGCGAATGTCGAAGGGTGTGTTTACCCTGTAGTGAAAATATTAATTTCTACTACGGGGTTTACTTACCAAGATGGAATTTTACTTCCATCTTAATTTGGTTTTGCTATTCGCACCTAATTTTGCTATACCCCGACGCGAAGCGTCGTGGCACAAGCAGCATTTCGATACGAACTAGATATTCAGTTTTCAAAGTTCTTCCGAAGACTTTCATACAAGAATTTCGGTTGCATCACTCCGCCTTTCGTTACACGACAAGCCATGCCCACCTCTCTTCACTACGTGAAGTATCGGGGGCCAGCGCAGGAGCGATGGTCGGAAGAGTATAGGCGACCTTCCACCCCCTGTCAAATCAGATGACCGTGTATATCCTGTGCATAGGCTGTACTAGGCAAAACTTCCCGGGCACATAAGCAACTTACACCCATTAGCATCGAAGGTGCCCATACACCTCGGCTTCCTTGAGTCCACATTTCCCGACCAAATAGTCCTCCACAAAATCTTTCAGCAAAGCTCTATTTATGGGGGAGTGCCGAGGGATTTCAGAGCAATGCCCCGTAGCTATATGCTCCACTTTGTTGTGCCTTGCACCCTCCTTATCCTTAAAACCACCGATCTTCTTGAGCGCTTGCCAAACGTCTTCCGGCTTACAGTTAGCAAGTTTGGGCTTGCTGCCCGAAGGCTTAGCCACAAAAGTCTTTAACCCACCAATTCAGGCTTCCGAAGAGCAAGAGTTGTTTTCTTTCCTCCTTTGCTTTGCATCGCGGACAATTGGTTGAACATCGCCTCCCAACGGAGGTGGTTTTCTTCCATTGGTACATAGAAACCGACCTGCTCCCTGATTTTTTCCGGTACTTCAAAATGAGTTTGCACCGCATCGTTTATCATCACAACGAGTTCCGAAATAGTATCCGCTTGCGTGTAGCAATTAGAGAGCTGCCCGTCGGACGTGGTGATTTTTGCCCAAAAACTTCCATCCTCATTTTTGATGCTTACGTTCACTCTGTCGGGGAGCTTGGCTCTATATTCCCTTATTTGTTGCTCTTTTTTCATATAGATATCGACGCTAGACCTACGTCAATCTTACGTCTATTTTGTAGCCTCGGGGGCATATCGTAGCAGGATTTGGGGAAAAATACTATGAAGCAACGCGTGCTCAACTACCCTCTCGTGCCCCTCAATATATTGAATTGCCGCATGTCTCCTCAATTACGAGAAGTGCCATATGTATCTGAGGTTGTGCAGCTGCCCTGTAAACCTAGTAAATGAGGGTCTTGGGGAGTGATACCTCACGTCTTATTCCTATGTGATTAGTTTCTCCATATCCGCACAATGACCGCCATCGACTTCACGCATGACTTTTAGCACATTTAGCACTTGATCCTTCGCTGTTGGTTCGAGAATTTCTGCCGTAAAACCTTCGATTTCCCTCATAGTTCCGTGAGACTTGAGGTTTGTGAATCTGTAAACTGACTCTTGCAGCTCAGGATCAACCTTTGTGGCGGCTAGCTTGGAACGATAATTCCTTTGGCTGGGAAATTTGAAACTGAGAAATGTTTCTAAGGTTCTCCGGGCTATATTCGGATATGGGTAAATAAAGCTTAAGCTAGAGCGTCCTTCTGGCCTTTCCTTCTCGAAGTCAATCATCAGCTTATATAAATATTGATAGTCTGAATCAAAATCCCTTAACAAAGGATCTAGCTCGTAGATATTCGCCGCTCGCTTACTTGCAGAATCAAGATTGATTTTGAGCATATAAAGCCCGATCTTCTTATTATTTATTCTCGATTGGTACCTTTTCTTGAAGAGGTTGAAAAAATCGTAGTTGTGGGTGGAGAGAAAGAATTGCCCGACGGTAATTTCTCCTGATGACTCGTCTTCAATCGCTGAGGTGATATAAGCGTGAGCACTAAAAAGAAATTGTGAGTCTAGGCTGGAAACTGGGTCGTCGATATAGATAACCCCGTCTTTAGACGAAAACCCCTCTTCCCTCAGTTTTCTTATAAAGTAAATTAACGAGATGGCGGTTTTCTCCCCCTCGCTGAGGTTATAAGCAAGCTCATCACCTCGTCTTATTTCATAAGAATCCGCCCCGTGAATATCTTTTCTATCCTCAAATTTCAACTCAGAATGGCCCAAAAAACGAACGAGGTCAGCATTGATTAAAGTAGCAGGAAGCGCGGAGTCTCTTATTTTTCGTTCCGAGCTCTTGATTTTAGTTTCCAATTCATTTATTTCAATATTTAAATTATCAATCCTTTCCTTGCTTTCTTTTACGTCGCGTGCAAATGTCTGGTAGTTCTCATAGTTATCGGCGATTGTCGAATCTTCAAGAGAAGAGGCAGATTTATCAATCGAAGTCAAAATCTCGGCCGCACTAGCATATATCTTTTTGCCCTCTTCTATGCAGGACTTCTCGATATCAGATGGGATAGAAACCACCGACAAAAGATTCTTCCCTTTTTCGATTATTTTTTCCTCAACTCTACTTATTAACTGGTTTGCACTTTCTGCTAACTGTTTTATTTCTGTTGTCGGTATTTTTTCTAACTCGTTAATTTTAAGTTTACGAAGCGCAATCAGCTCACCCTCGACTCGTCCGCTAAGCCCCGTGTAATCTTTATTAAAATGCTTTTCTAAATCCGCTAACCGCTCTGTTGGTAGTGGCTGATTACAAAATTCGCATCTTTCGCTTTTGCGGTCTTTATGTAGCGGTATACCTTTTTGCACCCAATCACTTAATTCCCAATCTTTAGTTAGCTTTTGGATCGTACTTTGTACGGAAACTTTCTGATTGAGTACTGTATTTAGACGTGAAAAGTAATCTTCCGTTATCGTATTCACAACGTTTTTGACTTCTACTATCCACGGCTGTAAGAGTTCTGTGTTTTTGACAGTTTGTAGTCTCTCTTTGAACTTGGACTCCTCCAATTTCAAACCTTCTAAAGTCAGGGTTCCGCCATTGATTCCCTTTTTGATTCGTTCAAAACTTGACAGAAAATTTGGCTGTCGATAATTCTGAAAAGATTTTACACCTAAGAGGAGATTCTTGATGGTCTTCGCAAGCTCGGTAGAATATTTTTCAAGCCGACTCTCTTTTTTATCTAGATCAACTTTAGCTTTCTGTAGAGTTTCTTTCTTCTCATCTCTTTCTTTGCGCTCTTTTGCAAGCTCAACTTCCGTGGAGCCAACATAATAAATGGGGGCTACACCGCCAGCCTCGTCATCTTCGCGGAAAATTGTTTCGCTTACGAAATCTTTATTAAAAACTCTGATGTTTTTCTTTTCCGATAAATTTTCTAGGGTGAGCTTTTCTCCTCCTTCGATATCAATTTCACATTCACTGTCGGGATATTTTTTAAGTCTCTGGCATACCTCGCCCATTTCAAAATTCCTAAGTACGCGAGACAAAGTTGTCTTCCCTGTCCCGTTCCATCCAAAAACTAAATTTATTTCGTTAAAATTCAAGTCTCCTTCTTTGTCGGACGTAGTATGTAGATGCGTCCAGTTAAGGTCTTGGAGTATGCCAGTTTTTTTGATTCTCGTTATGCGAGTGATTTTCATACTCAGGCTTATTAACCAAGGAAATGGGCGGGCTCACAAAAACAGTACTCCTGTTGCACAATAAAACAAGAAAGAAGGGCGGGGTGACGTCTCAGGCCTGCTTTCTCCTTACTGTATGAATTGTTTGAGGAATTGCGTGAGATTGCAGGAGCCGGTGGCAGTGACGAGGACCATGTCTTCCATGCGGAGATGGGGTCAGACCCCACGGGAATGGAGAGGGTGTGGTGTAATTTTGGGGCAGTTACTATCTCCCCTTTTCGGGCATGCGCGTGGGCGTAGTAAACAGGGCGCACGGGGATGTGCGTGCGCCCTGTCCAGTCTTATCACGGGTCAAAGCCAACGACCGAAATCTTCTCCGGATAGCCTTCTCCTCCGCATCGCTGCCATATATCGCGATAGAAGAGCCGTTTACTCTCCACATTTTTCGTGAGCGTGAAGACCTGGAATTCGTCGAAGTTGTCGTAGAAGACAATCGGCAACCAATCTGCATTCACGTTGCACAGAATGCCCGCGACCTCTTTCTTGAAGATTGGGATAAAGACATTCGCCTCGATCCCATACGCCGAGAGCTCACCTCTGAATCGCCGTGCATTGTCTTGCAGAACCTTTTCGACAAGTTCACGCTCCCCTTCGCACCGGCACACTCTATCGAACGGACCGAACGTAATCGGATTCCCGCGCGCGGTAAACGCGTCGTTTATTTGCTCCCCACCTCCCACGCAAATCGTAAGATGATGGTGCTGATTCATCTCTTTTAACTGCTGGAAGACGCGTATGTGTTGTAGAAGGCTCCCTGATACCTTGACCAGTGTCCGTACGCCCATGATGAATCCTTTCAAAGAACGTCTCGCCATAAACGAGAAGCGGCCCCGCTATTGAGGCCGCTTTGGAGTGTTTGGAGTAAAAAATTACAAACAGTCAGAACCGACCTCAAATAGGGCCGGACGCGGTGACGTATTTGCAAATGCTACATGCATAGTCCAACTGTATCTGGAGGAAGAATGCGCGTCAAGGTTAATAGGGTCTGACTCCACGGACGGGGAGACTTCATAGGGCACTCATCATCATGCATAATACTGAGAGGTGTTACAAATAATAAACCAACGTATGCGGTCAAGAGCGAAAAAGTATTTCTTAATCTGTTTCTGGATCTAACTGGTTGCGGTAATTCCACCATGGTACGCTGTGCGGAGCAGAATCAGACAAACATTTTATAGGTAAACTGTTTCGTATGGAAAACACGGAATCACTGGGCCGAGTCAAGCAACTACTGAAAGACATGCGGGGTATATTGGAGCGCTCCAAGGACCCCGTGATAGCGAAATTGCAGGAGTTGGTGGCTATCGAACCGAAATCACACCAGATGTACGCGACGATCGAATTATTTACAGAACAACATTACGAACTCTCCTACAATCGTTATTTCTACAAGGAAGAGGGCGGAACCAAAGTGGAAGATTTTGACGCCACGATATACGACGAATTTAATGCGGCAGGAAAAAGTTTGCTTCCCGAGTTTCGCGACTACGCCCTGAAAGCGTTCGAAGGCGTCGACTACACCGAGGCTGAAGCGGCGGCATACAATCCAGAATTTTATAAAATGATGACAAATTTTATGATCCAGTGCTGGGCGGCGGCTGGTGGCGAGCACGCCAAGACACCAACCTTCTTTGCGATGGATAAGGAGGATATGTGCCGCGATTTGAAAACGGGTGAGATTATGGAGCCCCACGAAGCAGCGCGACGCTGTGGCTACGAGCTTGCTAACTGACTCCCACTATATCTAGGTCGGTTTTTATTTTTATTCACAAACAATACTAGATGAACTGCTTGGAGAATTGGGTGAGGTTGCGGGGGCCACTTGCCGTGACGAGGACCATGTCTTCCATGCGAATGCCGCCCCATTGTGGGTAGTAGAGGCCCGGTTCGATGGTGATCACATCGCCTTCGGCCAAGACTTCGGTGCTTTTGCGCCCTATTCTCGGAGATTCGTGGATTTCCAATCCCACCCCATGCCCCACCCCGTGGACGAATCCTTCGGCAAAAGGAAATTCTTTGCCCTTTCCTGAGGTCTTAAATCCACGATCAACGAAATACGCGTCGACCGATTCTTGTATCGCCAGGCACGGGACGCCCGGCCTCACCATAAATTCGGCGAGTTCTTGTGCGCCCACTACGGCATCAAACATCTTCTGCACTTCGGGCAAGGGCTCACCGAGGCAAATAGTGCGGGACATATCGGCAAAGTAGCCAGTGGATTTGTTGCGTGGGAAGATGTCGATAACGACTGGCACACCGCGCGCGATCGGCCCACTCCCCCGTTCGTGCGGCTCTGTCGATTGAATGCCCGCAGCGACGATGTGACCGGTGGGAGATTCACAATTGTGCTCGAGTAACACTTTTTCGATGAGCGAGTGAGCCTCTTCGGAAGTCGGGGCAGATGCGGTGCGCAGATACTCGATAACGGTCGCCATCGCAACACTAGTCGCACGCTGCGTTTCTTCTATTGCACGGACTTGCTCTGAAGTTTTTGCCGCCATATCGTCATTCTACGCGCGCACGGCGATTCCCCAAAAAACGGGGTAGGACCATGATACAAGTCGGCGCTCACTCGCGCGGACAGTCCGCTTCCCCATCAACAACGTATTTAAACCACAGAGGAATGATCTGCGATGCTTCCAGTGACTCGCGCACGAGCGATTCGGGTTCCACTCCTTCCGGCACATACCCCACCGAGCGGCGCAGGCTCGCGATATTTTCTGCGGCTCCGAGCTCGGGATGAAATTGCATTGTGTAGACGCATGAATCGTAACGCAACGCACTGAAGCGGCACGCCGCGCCATCGGCGAGCTGCACGGCCCCTTCGGGAAGTGACGTCACGCTATCCCTGTGCGCGTATTGCGCAAAAAATTTCTCGGGAAGATTCTTGAAAAATTTGTCTCTCTTGCCTTCCTCAGTGAGCGACACTTCGTACGTACCGCATTTCTTTTGACTGCAATCGTGCGTCACGCATCCTCCATATACTTCGGCGATGAGCTGGTGGCCGAAGCAAATTCCGAGCACCGGCTTCCCCGCAGCGCGCGCGTAGGTCATAAACATGCGCACGCGAGAGAGAATGATCATCGACATGAGCCGTGCCGGATCTCGATCTTCCCTGCCGCCATGAATATCAAATTCCGCCGAACCCCCAAAGATAAATGCATCATACGGATCGATGAGATCCGACGGAGCGGTGTGCGCGATCTTCGAATCAAGCGCGGAGAGACAATCGAGCTCCGCAAGCCCCTTTAGGGCACGTTCAAAATTACTCCGCTCCGAAACGAGGGATTCTGAGCGCTCTCTCGACTGTATGAGTAGGATTCGACCCATATTGTTTTATACCATACTTAAAGGCTCACCAAAAAAAATCGGGCCGCACTGTAAAACAGGCGGCCCGCGAGGATGGAAGAAGGTTGTCATGACCACGGATCCCCCTTCCAATAGAAGATGTGCGTGTTCGAAGGTCCGTGACGCGCCTCTAGATCACCTTCGGCAAACAGACTCAGCTTCTCCTGCTCCGCCTCGTTGAGCGTCCGAACCAACGTCCAAGTTTCGGACCCTCTCACTCCGAAACGGGGTTCAAAGTATACCGGCCTTCCCCGTTTGTCCTGACCAAGACGCATCTTCACGCCCACCATCGAGGGATGATCAGGGCACAAGATTTTCTCCAATGTCGCGCGCCTTCTTTTCTCGGCAGCGTCAGCAAAGGACAGAACAAAGTCCCCCCGATCGTCAAAAGTCGGATCTCCCGCGATGTCAACCATCGTTTTTCTCCCTTTCCGAAAAGATCATGAACGAAGAAAGCCCCTCATCGGGGCTTTCGGTTCGTTCGTTTGTTTGTGCCAAACTTACGCAGCCGAAAGCCCCGTCCCAAGGACGACGACTAGGATTGCAATAAGCTGTGAAGCTTGTGGCCTCATATCTCGAATCTACCAAGGCCCGTATCAACTGTCAAAGCATAAAAAGACGAAGCCCCCTGAATCGCACGGATCCAGGGGGCAACGTGAGCCTTATAGTCTTGTTACAGATCGCCACCGTGTCGGCCATGGTGCGACTCCACACGTTCGATCATCGCGCGAACAACCGCGTTCAGGTCACCGCCCATCCCTGAGACAGCGAACGTCCCATCGTCGCGATAATCAGCCCAAACTGACGGATTCGCATGAGCCAGTGAACCGTGCAGTTCAGGTTCCTTTGCCTTCAGGATCACAAGAACAGGCTGCCGCGAAGCCGCGATCACGGTTACTGCGTATCTTCCGTTATCCGGAACGACGCTAAAGTGAATGACTCCACCTTCGTCCCCCAATTTTTCCCCGGACATTTCCTCCTCCCCTTTATTTGTCCGAACCAGACTTCTTTTTCCGCGGAGGCTTTGGGTCCGCCAAGTGCAGATCCATGCCGTGGCAGTCTTCTGTTTCTGGGCGATCGGAGCGATTGACATCATCCCCTTTCGCCCCCTTAAGTTGGCCTGCATCGAGCCCTGTGTCCTTAGTGTCGGTCATGTTTCCCCCATTGGGTGTTGCGTGATGCCCGGTAATCCGAGCTTGAACGTGACTATAATACTGACGTTTCAAAGAACAGCTAAAAAAGCACAAGCCCTCCGAGTGGAGGGCTTGTTGGTATCTGGATTTAGTTTCTAGACACGGACAAAGCCTCCACTCGAGTGGGCAATAAGTAGAAGTCCAAGAAGCTTCTTGCAGTGAGCCTGTCGAATCTGCGACTGATTCATTAAGCCCACCATAACCTACTCCCCCGCGAAGTGTCAAGCTGTGGAAAAGTGGCAATGTCATCTATTCGTATAACTCGCTGTGTGTGCCGATGTGTAAAAAAAGTACCTCATCCCCGCTTTCTTTGAATATCGCCCGATAGTCCCCCGTTACGTTGATGCTTCGGCAACCCGGAAATCGCTTACCGACAGGGTGATTGTTGAGGAGTGAGTGAAAAGGTTCAGTCAGAAAAAGATCCTTTCGCTCAACAAATTGCTCACGTATTTTCTGCGGTATTTTCTTAAATTCTTTCAGGAACGAACGATGTAGATCGGTCCGCATACTATGCGGCTACAGCGCCAGTAAGTAATCATTCATTTCTTTGTCGGTCTTAAATGACACAATGTTCTTCCCCTGCTCGGCATCGCGCAAAGCGGCGCGGATGATGCGGGCTGTTTTGGCATTGAATTTTTCCTCGCTCACCATTTCGATGTGAGATGTGCCCTCGGCATACGCTTTCGTCGCGAGCTTGAGTACTGCGGCAAAGGGCACGCCCTCGCGCTTAGCGCGGCGCATGGCCTTCGCCTTGATCTTGGAATCCACGGTAAATACAACTTGCGATGTCATGGACATATCTTATACATAGCTCAAACATATGTCAACTTTACTCACGTGCTCAAGGTGCGTAAAGCTCTTGACTCTGCCCAAACGCTCGATACACTAGAGGCACTGATCGCAAGATCACTCTATGATATAGCTACGTACCGGCCCGCCCCGAACGCACGAACCATCTGTTCGTGCTTTGAGGGCGGCTTTTTCATTTGTGCTCCGGCGCGTGGGCCTCTTCCCCTTTTGACCCATTATCCGAAGCGCAATCCCGCACTTCGGTACAGACGAATGCATTGGAAAAGAGTCTGTATGTTCTTTACAGCTCTTTTCGGATTCAGTCGTTGCAACAGGAGGACCATCATGCTGATCACAACCAGCGGCATCGCCCCCGACCGTCAGAGCGAGGTCGCGGCAGCAATTGCCGACGCCATTCGGAAACTGAATGGTAACGTGCCGGAAGGTTTTACCCACGAACCGCACTCGACCCAACCGGGATGGATGATCCAACTCCCCAAAACGAATGGGGACCTGCAGTGCCCGATTACGGCGCTTCTTCCAGAAATCGGTTTCGCCGTCGCGGAGTTCGCCGATGGAATCCAAATCACTGTTCGCGGCAACCACAACGGCCACGATGCAACCACGTACCTCAACCGCATCTGACGCGGTAAAGGTGCAACGGGGCGCTCGTAAACGAGCGCCCCGCAACCTTTTCTGGACAAGATACGACCTACCATGTATACTCCACTTAGTTAAATCCAGCTGGTTCCCGCGTCAAACGCGGGGTTGGGGCCGGTTTACTCTGAAGAAATTGATGGGTATGGAGGTTGCTGCACAAGTGGCAATTCGGGATCTCCCGTAACAGAGATAACTGATAATCCTTCGGGACGTCAGTGAAAGATCCTCGTAGCAAGCCCCGTTGCTTCGCACGGGGTAAATAAGGTGGCACCGCGACCCCCTCGTCCCTCTAGGGGCAAGGAAAATCGCCCTTATCGCACAATTTTTTAGTTGTGAGATAAGGGCGGTTTTTTGTTTTGCGTAAATTAATCCGCAGAACAGAAAGCGCCGCCCACGGTTCTTTCTGTTCTTTTCGTAACACATACCCGAGGAAAAAACGATGGATCCCATCACTATTCGCTTCACTGTTACACCTCCGGCCGATACTTCCTACGGAAAGGAATGGAGCGACACGCGGAATCCACGTGTGATTCTCGCAACATCGAGCCCAGGAATGCAAAGCTTTTTTGAAGCACTTGTAACAACAGGCGCCTTAAAGAAAATGTCTGTCGGCACTCTGTTCGCATCTGAATCCAACAGAGGGGCTCAAGTGCCGAACTTCGAACGCGTAGGCTGTCTGGTCTATGGGGTCGACGAAGTGTCTTCGTGCAAATCCGACGAGGAAATCCGGCAAGCTGTCGAACTCTGCATCCGGCTTAACTGTCGCATTGTTTTCATCTCAACCAACCCAACGTTCTTGGCGGATCCAAAGTTTGCCAAAATTGGAAAGGTAGCACGCGTGACATTCTTGCGTGACTGCGAGAACGAAAACGAGCTCACCGGCTCGACCTTACCTTTCTCTGTGAGAGCAGCGAAAAGTACGGGCGAGGAGACTATTGCCGCCGCCATCTTCAGCGCAGCGCAACAGTGACGTGAGATCAAACGCTTCGGGTATGGGGGAATGTCGATTGCTTATTGCGATCGACATTCCCTACCACCTTCTTTTTTGTTTGCATTCTGAAATCCGCGCTCACCTGAGCTCAGATTCCAGAACGGAAACGTATCTGGTGCAGCACGAAAGTGCTTGCATGCTCTTTCCGTTTTTCGGAATACCAACAGCTCAATCATCACCCAAAAGGAACGCGATGTCATGACCGAGGACGACGTAAAAAAAATCGTGGAGCTCTTCCCCTCAACGGACTTTTCCGTGACGCGCAACTGCCCCAACTGTTGTCAACCCCGGAAGTTGATTGATCAACGTGTCCGTTGGAACTCGAACGGCCGCCCTGAAGCGTGCCTGTGTCCGGGCGCATTCTGCGGGGCCGTAATGCGACGCTTCGAGCCCGACTCACCGACAATCTAGGAGGCTAGAGTGGATTCCGCAATAGAACCGGTTGCCCCTGCGGGCAACCCCGATCCCACCTCTCGGCAATATGCCGAGGCGGTCCTGGCGCTGGCCAAACAGATGATCGAAATCGGGTTCACCCCCGATCAATTAGTCCGACTAACCGGCGCCGATTTCGCTCCCGTTCTTCGCGCTCTCCGCAACAGCGTGCAGTCGGCGCAGGAAGAAAAACGGTGATGTTAAGTATTGGGGAACGTCGATTGCTTAGGCATTCGACGTTCCCTACCACCCTTCTGTTATTTGGAATCTGCGCCGACGACGGCCTAGATTCCAGATCGCAAAACGATTTGGAAATTCAATATGCGTACATACAAAAAACAATTCTTGTGGCGACCGTCTCAAGCTCTTTGAGATTGTTCTTTCACAAAAAAGCTGTTCGCATTTGGGAGCTTCCTGTGAGTTTTCAGCGTGGTGCGAAACTCACAGGAGGCTCCCAGCAGGGCCCCAACACACCCACATAGAAAGGAACTAGCGATGAAAATCACCCGCCCCGTAATCGTGCTTGCAACGAAACATGCACACATGCACAAATTCTTCGAGAATAGCGTGAGCATGTATACCGAATTAGCTGGTCTTATTGAGTTCGTTATCATCGGCTTTGAAGTCGCGACGGATGACCAAGTCATGGCTCTCCTTCGTGTCGCACGCGTCAACGGCCTCTTCAACCACCCGGCCCTCTATATGATCGGCACTACGGAGAACCCGACCTCTGCCGAATACGACCTCCTCGACGGGATACCGCTCAAACAAATCTTCCCCGCGAATCCTAAAGCGTTGCTCGACGAGATAATTGCTCTGACGGCACAAATACTCGCATTTCGCGCGAGTGGTGGGTGGCAAAACCCGGACGCTGACGATTGAAAGTCAGTGTGTGAGGAAAGTTACTTGAACACTGGACCGCAAACAGAAATAATTGCACATGACAAATACGATTCCTCGAGTCATCTTTGCGACGCGCCACCCCCAAATGTTTGAGTACTTCTCAACATTTACTCGTTTCGCTCGCTGGAAACACGACCTCGTCTACGAAATTCTCGACGTTCCGGCAAATACCGATGACGACGTCGTTCGCTACCTGCGCATCGTCGACGCGCTTCATCCTGCGGACTTATTCTTCGTGGGAGTCGAGGGTAAAGAGGCTACGCTGTATCACAACGCGATCGGGGGCAAACCAATGGGATTTGTCCCCTACGGCAAAGATTACGAAAGCTTCACGACTGAGATCACTCGCCTTCTAGGTATGTGATCTGGGTATGGCTGGCAATGCTTCAAAGGCGGCGATCTTCGTGATCGCCGCTGATTCTTTTCCCCATTTCCCGAAACTTGACGCACTGAAGGGGCTCGTATATGCTCGCTTTATGAGCAACAAGTCAGTATTCGCGTTCGCGTTTTTCTTTACAACCCGAGAAGGGGCGAATGCGTCGTTGCTCAGATAAAAAGCAAACAAACGCAGACAAGCCCCTCCTCGGAGGGGCTTTCTGTTTTTTGGGGCCTGTGTCGACCCTCCCTCGACCCAAGCCCCAGATCGCAGATCTGGGCCGGCTAAAACCCCCGCGGAAACGCAAAGGGCTTGCCTGCAAGCTCTTTGCTCTTTCCGCTCTTTCACAATCCAGGCGAGGATACGACCACATGTCAAAAAAAGGCCCTGGCTTTGCGTCATCCGCAAATCAACCCCCCTTCACCGAAAAACCGACCCAGGCCGCGGTGACCACACCCGAGCCGGCTAAGCCCCAAGTGCCGCCTGGTGGCAAACCCGTCAGGATCGAGGACCTTCATGACGGTGCGGGTACTGGCGTTCTGCCTTAGCTGCATGACGGGGACAAGGCGGCGGATCGCAAGATCCGCCGTTTTCATTTTGTATATAAATAGCGAGCGCCGGCGGGAAATGAATCCTGCCGGCGCGTTTTGCTTGCCGTTCAACCCATGCGATGAAGACAGCCCGAGATGAAGCGTGCAATACCCGGACCATGACCTTCGACATCACAGATTCCCGAAAGTGTCGCTGTGTTCGGGAAATTGTCGGCCAGTTGCGCTCCACGAAAACGGCTAACGTTTACGACGAACCGGAACGGTGTTTTCTTGTGGGCAGCAACCAGCGTGGCGAGATCGGCATCCTCATGCGAGAGTAAAAGAATACCGACGCGAATGGCGTTGGTGGTCGCAAGGTCCAGAGCAGCGACCCACCGCTCCCTAGCGCCCGCCGTACAGCAAATCACCGGAACTCCCTCCCGCATGGCAGAAAGGAGCCTCTCCACTGGCGAGGGCTCAGCATACCAATCAGCATATGGGCGCACTGAGGGAGCCGGCTCGACAATGTCGTAAAGACCTGTCGTCTCCACCTCGCCCGTAAACGCCGGAAGTATCTCTTCAGTCACCTTTGCATCAGTACTGGAGTCGTAAGAGATGAACCTAACGCGGTGTTTCATTGCGATTTTCCTCGCTGGTTGTGGGTTTTGTACGCGCAAAGAGCTTTGCAAGGCTCTTCGCGCCTGCAACTAGTCGCACATGCGATCTAGATTCTAATTCCCTCTGCCAAGGCTCAGGGACTCAAGGTCCAGATAACAACGAAAAAAGCCCCTTGTGGGGGCCAGTCTGTCGATCACATCAATACGACAAATCTACCCCCTGGGGCTTCGATATGCGTAATAATATGCCGCGCCAAATTTCATGTACCAACATCCTATACCACCCCCTCTTGTTTGTCCAATTTTTTGCACTCCTCCCCAACCCTCCCCCTGACACTATCTTTGTCCTATAGGATACACTTAGTGTATGGGTCTCATGGAGGAGCAGAGTAAACAACGAGCACGGAAAATAAATCTCCAGAAACAGATCCTTGGTGTCGTCTCTGCGGTGGGAATCGTTGGGGTCGCACTGGTCACACCCAACGTCTTTGTTTCTCTGCACAAGCTCGGCCTCATGCCAACAAAGAGACACGGACAGAGCATCAATCGGGCACGCGATCGGTTGATCAAGAAAGGATTATTGACACGGAAAGATGGCTTCCTGAGGGTCACACCGCGAGGAGAGGCGACTCTGCAAATGTTACAACTCGAAGACTATCGGTTACGCAGACCAAGGCGGTGGGACAAGAAGTGGCGCGTGCTGATTTTTGATATACCTGAATATCGTCGAAGTGTGCGGCAGAAGCTCCGTCATACGCTCATAACCATTGGTTTTGAGCGTCTTCAGGATAGCGTTTGGGTATACCCCTACGATTGCGAGGATTTGATTGCGCTTCTCAAGGCGGATTTCAAGGTCGGCAAGGATATCCTCTATATGATCGTGGACGAACTGGAGGGAGATGCGAGACTAAAAAAGCATTTTGGACTATATTCCCCCTGACACTAACTTTGTCCTATAGGGTATATATAGTGTATGGGTGTTGTTGAAAATGGGTACTACTTTTTCTTTTGAGCGCCGGAGACGCGCTTTGCAAGCCACCGTTCCGTCGTGACAAGAAGTGGTGTCGCCAAAAAGATTGACGAGTAGGTGCCGGCGGTGATGCCGACGAGAAGTGTGAGCGCGAAGTCGCGCGTCGAGGCGGGCCCGACGACGTAGAGGACGAGGAGCGTTACGATGACGGTGAGCGACGTGTTGATAGAGCGCACAAACGTCTGCCCGAGGCTCTTTCCTGCAGTGATCGCGAAATCCTCTTTACGATTGCGCTCTTCGTTGATACGGAGATTTTCTCGCGTCCGATCGAATACGACGATGGTGTCGTGAATAGAGAATCCGAGAATTGTGAGGATGGCTGTCACGAAGAGTGTATCTATCTGAGCGCCCGTGAAGTGTCCTAAGAACGCGAAAAAACCAACTGGCACGATCACGTCGTGAAGCAATGTGACGAGCGCGATGAGTCCATATACCCACGAAGAAACAGGGTTTGAAACCTTGCGAAACGCAAACGCGATAAAGAGGAGGATGCAGAGCAACACAAGAATGATCGCGATGAGCGCCTTACTGCGGAGTTCGGAGCCGATCGTGGGCCCAACTTCCGTGAGTTGAACAACGGACGCCGGAGATTCACCGTCGAGAGAAAGCGTTTGCGATAACGTCTCGCGCATTCCGGGCGTCATGGTGCCCGCGCGCAAGATGTAATCTTGCTCATTCGCTTCCCGGAGTGAATAACCCTCAAACCCCGCTTTGTCGAGTGATTCCGTGAGCGCTAAGGCAGAAGGTCGCCCCTCTGGATATGTGACTTGCACGAGGCTGCCGCCCGTAAAATCGAGGCCAAGCTTGAGCCCAAACACAACCACGCTCACTATAGCAACGAGAGTAATCGCCCCCGTAATCGCGAAAAATATATTTCTGTGTTGAACGATATACATAGATTTAGTGTGAGCCGCTGCCCATGAGGAAACGCGGCAAACCGGACTTCGCATTCATCCCGACAGAGAGAAGGAAGGTGCGCGATACAGAAATAGCGGTAAGCATGGAGACGAGCACGCCGAGGCCGAAGACAAGCGCAAAGCCTTTTATGAGCGAGGTGCCAAACCAGAAGAGAATCACGGCGGTGATCATCGAAGAAATGTTGCTGTCGCGAATAGAAGGCCATGCGCGGGCAAATCCATCGGCCACGGCCTCTGCACTACCCTTCCCTCCCATCATCTCCTCGCGCATGCGCTCGAAGATGAGAATGTTGGCATCGACTGCCATTCCGATTGAAAGAATAAACGCCGCGATACCAGCCGCCGTGAGTGTGACGGGAATCCACTGGAAGAGGAGAAGCATCGCAATTACATAGAGACCGAGCGCAAGTGCTGAAAGAAAGCCTGGCAGTCGGTACCATAGAACCATGAAGATTGCGACGACGCCGATACCCCAGAGGCCCGCCATGATTCCGTCACGCACAGCTTCGTCTCCAAGTGTGCCGGAAACCGTTTGCGTCGAGATTAGCTCTATCGGCACTGGCAGCGCACCGTAGTTGAGATTGCGCGCGAGCTCTTTGGCGCTCTCGGGAGTAAAGTTGCCTGAAATCACCGCTGTGCCATCTGGAATCGCCTCACGAATTACCGGAGTCGAAATCGGTGAACCGTCGAGAAACATTCCAAACGTGCGGCCGATATTGTTTTTTGTGAGGTCGGCGAACAACCTTGACCCTTCTGCATTGAAATGGAGTACGACCACGGGCTGGCTCAGTGTCCCCGCCCCGCCCTGAAACTGGAGCTCCGCGCTCTTCAAATCCTTCCCCGTAATCACAGCCGCCTCGAACAGATCATTGATCGTTGAGGAAGCGGTGGCTGTTTCGTCAGCACCAACCTTCAGCATTCGAAATTCAAGTACCGGCGTTTGACCGATCAATTCGATTGCCCTCTGCGTGTCTGTAACACCTGGTAGCTCAACGATGAGCCGTTCTTCCGGATTGCCACCGAGCGCACCCGCGCGCTCGGTCTGCACAGTCGCTTCAGAAACGCCGAAGAGATTTACCCTGCGCTCAATCGTGTCGCGAAGTGCGGACATAGAGCCGACGACGTCAGTGGATTTAATAGCCTGTAGATCGGCACGGTATACAAGCTGTGTACCGCCCGAAAGATCGAGCCCCAAGAGAAACGGCTTTCGGCCATTCATTTGGCTCGAGAATACGAACCACGCGATGCCGCAGCCCAAGAGAAAGATGAGGAGCGCGGTGACACGTCTTTGTAGCATGGCGAGTAGTATACGTCTTCACGAAAGAGGCGCAAGAATGACCGAAATGTCTATGTGCGATTTTTTTCGACCAAATCAAACAGATTTCTAAAAATCATAGCGACCGCCACGGGGCCCACGCCCCCAGGGACAGGCGTAAAGACTGAGGATTTTTCCGCGCATGCCGGATCTGCATCGCCGACAACCTTCCCCTTCGATTCGGATGCACCCGCATCGACAATCGCGACACCGTCTTTTACATGCTCCGGCTTTACGAAGCCGGGGTTTCCTGCTCCGCACACAACAATATCGGCATCTTTTAAATCCTCGATTGTGCCTTCCTGAAGTGTGAACATGGAAACCTCTGCGCCAAGCTGCCTTAAGAGCACCGCGCTCGGAGCCCCCACGAGGCGGCCGGCGCCGATCACTACAGCGCGCGAGCCCTCAATCTTCACCTGCGCGCGCTCCAAGATCTCTACGACAGCGAGCGCGACAGGGGCCGACACGGGGTGCTCCGTGTCGCGTACGGCTGGATTGAGTGCATCGACGTCTTTCTGCGGAGGGATTACGCTGAGGACCGCATTGGTGTCGATCGATGCAGGCAGTGGTAACTGAACGATCAACGCATCTACTTCCTGCGCAACTTCCCGCACCCGCGTAACGACTGCGGAAGTACTGGCGTCGGATGGAATATCTATCCTCACCATCTCGACATTGAGTCGTGCCGCCGCGCGCGTTTTAATCCGGACAAACGATTCGATAACCGCATCTGCTCCGCACACGAGAATGCCGAGCTTCACCGGACGATCAAAATGATCTCGGCGCTTCGCGAGCGCCGTGTACATATCTTCTGCGATTGCGCGTCCGTCGATAATCATGCGGTCATTACTATATTCCCATTTCTTTCTTCAGCGCAGCGATGCCCTCTTCAAGCATGATGGTCGGCTCCCAGCCAAGCAATTCCTTCGCCTTGCGGTTGCCTGCAAGCGAATCGTGCGCCTCGATACGCGGGGGCCCGTACTGAATAGGCCCTCCAAACATTTCTGCGAGCGTCTGTATGGAAATATTTCGCCCCGCTCCAATGTTGATCACTTCCCCCTTCCCCACCTTTGCGCTTTCGGCCGAGAGAACATTCGCCCGCACCACGTCATCCACGTGAGTAAAGTCGCGCGTTACCGTGCCGTCGCCAAATATCGTAATTGGCTCATTATTTTTTCGCGCGAGAGCAAATCTCCCGATCGCAAGCGCGTACGGACCGTTTGGATCCATTCCGGATCCGTACACATTGAAGTACCGCAAGCTCACCGTTTCGATGTTGTATACCTCGGCAAACATCTTCGCAAAAAGCTCTCCGACATATTTCTGAAGTCCGTACGGATTTACCGGATTTGCAGGCATAGTCTCCACGAGCGGCAATGTGTCTTGGGTACCGTACGCGGATCCCGATGCAGAGTAAACGACGCGGCGCACTTTGGCGGTCGCAGCCGCCTGAAGCACCGAGACGGTGCCGGTAATATTTTGATCGGTCGTCTCGGCTGGGTGTTCGATGGAATACGGAACGCGCGGCACTGCCGCCGTATGGAAGACGACATCTGCGCCAGCGATAATCGGCTGAATCACTTCCGTGTCGCGCACATCAACTTCGTGGAGCGTCGCCTCTTTGGGGAGCGAATCGCGCCGAAATGAAGGATCGATATCGATAAGGTGCACCTCCCACCCCCCCTTTACGAGTGCATGCGAGAGATTGCTCCCAATAAACCCCGCGCCACCCGTAACAACAGCCTTCTTCATATAGTCATTCTACCCGTATTTCCCATCATTCGCGAGTGTGGCGGGTTTTTTAGAATCCCCGGAGCCGACGAGGCGAGGATTAAGGATTTTTCAGCAGAAAAATCCGGGTTCTAAAGGACCCGCCGCCGAGCCTCTATGTCCCCCGCGCAGTCAAAAATATCCGTATGGTCTGCAAAAGAATAAAGATATCGAGAACAAGTGATCGGTGCGCGAGGTAGTAGAGATCATACGAGAGCTTCATCTTTGTCTCAGTCATATCCGCGCCATGGTGCGGATCACGATCGTGACGAACCTGCGCCCAGCCCGTGAGTCCGGGCGCGATGAGGTAGCGCGCATTGTAGTACGGAATGCGAGCGCTGTACTGTGAGGCGAGCGCTGGCAACTCCGGTCGCGGGCCAACGAGCGACAGATCGCCGCGCAATACATTCCACAGCTGTGGCAATTCGTCGAGCCGAAGCAGCCGAATCCACCTCCCAACGCGCGTAACGACCAACTTCGTCTTTCCGTGAGCACCGTAATCCCCCTCGTCGTTGCCGCTCATACTTCGAAACTTGTAGATGCGGATTGGTTTCTGAAATCGCCCCACCCGCAGCTGTGTAATGAATATATCTCCCCCGTCGTCGAGTTTTATGGCGAGCATGATGAAGGGATACAGGACGAGCGATACGCTGCCGCCGAGAATCGCGCACACGACGTCAAGACCGCGCTTCACAATGTCGTACACATGCGAGGCGTTCACGTGCGCCAATATCCATTCGTATGTAACGAGCGAAAGCGGCTCGCGGTCAAATACCTCTTGATAGAGATCCGTCGCGTCCAGAAGCGCAAATCGTCGCTTGTGAAATGCGGCATCGTAAATAATAGGGAGCGCCGCGGCGACCGCTTTGTCAGAAAAGTCGACGACGATGAACGTCACGTCATCCTCTTCTGCAACTCTGCATGCGCGCTGAATCACCTCATGAGACGGGGCGTGCGCCGTATCAATGACGTACTCGAAAGAAAACGGATACCGCACGTCACTCGCCACCTCCTCGGCGAGCGCGCGCGCATCGGGGCCAGAGGCGATCAGAACACCTTTGAGGCGACGGCGGCTCCGCACATGCGGGTAGAGCGCGATGCGCCACAGGAAAATCAGCACGGAGGATATCACGAGATAGAGGAGTAAAATCGTTTTCGGCGCGAGGCCAAAAGCCGGTACAAAAAAGAAGAAGAGGGCGGCGACCACAATGTTGATCACCTGCGTGTAGAGTATCGTGGGAATGAGACGACTTCTAAAGAGTCTGGTATGACGTCCGTAAAGGCCCGCAAGAAAGAAAATAACGACCCAAACGATGAACAAAATCGAAAACGGGAGAAGGTGGAGCGCAAATATATCTGAGGACGGCAAAGCCAAGTTGCGCAGTGCGAGCGTCGCCCAGAGCGCGACCGCGAACACCGCGATATCACCCGCAAGGAGGACGATGTATTCCCTCTTGGGAACCAGCGACATATCGAGTATCATTACATAAAATGTCGCATAAAACAAGGATAGAAATGTCATGAAAACGACGCGAACGCGAAAAAAAATATTGTTCCTCATCACAAAAGCCACGTGGGGCGGGGCGCAGCGGTATGTGTATGATCTTGTGTGTGCATTGCGAAACGACTTTGAGATACAGGTTGCGTTCGGACCGGAAGGATTACTCGCAAAAAAACTGCGAGCGGAACGTATTCCAACCATTCCCATCAAATCTCTTCAGCGCGACTTCTCCTTTCTCAACGACATAAGATGCTTTATTGAACTCCTTCGAATCTTTCGCGACGAAAAACCAGATGTTGTGCATCTCAATTCGTCTAAGGCAGCCGGCATCGGGGCACTCGCGGCTCGGTTGACTGGGGTGCCGCGTATCGTGTTCACCGCTCACGGTTGGCCTTTTTGGGAGAAAAGAAACTCCGTTTCTCGTGGGCTCATATTCCTGCTTTCTTGGCTGACAGCACTTCTTTCACACAAGATAATTCTTGTATCCGAGTATGACCTCCGAATCGCGAAGAGGATGCCGTTTGTCGGTCGGAAAGCCGTGCGCATCTATAACGGAATCGATCCTAATCTTCCCCTCTTCTCTGCGGATGTTGTTCGTCACTCCTTTCCGAAAGGAGTCCATATTACTGGCACGATTGGCGAACTTACAAAAAACAAAAATCAAATAGCACTCCTTGAATCGGCAAAAAAAGATCCGAATATGTACGTCGCTATCGTCGGCGACGGCGAGGATCGGGCTTATCTTAAGAAAAAGATAGACGAGTATGGGCTCGGTAGTCGAGTAAAACTATTCGGATTTATGATGGCCCAATCGGCGCTAGGAGGATTTGATACGTTTGCGCTTCCTTCACTAAAAGAGGGGTTACCCTACGTGCTTATAGAAGCCCGAACCGTCGGGCTACCAATCACGGCTAACCGAGTTGGCGGGGTAGGAGAAATTCTCGATGCGAAGGACCTTCGAGAGTTTTCACTTGAGGAGATGGTACGACGAACAACTCAACTCTATTAAAGCGTGCCGATTGTTTCCGCGTCCCCGCGCGCGGGTACCGACGCATTTGTGTGACGACGCATACCCATCAAAATACCGAGCGCGAGATATTCGGAGACGAGATGCGAGCCCCCGTAACTCATGAACGGTAGCGTGGTACCAGTAATCGGCAAGAGGCCGATATTCATCCCCACATGCACTATAAACTGCGCGGTGAAGTACACCGCAACACCTATTCCAAAGAGTATGTCGAAATTATCTGTGCCCTGATTTGCTATCGCGAGAATTCGAAAAATCATGAGCAAAAAAAGCCCGAAGAGCAGCAGCACCCCTACGAAACCCCATTCCTCCGCAAATGCGGCAAAAATGAAATCGGTTTGATACTCGGGCAAAAACTGAAGCTTGGATTGCGTGCCGTACCCAATTCCCTTCCCTAGAATCTCACCGGATCCCACGGCGACCATCGCTTGGTACGCGTTGTACCCTGAGCCGCGGATATCGGCGAGGGGGTGAATAAAGGTGAGGATGCGTTGTTTCTGATACGGCTGGAAGCCGTACTGCCACAAGCCCGTGAGAGCGATGGCAGCAACGACAAACAGAGTTAGAAGATGTTTCCAAGAGATGCCCGCGACCAATACCATCCCGAGCCAAATGCTTCCGATGATAATCGACGAGCCAAAATCGGGTTGAAAAAAGACGAGCACAAAGAGCACTGCCGCGTACGCGCCTGAGACAAAAATGTGGCGTATATGCGCAATCTCGACGTGCCGCCGCGCGAAATATTTGGCCAGAATGAGAACGAGCAGCAATTTTGCCGGATCAGAAGGCTGGATTGCAAAGAGTCCGAGGCTGAATCGATTTTGAGCACCCATCACAATTGAGCCAAAAACATACAAGAGTCCGAGAATAACGCTCGTCGCGGCAAAAAAACCAATAAGGACGGATGTTCGGCGAAGAAAACTGTACTCCGGAATACTCGCAAGAAAGAAGACAATGATGGCGATACATATCCATATAACTTGACGCTCAAAAAAGAAATTTTCCGAAAAGGAACGCATGGTGAGGAGCCCCGCCAAAGAGATTGCAACAGCCGATGCCACAATGAACCAGTCGATGTGCTGGAATGCGCGGACACGAGCCCCCGCGGTGCGCGTCAAGGCAAACATACTCACTCGCGTACCGTAAGAGGCACGGGCGGCAACAGCGGAATGACGTCAATTTTTGCAGGTTGCGTCGGAAAAGAATCAGGCCAGGTAAAAACAATGGTCACGGACTCACCGGCTCCAATCTGATTGAGGCGCGTTTCAGATGAGGCAAACGCGTTGCCTGCGGAATCGAATAACACTGCTGTAAAAGACGGTTCATCAATACGCACGACTGAACTATTTTCGGCCACTGCCGAGAGCCGCGGATTTGAATCGATATTGGAGACGTCTTTACTACGTATGAGGATCGAATTGGCGGGATTTTTGAACCTCTCCCACAATAGCGGTTCAATTAACTCAAAGTACGTCCGCGAAACGATTCGGCTTCCCGCGTCGATATGAGATTCGATGACAGGAGTGACGCCCATGGGTTCAATGTACGTCGTCCCCTCCCTCTCGGCGATAAGAACGTTGCGCGCGTCGTAAAGACCGAATCGGTAGGCAACGCGCCGTACCCCAGCTTCGGGATTCGGATTTTGAATGTATGCAGTCGCGTTGTAAAAACCATCTCGCACTCGAAACGATCGAGCCCACAGTATTGCGTAAGGCGAAAGCGCGTCCTCATCCAAATAGGGACACAGCCCCCCGCGGTCAACCGCGGTCTCATTTTGATTCTGAATTCCGTCGGTACACGTAGACGGGATCGTGATGTACCAGTACGCAGCGGGGCCACCAAGGGTAATGAGAAAGAAAATGGTGATTCCCAAGATATAAATCGCCCTGCGTCGCGCGGCCCAGTTCATGGAGCAATTCTACCAGAAGCGCCCCGCACTGAAAGTGCGGGGCGCTTAAGGTTTTGAACACTCTGTGTTGGCGCTGACCTACTCTCCCCTATACGAGTACCATCGGCTCTGGAGGGCTTAACTGCCGTGTTCGGAATGAGAACGGGTGTACCCCCTCCGACAAAGCACCAACACAGAATGTTCAAAAAACGTGTATACGTTGTACAAACATTCTGCTCACTGAGAAGAACGACACAAAAGTAAAGACACTGCGCGACTCTCACAATTCCTTTCGAGAGTTCTGTCGGCGTATTAGTACACCTCGGCTGAATGCATTACTGCACTTGCACCTAGTGCCTATCAACGTGGTCATCTCCCACGAGCCTCAAACGATTCCTTATCTTAGAGTTGGTTTCCCGCTTAGATGCTTTCAGCGGTTATCCTTTCCCGACATAGCTACGGGACGGTGCCACGGGTGTGACAGCCCCCAGACCAGAGGTCAGTTCATTTCGGTCCTCTCGTACTAGAA
>CAYTFU010000009.1:0-46228 GCA_964437185.1 uncultured Candidatus Saccharibacteria bacterium | reverse complement strand
GCTCCGCGGGTAGGACTCGAACCTACAACCAACTCGTTAACAGCGAGCTGCGCTACCATTGCGCTACCGCGGAATGTACAGGCAAGTATAGCCAAAATTGCGGCAGTCGCAATCGGCTTGAAGTCGTGTACTCGCATGGTACGATTCAAACGTAGGATTAAAGGCTAACGAAACGAGCTATGGAAATGAATTTCAATCGGCCGCCACATAAACCGTTTGGTCGGAGGGGGCCTGAGGAAGCTGTGGGCGGGCTGCCTGATGTTTTCACAACCGATCATCTTAGAGACGCAAGCATGAGAAATCGTTTAGCGGACCTTCGCATCCCCAACCTAACGGCGATGGTAAAAAATGTAGAGAATATCATCTCGAATGGGGAGCAGGGAAACGCAACGCCCGATGATGAGAAAAGGCTCGAGGAATTGGCGAAGTTTATAACTGCAGAGTTGCGAAACGAGCCCGAGAAAAAGCTCGCCGCCTGAACAAAAGCGTACCCAAGAGGAAGCCGATTTTTTACTTCTTCCGTCCGAGTCGTTTCTCTACCTTCGCCACGGCGATGGTGGTTTTGATGATTGAATCAGGATTGAGCGACATGCTCTCGATCCCCTGCTCCACCAAGAACTCGGCAAACTCAGGATGATCCGACGGCCCTTGGCCGCAGATACCCACATACTTCTTTTTCTTGCGACACACTTTGATTACTTCGGTAATAAGCCTTTTTACTGCAGGATTATTTTCATCCCCCACTTTATTTACAATTCCTGAATCACGATCGACGCCGAGCGTAAGCTGCGTCAGATCATTTGAGCCGATCGACATGCCGTCGAAAATTTTGAGGAAATCTGCAGCGAGCAGCGCGTTTGAAGGAATCTCACACATCACGATTACCGGCGTCGTTTGCGATGGCTTCTTACCCTTAAACGGCAAAAGATTGGGGTACAGGCGCGCTTCCGCCATTGTGGTAAGTACCTTCATCCCCTCCTCAACGGTGCGACAAAATGGGATCATCGGTATCACATTGGTCATACCCATTTCCTCACGCACCTTGCGCATTGCGCGGCATTCGAGAATGAATGCTTCTTTAAATTTCGGGTCGTAGTAGCGTGATGCCCCGCGCCAGCCGAGCATCGGATTCTCTTCCTCAGGCTCAAACTGCTCACCGCCGAGCAGCGTGCGATATTCGTTGCTCTTAAAATCTGAGAAGCGCACGATCACCTGCTTGGGGTAAAACGCCGTCGCGATTTTACCAATGCCGTAGGCGAGGTTGTCGACGTAGTATGCGACGCGATCATCCCACCCCTGGGTTTTCTGACTCACTTTCTCCTGAAGTGCTTTTGGTAGGTCGTCGAAATGAAGCAGTGCGAGCGGATGCACGCCGACCGAGGCCGCGATGATGAATTCCTCGCGTGCAAGGCCGACACCAGAATTGGGCAAGAAAGATTTTTCAAACGCCGTGTCAGGCGTCGCAAGATTCATCGTGATCTTGGTTTTTACTTTTGGAATCTTGCGGACATCACTCACCCGCACCTCAAATTTGAGCGCGCCTTCGAGCACGAGGCCTTCTGCAGAAGTCGTATCAATGGTCACCATCTGTCCCGTCTTCAGCACCTTCGAAGCGGTGCCCGATCCGACGATCGCGGTAAGACCGAGTTCGCGACTCACGATTGCTGCGTGCGAGGTGCGACCTCCTGTGTCCGTCACAATCGCGCCAGCCTTTTTCATTACCGGCTCCCAATCCGGGTCTGTCATCTCTGTCACTAGTATGTCCCCTTTCTCAAGCTGCGACATGTCCTTAGCGCTCGAAATCACGCGCACCTTGCCCGTCACAATCTGATTCCCCACCGATAGCCCTTTTGCGAGCACTGTGCCCTCTTCGCTTCGAATGTACTCTTTGACCTTATGCACATCCCTGCCCGCATGCACGGTCTCGGGGCGCGCTTGTAGTATAAAAAGATCGCCGCTGTTGCCGTCGAGTCCCCATTCGATGTCCATCGGAGAGACGGTCTTTCGTTTCTTTGCATAGTGCTCCTCGATGATTTTCGCCCACGTCGCGAGGGTGAGGATCTGCTCATCGGTGAGCGAGAAAGTGGCACGCTCTTTGGCGTTCGTCTTCACCACCTCCACCTGCGAAGTGTGGCCTTCGGGTTTGGCGTATACCATCTTTTCCTCCTTATCACCCATGCGCTTGCCGATGATTGGATTCGACATCTTCCCTATCATCTTTTTTGCGACGAGAAATTCATCCGGAATCACCCGCCCCTGCACGACCATCTCTCCGAGGCCGTAGGCCGAGGTGATCATGACCACATCGGGAAAACCCGTCTCGGTGTCGATGGTGAAAATAACGCCCGATGCTGCCTTGTCGGAGCGCACCATGCGCTGCACTCCTACCGAAAGCGCGACTTCGAAATGATCAAACCCCTTGTGCACGCGATACGAAATAGCTCGCCCCGTAAAGAGCGATGCGAAACAGCGTTTGATCGCGTCGAGCACATCTGCCTCCCCGCGAATACCGAGGTACGTGTCGTGCTCTCCCGCAAAACTCGCGTCAGGCAAATCTTCTGCCGTCGCACTCGATCGCACCGCGACGTCGATAAACTTCCCGTATTCTTTTTCCATCGCCGCATAGCCTTCCTTGATCTCATTTTCAAGCGCTTCCGGAAACGACGCGCTTTCAATGGCGGCCCGAATAGCCGAGCCAGCCCGCTCAAAGCTATCTACATCGTCGTGGGTCACGGCCGCAAGCTCGGTGCGAACCATCTCATCGAGCCCCGCCTCCCTGACGAACACTCGATAGGCCTCGGCCGTAACGATAAAACCAGAAGGAATTTTGATACCCTTCGGGGTCAGTTCTTGGAGCATTTCGCCGAGGGAGGCATTCTTACCCCCCACCAAGCCGACGTCATCAATGCCGGCCTCTTCCATCCGCATAACAAGCCTCTTGTGAGCGTCCGTCTTTGCTCGCTTTGCTCGGCGGTTTTCGCGAATCACACCGGCAGTATACTCATATCGAGCCCAAAAACAATGGGGACAACTTTAATTCTCATTAAGCAAAGAGGGGGCCCTTAACGAAATTACCCTCGGACAAAATTCTTGCCTCCTCCTCGCACCACTCCGAGTAAGTGCCCGGGCGCTCCTTAATTTCCTTCAAAAATTCTTCCCATTTCACCCAGCGCGTCGCGGCGACTTCGCTCGGATTGGGCTTCGGCTCGTCCTCAGTAAATCCGACGAGAATGGGGCAAATCTCATTTTCCATCACGCCATCACGTACAAACGTATACCGATACTCTGCCACTTCCTCAATTTTTGCGGCCTTCATCCCGAGCTCGTGGAGAAGTCGACGCGCCGCCGCGTCAATATTTGACTCGCCATTTCCAGGATGTCCGCAGACACTGTTGGACCACACGAGCGGCCACGTCTGCTTCGTAGCACTGCGCTGCTGCAAGAGTACTTCGCCCTTCCCATTGAAAAGAAATAGTGAGAACCCTCGGTGCAGCGGCGTCTTCGCTCCATGCACGTCCGACTTATTCGTCGTCCCAAGCACATTATTCTGCTCGTCCACTAGCACTACTTCTTCAATAGTTAATGAATCCATACGATGAATACACTGTACACGAAATGATGGACGATCGAAATGCATAAAAAGCGAGACTCAACAATGTCGAAATTGTTGAGTCTCAAGTCTTGATACCTAGCCATCGGAACTATTGCTTTTTCTTTGCAATTTGTGCCGCAGTTTCAGCCATTTCTTGTAGTTGCTTGGTCACGGTGAGGACAGCTTCTTGAAACTCCTCCAGCTCCTCAGGAGAACGCGCCTTCAATACATCATCAAGCGTCCTCCCTGGCGGATACTTGTATCTTTCGACCCGCCCTGCTAGGCCGGCGATCCCGCTGAGCATCTTGCGGAAGTAATCGAACGGCGAACGGCCTCGTACCTGTGACCGGTCTTCGACCACCGCCTCTTCTACGGCACGTCTTTGCACGTGACGTACCGCCGCGTTGAGAGTCAGCTTCTCGTCAACAAGTTCCCGCGCCACAGTGCCCTGAAACTCCGGCGGATAGTTGAGAAGTAGATGGGCAGACGCTGGTGGCAAGCGCTGATCCTCGGGCAACTCTTTACTCATCAACGCCTGTACCAAGAAAGGAAGCTTGAGCAACCGGAGGTCACGTGTGAGCGTGAACTCGGAGATACCCATCTCGACCGAGACTTCCTTAAGGGTGAGATTGTGCTCGGAACCCATCAGTCTCGTAACAATCTTCGCCCGCTCGAGTGGCGAATGATGGTTGTGGTGGAAGTTTGCCACCACCGACGTGCGGTAGATCTCTTTTGCGTCGGTAATGCTTAGACCTTCGTAGTAGATGCCGAGCACGTACTCGATACCGGCAAGCTTTGCTCCCCGCCACCGAGTTTCGCCGTCACAGATCATGAAGTCGGCGTCTGCGTTCCCATGAATGGGTACGAGAAGCACCGGCCTCACTTGCCCACGGCTCTTCATGGACGCGACGAGCAATTTCATTGACTCTGGATCGAATTCCTCCCGAGGTTGACCTGGCTGTGGAATTACGCGTCCGGTTGGAACGCGCAACACCTGACCTACGACCTCTACTCCGGCAGCAGGCATCAGGGTTGTTGCAGACGCTACTGCCGTCGGTATCGACGTGACATCGGACGGCGCTTCATCGTATGCTGGAGTCAAAGCAGCCGCTTGCAAGTCCAGCGACGAGGGAACATCGTTCCTAACGATGCCATTAGGTGACGACGCACCGGCTGCGGGTCGTATCTGTGAGCCCGTAACCTTCGAAGGTTTTGGCTTCTTGACGGCCGGCAACGTAGGGGCCCTTGTCTGTTGAGCTAAACGAGTCGCAGACACTGGATCGGTGTGCGGCGACGCGGCAGATGTGGGCTTCGGCACAGTTCGGTCCGGAGCGGCTCGGGTCGGTGTGGTATTCGCCGCAGCAGGAGTCGACTTGCGATCGGCGCGGACTCCGTTGGCGTTGTGGAATTCACATAGTCCATCAGAGCGATTTACGATCCGCGCCTCTGGTCCAGTAACCCCTTGCAGCACGCACGTGAGGCACCGCCTCCACGGACATTCGCACTTGTTGGTCGCGCAAAACTGATTGTTTCGCTGCGCATTTGTCGTCGACCTAATACAGGCCGCATGATTGACGGGAAGTTTACCTGAAGCAAAACACGGAAACGTCCCCTCAACTCTTTCTGGCTGAGCTCGAGTCCAGTTGTTGTCTGGCATCTTTCTCTCCTCTGCCTGACGGTTTTTGAATCAAAGACCAGTAGAACTGGCCTCGGACGATTATGTCGCACTACCGCTATTTCACAAGCGCAGAATAAACGAACTCTAAATACCGGAAAGTGCGGGGATTTTCTTTTTCAGAATGTCGACAAGTGATGAGAGGTCTTCATTGACCACCATGTGATCGAAGAGATCTTTGCGTTCTGAAAAGAACGCAAGGTCTTGTTCGGCATTTTTGAGGCGATCTTGAATGTGCGCCTCCGTCTCGCGTCCGCGCGTGCGCAAACGATGCATGAGCTGGCTGATCATGGCGCGACGACTCTTCCCCGGCGGCAAGAGGCCGCACGAGAGGATGGAGCGACGGCCATAGTGCGAAGAGAGGCCTTCGAGAAGGTTTTTCTCCGTGACCACAACGGGGATCTTTCCTCGTTTCCAAATCGCCTCGATGTCGATAGCTCGGTATCCATACATGCGATTTTCTCCCGAAGAAGGAATGTGTGACATCGCGACGATCGCCCCCTCTTTTTGCATACGCGCAAATTCCTTCACAGTCGTGTATATGTATTCGCCGTCGTCTCCAGGCTTTTTGCCGCGCGTCGTGAGTATCGGTACTTTCGCCGCGTAATCCGAGCACGCGTGTGCAAGCATGCGACTGATGGTGGATTTACCAACGCCCGACGGGCCGGTAAACGCGAGAATGTATCCGGGAAACGCACTCACGGGAATTGCCTTCAGCGCCACCGTCTCGTAGGCGACCTCGTACACGCGAAGACCTTCTTCCGTCACGTGCGAGAGCCGCATACGGGGCGATACTTTCTGTCCAATCGCGGGCGAATCTCCCACTATCGGGCCGAGCACGCGCTTTCCGTTTTCAAGTTCGACGAGGCCGATCATACGCGCACGCTTCCCGAGCTGAGCGGGCGGGTGCATGAGGTGTGTGAACGAAAGAATCGTGCCCGGAAGCAACTTTTCGCGCTCATGTGCAAGCGATCGGTGAATAATGGGGGCGCTTTTTTTCATATTGATTTCATAAATAAATTATACGGCGAGATTTTCGACGATGTGTACGCCGCAACTCGCGCATGCTCCGCCAAAGTTGTGCGCGAGTCCGTATCGAGAAGAAGTTCGCCGGAGCTGCTTACTCACATCCACGAGCTGCTTAATCCCTGTCGCTGCGACCGGGTGACCACACGCCTTGAGACCTCCGCTCCCGTTGATCGAAAGCGGTGCGCGTCCTGCGTATGCTTCTTCATAGAGCCTGATGCCCTCTCCCTTTTTTGCAAAGCCAAGATCTTCCACGTTGATCACGGCCGCTATTGAAAAACAATCGTGAGTTTCCACCGCCGATATCTCCTCGCGCTCGATCTGAGCCTCCTTGAGTGCTCGGCGCATAGCTTCTCGCGTCGCGGGAAAGCTCGTGAGAGAAGGCCGCTCGGTAATAGAGAGCGTGTCGCTTGCAATCTGGCTTGCAGCCATACGCAACGACGATTTGTGTGTGGAGGATAGTATGCACGCTGCGGCTCCATCGGTGATCGGCGAGCAATCGAGAAGTCGCAAAGGATCGGAGACAGGCGAACTCGCGGATACGGTGGCGGGCGAAATTTCATTGCGGAATTGCGCGAATTCGTTGTTCGCTGCGTTGCGATGATGCACCGCGCTCACAAGGCTCAATTGCTCGCGCGTGAGACCGTGCTCATACATGTAGCGCTGCGCGATGAGGCCAAAAATTCCGGGAAACGTGATGCCAGATGGCGCATCAAGTTCGCCATCCGCCGCTCCCATGAGCGCTTGTGAAATAGCGTCGGTCGATGCGTCGGTCATCTTTTCTACACCCACAACGAGTACATTTTTTGCGCGGCCACTCTCCAAAAAAGCGCACGCGGTGTGGAGTGCGAGCGAGCCGGATCCGCACGCCGCTTCGACACGCAGTGCCGCAGGCTTGTGCGGCAAGAGTGACGACGCAAGTGCGCCGAGGTGCGCCTGATCGTTACTCGTCTCTGCGATCATGTTGGCGACGACGACAAGATCGATTTCCGCGACGGGGACTTCCGAAGATTTCACCGCAGCACCGATAGCCTCGCGCATCAAATCGCGAACGCTTTTGTCCCACATCTCGCCGAAGCGAGTAAGGCCGACGCCTGCTATGTAAATCGGCGTTTTCATGCGTGAGGAAGGACACCGGAGTGTTCGAGGTATTCGCTGTACTGCAAGTATGAATATTCGCGCGTGTCGGGAGGAAGCGTCTTACCGTTTTTTAACATCGTAAAAAGAAAAGCGTCGCACCCCGAGCCGGAGCCGTAAGAAACCAGAAGAATTTTCTCCCCCTTTTTTGCCTGTTCGAGCACATGCGTGAGCCCGATAAACGAACACGCGCTGTACGTGTTGCCGATCGTGGGCACCACAAATCCCGTGCGCATCTGATCGTCTGTGATTCCGCACTCCTTTGCAATGCGCATTGGAAATTTCGCGTTGGGCATGTGGAGAACCACGTGATCGATATCTCCGAGCTTCATCCCCCATCTCCTCATCGCTCCCATTATCGTCTCGCGAATGTGGTGAAAATATCCTGGCTCTCCCGTGAAGCGCCCTGCGTGTCGCGGATACGATTCACCGGCGGCTCGCCAAAAGTCTGGCGTATCGGTGGTATAGGAAAGTGTTTTGTCGATGCGACAGATCGCACGTTTGTCGGACGATGGGCCCAAGATAACGGCAGCCGCGCCTGCGGCAGCCGTATATTCAAGCGCGTCGCCCGGCTTACTCTGTGCAGTGTCTGTACCGATAGCCATTCCGTAATCAATCTGCTCGCTGCGTATAAAACTATCTACAATTTGAATCCCCGCCGTCCCCGCCTTGCATGCAAATTCGAGGTCGGCCGCGTGCGAATACGGATCAAGCTCGAGCGCGGAGACGAGCATGCCGCTCGTCGGCTTCACCGCATACGGATGCGACTCAGATCCCACAAAAACCGCCGAGACCTTCTTCGCCTCTACTCCTGAAGTCTGAAGCGCTTGTCGCGCTGCCTCAAACGCCATCGTAAAGCTATCTTCATCCATTCCCGGCACCGACTTCTCTCGCACGCCAAGACTCGCGACGAGCGCCGTCGCGTCCTGCTTCCAATGAGCCGCGATGTCCGCCGCCCGTATGCGGTACTGCGGTATGTACCGCCCAAACCCCACAATTGCCGACCGAGCCATTACATACGAGTATACCCGCCTCGCAAAAGGTCTCCAAGCACGTTATTGTCTATATAAATAGTCCGGCTCGGGACAACAAGTCGCCCCGAGCCTTCGAAAGTCGTCTCCGCGATCACCATTTCGTGGCTGGGGCGGCTATGCGGTAGACCTTTGACGTGCCTGGATTTCCCTCCTCCATGCCTCCCTCAGGCAGTGCCGATATTTGGGAAACCACGTGGGTGACCAGAGCCAGAAGCCCTTGGCCAGCAAATCCCTTCGGTTTGCGTACTGGAGTCCGAGCTCCTTGCAACCTGCCCTGAGATCGCCGAAAAGCAAGCCGAGGATGTCCGTGTTCGGAATGACCCTCCCCGGATTCAAAAAATCGCTGAGCCAATTGACCCGGAGGCACTTGAAGTTGATTTTCGCGGGATCTATCCGAGCATGCCACCCCGGGCACCTCTCGTCGAGAATCCTCGCTCCGGCACCGGCGTGACGTTCGGTGATTGTCGTCCTTGACTCAAACATACTGAACCCTTTCCTACTAGTTGGAGCCAGACCGCATAGTATTTCAAGAACTAGGTGAAAGCAACCGACCGTTTTCGTCTAGGCTTTGACTTTCAAATGCTTCTCGATGACCTTGACGCGGATGTGCAACGAGTCGATTTTCTTGGCGACACTCTTCAGATGACCATACTGCTTTTCCAAAGTATTCAAACGATGTTTGATGTCTTTAATTTCGAGACGAATCTCAGCGTAATCGCCTCCAACTGTTTTTTTCATCGGACGATTGTATCATCGCCCTGACCCCTCGCTAGGACCCGGTGTGAATTAGCCAGTGTCTGAGTGGCCTGCGCGGCGAGGAGCGAAATTTCTCCCGCGAGGACCGCCGCGCCGATTGTCTCGGCAAGTTGCGTAGCAGGTCGTAGAGTAGTTTTTTCTTTAAGCAGTAAATCGAGACATTGTTTCTGTGCTGGAAGATTGGTACCGCCGCCGCGAACGCCGACGAGGATGGCCGGAAGGTGGACAGAGATTTTTATTCCATCACCCTCTTTGTTCACAACCGTATCCGTAAGCGACCCCTCCACCACATGCGCAACATCCTGCCCCGTCGCGAGATACAGCGCGGCGATTATATTTGCCACGTGAAGATTTTTCCCGAGCGCACCCGCCACCGTCGATCCAACTTCAAGTTTTGCGTGGGCAGTCTTCAAGAGCGCGGCTGCGTCCGTTTTCAAGACGGTAGTGATGATTTCTCCACTGAGCGTCACTTCCGCATTGACGCGGTACCCACGACCACGTCTTTTTGTCCGTTCACTGGCTTTTTTGTCGCTATCGATATTGCCGGCAACGGTGATCATCGTAATTCCAAGCTCGCTCGCGAGAAACTCCCCCACGGCCTGCGCCGCGATGGTGATCATATTCATCCCCATTGCCTCATCCGTATCAGCGGCGATAGTAAGGAAAACATATCCGTCTTTTGAATCTATTTCATGGGAAAGAATTTTTAAATGACTGCTCGTCGCCTCGGCTATACTTTTCCACTTCGATTCGAGCAACTCAATTTTTTCTGAAATTACTTTTGCATCTTTTACTTCAAACGCAATTGAACGCGTGATGCCCACGTATTCAGATGTGACGTGTGCGCCGCCCGCCTGTGTAATCGCTTTGCACCCTCGATTTACGCTCGCGACGAGCGCCCCTTCGGTGGTGGCGAGCGGAAGATATACTTCGCGAGTTTCTCCTTCGCTGAAATGAATTTTAAGCGGCCCCGCGAGTCCAACGGGCACGGGCACTGCCCCAAACATTTGTTCGCAATTTTGCTCGTCTGCACTGCCGATTTGCTGCCCGGCGACGGCAAGGGTTGCAAGATCGACGCCAAGCGCTTTTTCGACGCGCGCACGGCGCTCTGCAATGCGCCCTGCCGCATCAAGACTGTCGGGGAGGTTGCGTATATCCATAGTCGAATACTAAATCAAACGACTGCCACTTCCTATCCCCGCCTCGAAGATGGTGCAATTCTTTTGCGCTCTCGCATACTCGCGAACGGCAGGCAAAGCACTCTGCTCGCAAATGAGATGCACCGTTGGTCCTGCATCCATCGTGTAGAGAACCGCGAGACCCTGCCGCGAACGAAGATCTGTAATCTCCCCAATAATGCGATGTGTTTCTTCCGAAAGATAATTCAGCGACGGCGTGCTCGACATCATCACCTTGTGCATATCGATACAATCTTCTTCGGAGACTACCCGAAGTTTCTCAAAATCGCGGCCCCGAATTGCTTCTATGCATTCCTTTTGACGGTGCGGCATCTCCCTGAGTCGATCTTGAAAAGCAGGGCTCGTGTGCACGAGCGCATGCCCTTCAGTAGACCCTGTATGTTTCGGGGCGATCGACGGCGCTATGATAATGTCCCATAGTTTCCAATGCTCGGGTAGTGCGATTTGAACCGCGTATGATGCATCGACCCCTTCTCCTTCGCCGGAAATCATCGCGACGAATCCACCGAACACGCTTCTACTTGCCGAGCCCGATCCGAGACGCGCCATGATACTCACATCTTTGCGTGACATGCCACTCGCGAGTCCTGCATACACCTCGGCAAGTGCACTAAAGATGGCGGCAGAGGAGGCAATACCGATGCCACGCGGTACGCTCGACTTGATCTTCAGTGATACCGCTGTAGGAAGTGCGCCTCCTTTACCAATACGCGAAAGATACTCCTTTGCGTCAACGAAATGTTTTTTCAACCGTGCGAGCTCGTCTCCAGAAAGTGACCGCTCCAGTTCGCCACTGAAACTTTTGACGGTGAACCTCTCAGCTTCTGTAATAGCAACTTCTACCGTTGGCGTGTCGAGTGTGATAGAGAGTGAATCTGCAGCAGGAAGCCGCAACGCATCGTCGCGATTTCCCCAATATTTGATGAGGGCAATATTGGGGGTGGAAACGGCGCGGATGGTCATAGTATTTAAAGCGCAAGCGTCGGCATGCGCGACTTTCGAGCAAGGGCGATGATGCGTTCGCGATTCCCCATCGCGAGCGCCATGCCTCCGCCGCCCGTCCTACCTCCCGCACCAATTATTTTTGCCTCCCCACCTTCCGCCTCGATCGCTGCAACAAGTTCTTTAACCTTTGGCGGAACGACACCGAGCGAGACTTGCGCCTTATGATGTTCGCGCATCACATCGTGAAGAGACTCTCCTCGCATCAATCGCTCCGTGCATTCACCAATCGATTTCAGCGCACTCCCGCATTCCCCCTCTCGCCCGCGCATCCAGGCGACGAGTTCAGGCGTTGTTTCGCGCGGAGATCCCGTGTCGATAAGTACCGACTCATTGAGCACACTGAGATTGAGCGAGATGCGCTGCGGCACTTCCCCCCTGCGAAACAGCACGGGCTCACCCGACCAGATCGTTGCAAAATCAAGACCGCTGTGCCCAGGATTAACCACGTCCTCCACACGAAGTGCGAGCTCACGATCATCGCCACACAGTGCGCGAGCGATGGCGACGACGAGCGCCGTGGAGGATCCCATTCCTTTGCCGATGGGTACCTTTGCACGAATCGTGAGGCGACCATGGGCAGTCCGATTCGGAAGACAGTGGCTCACGATGCGCCTCGCGTAATCAAGAGCGCGCTCGTCCCGCTGCCCCTCCCAATCAATTTCGATACCCCCGCCGGCCGCTTCCTCAAACTCCACACCAATCCCGATAGGTGCCGGGATTGCGGTGCCGGAATACCCAAAAAGCACTGCGTACTCCCCCGAAAGAATGATTTTCCCCGGCGCGTATCCGCTTCTCATGCCATCACTCTACATGAATCTCCCTCGCGCCGATACTGCGGTTCGCATCATGCGGGAGGGGGTGATATCGTATCGACATGTCAGAACTTCACGCAATAGTGAGCGGCCGAGTACAGCTCGTGATGTTTCGAGATTTTACACAGCGCAACGCACGGCGACTCAAACTCACCGGCACCGTCAAAAATCTTTCCGACGGCACGGTCGAGGTGATCGCACAGGGCGATCGAAGCGCGCTTGAGAAGCTGTTGGAGGCGCTCCACAGTGGTCCCATGCTCGCGAGCGTCGATAAGGTGGAGAGTGAATGGCGAGAACCAAGCGCGACCTTCGACTCTTTCAAAATCGTGTATTGAGCTTCCTATGACAAACGCACCGAAGAATCCGCAATGCATCGCGTTTATTCTCGACGGAAATCGGCGGTGGGCGAAAGAGCGCGGACTCTCCGCACTTGAGGGTCATCAGGCAGGCATGCGCACTACGGAGACCATTGCCCGTGCGTGCAGTAAACGCGGCATTCCCCACACAGCCATTTACGTCTTTTCTACCGAGAATTGGAATCGCTCAGCGCCCGAGGTCACGGCGCTGCTCACGCTATTTGAATCGTCCGCAAAGGAAAATGCGGCACGTTTTCTTGCCGAAGGCGCCGCGATGCGATTTGTAGGACAAAGAGATCGCCTTCCTCCCTCTCTGCAAGCCACCCTTTCCGACATCGAATCAAAAAACCCCGCCGACCCCACACAGACACTCTGGGTATGCATTTCCTATGGGAGCAGAGCCGAAATCGCTCACGCGGCGCGGGAAGCGGCGAAAGAGGGGGGCATTACCGAAGATTCCATCGGGGCGCATCTCTGGACTGCTGGCATGCCGAATCCAGACATCATCGTGCGCACTGGAGGGGAGAAGCGAATCTCCAACTTTCTGCTCTGGCAAGGCGCCTACGCCGAGTTATTCTTTGTCGACACGTATTGGCCGGATTTTACAAAAGAAGATCTCGATCGAATCATCTCCGAATACCAATCACGCGATCGGCGAATCGGTACGTAAGCGTTAGAATTTATTCCAGAGGTACTGATTGTACACTTCATGATGGTAAACCACCTCTGAACGCTTGATCGTCGTACCGAGATCCTTGGGGGAACGATCAGCTGCCGCTTGTTTGAATTTTATGAATTTAGTCTTACTCTCTTCACCAAGAATGTCAGAAACAAATTTACTAGACTTACACAGAGAGATAGCGTCGTAAATATTGTCCGACAAGAATCTCACGCGCTCACGCTTTGACGCGTCTTTCGCAATTCGCGTGCCCTCCATGCCGACCTTCATAATTGTATAGAGCAGCATGTACGGATTCGAATCGGGAGCAACAGATCGGACTTCGATGCGTGCACTTTTTTCATTTCCAGCAGGTATGCGAATCATACTGCCGCGGTCGATCGCCGAGACCTTAATCTGGTTTGGTGCTTCGAAATGAGGATCAAGTCGGCGATACGCATTGACCGATGAGTTCATGATGAGACATATTTCTGGCGCGTGGTTGAGCAACTTCATAATAAAGTCCCATGCGATTTTGGAGAGACCCTCTTCACCCTTACTGTCGAAGAAGATATTTTTACTTGCCCCATGTGAGGGGCTGTCTTTGCCGAGCGAGAAATTCGTGTGCATGCCGGATCCGTTGATGCCCATAAAGGGCTTCGGTAGGAACGTAGCCGTCATGCCGCGCGTACGAGCTACCTGCCTCGCTACGAGCTTGTAGAGCTGAATATTGTCCGCAGCCCGCACGACCTCCGTATAGGAGAAATTCATCTCAAATTGGGACGGAGCGACCTCAGGGTGGTCTTTCTCATTCTTGAATCCCATTGCCCGCTGCGCCTCTGCTGCCGCGTCGATGAATGCACGGAGCTTATCCATAGGCAGCGAGTGGAAATAGCCACCTTCGGAAACGAGCTTGAAACCAGAATCAGGATCGAAATGTTGTTCCGCATTCTCACCATCGACAATGAATCCCTCCACCTCAGGCGCCGCGAATGCAGTGAACCCCTCTTTCTTCTTAAGCTCAGCGGCGTAGCTCTTGAGCCGACCTCGAAAGTCTGATACGTATGGCGTCCTGTCGCGATTCATTACGGACGCGAAGAAAATCACTTTCCCCGGGCCAAAAATGTCGGCGGGCATAAAGCGAATCGACGTCCAGTCCACCTCAAGACGCAAGTCACTCTCGTGCTGTGGAGTGAATCCGCGAATCGACGAGCCATCAAACGTAAGATTTGAAAGAGAGTCCAGCAAAAATTTCTTGTCGTAATCGAGCATGTGGAGGCGTCCTTCGATATCTGAGAAACAGAGCGTCACCGCCTTTACACGTTTCTCTTTCTTGAGCCATGCGGTGTACTCTTTCTCTAGCTGCTGGGGTGACTTTTTCTCCGCATCTTCCTTTGCTTTCAAATTCATCTCCTCAAGCTGATCGTACGGGATTTCTAGAAAATCTTTGAGGTTAGTATTGCTCATGGCTAGTTTATATTATTCCTGCCGTTAATTAACATTAATGTAACGTATTTTATATTAATAATTCCTGGTTTTATGGGGAAATCCTGTGGACAAAATTTGCCTGAGATACAAAAAACCCGCCCAACATGACTGTGGAGCGGGCTCTTGCGTTTGTACCGAAGGTTGGATACTACGAAAGATGTGCGGAGACGAGTTTGGTCATCTCAAACATCGTGACTTCACCCTTGCCACCGAAAATTGGCTTAAGCTTGTCGTCAGCGAAAATATTCCGCTTGTTCTTTGGGTTCTGAAGGTCGTGCTTCTTGATGTATTCCCAGATCTTCTTCACCACCTGGCCTCTTGGCAAAGGACCCTTTCCAATAACAGCCTCAAGCTCAGCGGATAGAGCGTACGGCTTTAATAACGCTGGATTTGCTTTTCGTACCATATATAAGCGATTACTAGTATTCCCTAAGTATACCTTTGTAGCCCTAGAGCGCCACCCCCCTTGAATATCTCAGTGAACAACGCCCGTGGGCCGCCACGTCTGACGCAGCGGCCCACAAAAAACGAATTCCCTACATTGCAGGCGCACCCGACGTGCCGCACATCTTGCACGTGCTCTTGTGCGTTGCGATCTCGTATACAGCCGAGAGACCGACGAGGATGTAGACAAGCGATTCGAGCGCCGGCATAGAACCAAGCGCCATCGCGACAATGTTCCAGTTGCCACCCATAAATGCACCGAGACCAACGAGAAGCCAGTTGAGACCTCCGACGATCAACAGTATCCAAGAAACCATGTGTAATGCTTTCATAACCATTGCGCTACAAAGACTGATGGATAAAATCGACCGTCCGTTGGGCGGACATAGACCTACCCCTACAGTATGAACGCCCCGATTTCTAGCGCCAGTGAGTTATACCCAACTGCCGTATGGTACGCTGTATTCGTTATAAGTCTCGAAATATCTTCGTATGGTACCGATCAACTACCTCGCAGTTTTAGTCTCGACCCTCGTCATGATGGTTTTGGGCGCACTTTGGTACGGACCGCTTTTTGGCAAGCAGTGGATCGCTCTCATGGGCTTTGATCCGGAAAAAGTGCGCGAGGCACAAGAGGCGGGCATGAAGTCAATGTGGAGGAGCTACGCACTCATGGCTCTCGGCGCGCTCTGTATGAGCTTCGTGCTCTCCCACACTCTCATCTTTGCCTCTACATATCTTCACTCTGAGGGAATTGCCGCAGGCATCCAGGTAGGCTTCTGGACGTGGCTCGGCTTCATCGCGCCCGTCACACTCGGCAGCGTTATATGGGAAGGAAAACCCTGGACTCTCTGGGCGATCAATGCGGGATACTATCTCACCGGCCTCCTCGCTATCGGCGTCTTGCTCGCGCTGTGGGTTTAGATCGGGCCTTAGATCGGACAGAAACACTCTTCCGTGCCCCCCTACTGAATACCTCACCTACTCATGTACATACCTGGTATGTACATGAGTAGGTTAATCTATTTCCAACGCCCTTACTTCATCGCCGAATGCCAATCGACCATCCATCACATCTTTAGAATACGCGCAAAATTTCTGCGGACTTTGAAATAGTTCTCGTACAGCGACAACATCAAGAATATTCGATGATCTCGTCCCAGCAAAGTCGGCTGTGCTAGAAAAGGGATACCTGACAGCCCACGTATATGCAGCATCGAAATTCTGCCTAGCCGCGTCGAATCCATTTGGGTATAGTTCGAAAGTATTTTTTACATTAATATATGAGGCAAGATATTGAAGGTACTCATCCTCTTCAACAACTCGGGCGACATAGGGACCTTGAAACAAAGCCCCTGAGCTTTCGTACTTCGCGTTATAGTGCGCAGCCATACTTCTACAGAGGCGCTGCATAAAGGTTGCAATCCCCGATTCAGTACGCTCGCATAAAAGTAGGTGAAAATGGTTTTCCATCAAACAGTAGGAAAGAATCGACACGTAGGGCTTTGGACTTTTCCAACTTTTCGGACGCGCGAAATTCTGTCTCAGGAGCGCTGGTGTAACCTCACGTTCCCAACGACTCGGCGTATTCTCATCATTCACGTAACGTAGCAACTTCAAAAAACGCCACCGATCCGCATCATCCCGTACAATGGGCATTTTATGGGCGCCGCGTTTCATAACATGCGCATATACCCCGATACCGAATTGCTCCTTCCTCATATATTTATTATCGCACAAACAACCATGTACATACCTGGTATGTACATGCGATTGTGGATACGAGAATTCTGCTACAATGCGCCCAATGGTTCAAAAAATACGTAAAGCCGTCATTCCCGCAGCAGGCTTCGGCACTCGCTTTTTGCCTGCCACCAAGGCAATGCCTAAAGAGATGCTTCCCATCGTCGATAAGCCAATCATCCAATATGTCGTCGAAGAGGCAGTCGCTTCCGGTATTGAAGACATCATAATTGTCATCGGGTGGAACAAACGCTCCATAGAAGATCACTTCGACTACCCCACAGAACTCGAACGTCACCTTCGAGATGCTGGCAAAGAAAAGGAGGCGGAGGAGGTTCGTGATATTTCAAACATGGCGAACTTCATTTATATTCGCCAGAAAGGCCCCTACGGCAATGGTACTCCCGTCCTCAACGCGCGCAGTGTGGTTGGTGACGAACCGTTCGCAGTTCTCTGGGGTGACGAATTTATTCACTCAAATCCTCCGCGGCTCAAGCAAATGATAGATGCGTGGGAAAAATACGAAGTACCGAATATTTCGGCAGTACGCGTGGCAAAAGATGCTGTTGAAAAATACGGCATTGCTGACGTCTCTCCTGTCGACTCCAACGTGTTCAAAATCAACAAAATTGTTGAAAAGCCCAAACCGAAGGAGGCTCCGTCGAACCTTGCGGCACACGGTGCCTACATCTTGCCTCCGCGCATCTTCGATATCCTCGCCGAGACCCCACTTGGAAAAGGGGGCGAATTATGGCTGGCAGATGCGATCTCTGCATTGGCAAAAGAGCAAGACGTATACGCCGTCGAAATCGAGGACGCAAAGTACTACGACACTGGCAATAAACTCGAGTACTTGAAAACTGTTGTCGAGTTTGGCTTAAAACACCCCGATATCGGTCCGGATTTTGCAAAATTTGTTAAAAGTATTCAGTGAAACTGTGTCGTGATAGAATCACCCCATGCAAACTGTTCACGGTGAGCCCGGTCGAACCGCCCTACTTGCCTCTTTTGAAAAGAATGCCGACCTGCTTCGTCTGGGAAAACTGCTGATAGAAAACGACTGGCAACTCCTTGGCTCCGCGGGGACTGCGAAATATTTGAATGAAAATGGCGTGGTCTGCCGTGATGTCGCTGAAATCGTCGGTGCTCCCATCCTTGGTCACCGCGTCGTCACACTCTCACGAGAACTCCACGCAGGTCTTCTCTCTACCGAAGCAGATGCCGCGGAGCTCGAAAAGCTGGGCGTGCCGCGCATTGATCTCGTGTACGTTACACTCTATCCACTTGAAAAGACGATCGCCGATCCTGCAGCAACCCCCGCAGATGTTATTGAAAAGACCGACATTGGCGGCCCGACGCTGCTTCGTGCGGCGGCCAAAGGCCGCCGCCTTACCCTCTCTCACCCATCGCACATAGACCATGTACATACCTGGTTTGTACATGGTAAGTCTACTGCCGAGCGCGAACTACTGGTAACACGTCTCGTCGCGGCCGCCGAGCGCCGCGTCGCGGATTATGTTGCCGCCTCCGCCGCTTACTGGGAGCGACAGATCGAGTAATCCACAGCCTCATTCCAAAAAGGCGATGTAGAATGCACCTCCTTACTCATAGTGAAAATTGTATATGTCAGAAACAAATCTATACACGATTACCATTCCGCCAATGATAAAAGCGCTTGGGGCGCTTTCGGGAATCTTGGACAAGGCCGCGAAGCACGCCGATTCAAAAAAGACGAGCTGGGCGCAATTTGAAGAATCGCTTCTGCAGAGCCGACTTGTGTTTGATCAATTTCCTTTTGTGAGGCAAGTGCAGATTGTGTGCGACAGTGCAAAGGGTACGGCTGGACGTCTTGCAGAAATCGAGCAGCCAAAATTTGAAGACAACGAAAAAACCATCGCGGACTTACAAGAGCGCATCAACAAAACGCTGGCTTTTCTGAAAACGATTAAGCCGGAACAGGTTATTGGGAAGGAGGGTATCAAAGTGTCACTTCCCTACTGGCCCGACAAATACATGACTGGGTTTGAGTACGTAACCGAGTACTCCATAGGAAATTTCTTCTTTCACATGACCACGGCCTACTCAATTCTGCGCAAAAATGGCGTAGAGATCGGGAAGGATGACTACCGAGGGCAGCTCCCTCTCAAAGACCTCTAACAATGTACAAGCACTTTTTTTTCGATCTCGATAACACGCTGATGCTGAGTCGGACGACAATGGCTCAGGAGCATGTTCCCTTATTTAGGAAATTGTGTGAACAAAAAGATGTGGTCGTAGTTTCGGGAGCTCAGGCGTCGCAAATTCGAACACAAATCCCTGAATCGGAATCGCGATTCTTCATCCTTGGCCAGACAGGCAACCAGGCTCTCGATAAAGCGGGGCAGACGATGTGGCAGGAAAAGTTTACCGAGAAGCAGACGAGTGCTATATACGAACTGATTGAAAAAATGAAGTCGGACTTCCCCCCAGACGTACGAGACCCCAATGACCTCGTCGAGAACCGTGGCTCACAGATCTCCTACAGCCCAATCGGCCATCACGAATCTCTCGAAAAGAAGTACGCTTTTGATCCAGGTAACTCTCGACGGCGTTCGGTGCTTGCAAAATACGCCGATGATGTAGACCACATTAAGAATCTTGGCGCAGACGTCGTTCCCGGCGGAACGACCTGCTTCGATTTTTTCCTTGCGGGGAAAAACAAAGGTTTCAACGTGGCGCGACTTATCAAACATGAGGGCTGGAATAAGAAAGATTGTGTATACCTTGGAGATGCGCTATTTCCCGGGGGCAATGACGAGACTGTCGTTGGCGTTATCGAGACCCACTCCGTGAAAGATCCGGACGATACGTTCATCCATATCGCACAGTATCTGGTATAATGTCCCCCTCATGGCGGCTCCAGCGCTTAAAATCGAGAACCTTACAAAGACCTACGCGACTGGCACGCAGGCACTGAAGGGCGTATCTCTCGAAATTCCTGAGGGTGATTTCTTCGCTTTACTTGGACCCAATGGGGCCGGAAAGACGACTATCATCGGGATCACTGCGGGCCTCGTAAACAAGACCTCGGGAACTATAGAGGTATTTGGCCACAACACCGACACAGAAACCGAACTTGCCAAGATGCACATTGGTCTTGTCGGTCAGGAGGTCAACTTCAACCCCTTTGAAAAGACGCTCAATATTGTCGTAAATCAGGCTGGCTACTATGGCATCCCACGGTCGGTCGCGATCCCTCGCGCCACCAAACTCCTCACCGATCTTGGGCTCGGAGACAAAATTGAGCAAAATGCAATGACTCTTTCCGGCGGCATGAAGCGCCGGCTTATGATCGCGCGAGCCCTAGTCAACGAACCCAAGTTTCTCATACTGGACGAGCCGACGGCCGGCGTTGATGTGGAATTACGCCGCGGCATGTGGGATTACCTCACTGGCCTCAGCAAAAAAGGTCTTACGATTCTTCTCACCACTCACTACCTTGAAGAAGCCGAGCAGCTGTGCAAACACGTTGCAATTATTAGCAAAGGTGAGATTGTCGCGAACGGAACGATGGAAGAGGTGATCGCCAAACACCACAGCGGCGAACCAGCAAAAGATGGATACCGAGGAGGCAGGCTTGAAGAAGTATTTCTTAAATTAACCTCTGATAAATAACATGGACGCTTTTGGCAAATGGATATCCTTCTACACGATGCTGCGCAAAGACGTCGTGCGCATGTTTCGCATTTGGGTACAAACGTTTCTCCCAAGCGTTATTACCTCTTGCCTCTACTTCCTTATTTTTGGCACCGTCTTGGGGTCGCGCATTGGCGAAATGCAGGGCGTGGATTACATGACCTTCGTGGTGCCCGGCCTCGTCATGCTCGCAATTGTAACTAATGCATACTCAAACACCTCATTCTCCTTCTTTCAGTCCAAATTTTTCTTTCGCGCAGTCGATGAGATCCTCGTATCTCCCACTCCTCCTTGGCTCTTAATCGCAGGATACATTTCGGGAGGCGTGGTGCGCGGCGTACTCGTCGGTGCACTCGTGCTTCTCATCTCAATTTTCTTCACGAGCCTTCAGTTGGCTCTTCACAGCATGTTCGTCATACTTGGATTCGCCATCCTGACCGCTCTCGTATTTTCTCTCGCAGGACTCGTCAACGGCGTATATGCAAAATCCCTCGATGCCATCAACATTGTCCCAACATTTGTCCTCACTCCTCTCGTGTATCTCGGCGGCGTATTTTACTCCGTTCACTCACTTCCCGGCTGGGCTCAAAGCTTCACCTATATCAATCCTGTCTTTTACCTTATCAACGGCTTCCGCTACGGATTCCTCGGCACTGCCGATGTCGCCATTTGGATTTCGCTTGCCGTACTCGGCGGCATGATCGCCGCCCTCATCGGTATCAACTGGTACCTCATCCGCACCGGCCTCGGACTGAAGCAATAAAATCAATCCCATCTCTACGGACGGGACTCCGACTCGCACGGCGACGTCGGGCTGGTATCTCATCAGAACAGGCCTAGGTTTGAAGCAATAGTTAGCAGTTTGCAATTTTCTCTGCGAAGCCGAGGTAATTTTCTGGTCGAATTGCCTTCAATCGCGTTTTTACTTCGTCAGGAACGGTAAGACCATCGATAAAGGCGGCAAAATCAGCGAGCGACACCTGCCGACCGCGCGTCAATTCTTTTAGTTTTTCATATGGCACGGCGACTCCCTCCTTTCGAAGGACGGTCTGAATCGCTTCTGCGATGACCTCCGGATGCGCCTGAAGCGCTTCACGCATGGCCTTCTCATTGACCGATATTTTGCTGAGGCCCCTAAAAAGCGATCGATATCCAACGAGCGCGTGGGCCAGGGCGGTACCAAAAACGCGCTGCACAGTCGAATCAGATAGATCGCGCTGCAAACGAGAAATCGGAAGTTTGTGAGAGAAGTGTTCAAAAAGTGTGTTCGCGACTCCGAAATTACCCTCAGCATTTTCAAAATCAATCGGATTCACCTTGTGTGGCATGGCGGATGAGCCAACTTCTCCTTCTTTTGGTTTCTGCGTCACCCAGCCGTCACTGATATAGCGCCACATATCCTGGGAGAAATCGGTGAGAATGACGTTTGCACGACGAAGGTTGTCAAACAGCTCTGCAAACGTGTCGTGCGGCTCAATCTGAGTGGTGACGGAATTGTGCTCGAGTGAGATCGCGTGGCCCGTGTTTAGGCGAGCTACAAGCTTCCCCGCAAACGCACGCCAATCGACATCAGGAAGCGCCACGACATGCGCATTGAAATTCCCGGTCGCGCCGGCGAATTTAACGAGTATACTCCGACCACGAAGCTGCTCTATCTGACGCATGAGACGCGATTCAAAGACGCGCATTTCTTTGCCAAATGTCGTTGGGCTCGCCGACTGCCCGTGTGTACGGGAGAGCATCGGTGTACCGGCATGCGCCGCGGCGAGCGAGCGCAGCGAAACAGCGAGCTCATCGAGCGCGGGGAGCATCACCTTCTCGAGCGCATCGCGAAGCATCGTCCCGTACGCGATGCTGTTTACATCTTCCGACGTTAACCCGAAATGCGCCCACTCGGCAACATCGGCAAGCGACGTGCCCGCGAGCTTGCGTTTGATGAAGTACTCAATTGCTTTTACATCATGATTCGTCGCCGGTATGCCTTCATACCCCTCCCGCTCAATCTTTTTTACTATCTGCGCATCTTCCACCGTGATATTCGGAATCTGTCGGATAATCGCTTTCTCGCCATCGGTCAACGGCCGCATTCCAATCGACGCCTCAGAAAGCGCCATCAAATATTCACACTCAACAAGCAGTCGTGCCTTAATGAGGCCGTATTCACTCAAAAATGGCGCAAGCTCAGCGCCAATCGTGCGATATCGCCCGTCGACCGAACTGACTGCAGTAAGTGTTTCAAGTGGCATAGAGAATGGTTTTTAGTTGGTAGTAGTTAGTTTTTTGATAATTCATAGGGCAGTAGGTTGCGTTCGATGCGTTCCGCGATTGGTTGTTCGCCGTGCACAAACTTCCCTCCCGTGATCTGCTCAAACATCTGAATGTAGCGTCGCGAGAGCTCATCGACGAGCTCTTGCGGTGCCTCTGGGAGTTGCGCGTCATTATACGGATCGGAGTGTTCCTTAAACCACAGCCGGAGAAACTCTTTATCAAAACTCTTTGGCTCCTCCCCTCGAATCAATCGCTCTTCGTAGTTTTCAGCCTGCCAATAACGAGAAGAATCGGGGGTGTGAATTTCGTCGATCAGAACAAGACTGCCGTTTTCGCTTGTGCCAAATTCGTACTTCGTATCCACGAGGATGAGTCCTTTTTTCGCCGCGATCTCCTGCCCCCGGAGAAACAAACGCGTCGCGACTCGTTTCACTTCGTCAAACAACTCCCTCGTTACGAACCCCTCCTTAATCATCTCTTCCGGCGTGAGTACACGATCGTGTGATTCTTCCTTAGTCGTCGGATCAAATACGGGATGCGTGAGCTTCTGATTTTTTTTCATGCCGTCGGGAAGGGCAAGATCTCCAAACGTTCGCTGTCCACTCGTATAGCGAGTCCAAATAGCCGTATCAGTGACGCCCGTAAGATACCCTCGCATCACCGCCTCAATCGGGACCATGTTCATCTTCTTCGCGACCGTCACGTTGGGATCGGGGATTGCGAAAACGTGATTGGGCACAATATCTTTGGTTTGCTCAAACCACCATGCGCTCAATTGATTCAACACTTGTCCCTTGTGCGGGATGTGCGCAATGATCCTATCGAATGAGGAGTGGCGGTCGGTCGTTATGAGAACCAAACGCTCGGGCTGAATATAGATATCACGCACTTTTCCCACTTTTTTCGCCCCGAGAAAATCAAAATTTGTTTCTGTAAGTACTTCCATAGTTATGTATAGTGAACCATATTGAACTATTTCCAACTCAACTCAGCGGTAAATTCGACCGTTTTGCTGCCATCGACGACGGTCCCGATTTCATAGGCTTCGACTCCTCGCTCCGTTATATGCGCCATCGCCTCTGCCGCGAATTCTGGGCGAACGACCGCGGTGAGGCCCACGCCCATATTAAATGTGCGGAGCATATCGGCATCTTCGAGGCCGCCATATTTTTTCAGAGTTACGAAAATCGGCGAAATACGGATTTTTGACAGATTCACTCGCGCATTCAAGCCGTCGGGTAAGATCCGATTAAGGTTTTCTTCTATACCACCCCCCGTGATATGCGCAAGGCCGACAAGTCCCGTCTTACCAAAGAGGTCTTTCAATGCCCCATAGTACGCACGGTGAGGCGTGAGCACTGCATCGATAAAGGTATTACCCACTACCTTCTCCTCAAGAACATCGGGGTGCTCGTTGATGATTTTTCGCACGAGTGACACGCCATTGGTGTGTACACCGCTTGATGCGAGAGCTACGACGACATCCCCCTTTTGTATTTTAGAGCCGTCAATTATTTTCTTCTTATCAACGACTCCAACGATGCTTGCGGTCAATATATAGGTACCTTCTGGAATAACTCCTGGCTGCCACGAAGTCTCCCCACCGGTAAGCACGCACTGGTTGTTCTTCGCCGCTTCCGCGAAGGCATTAACCATGCGCAGCACAATAGGTTTCTCAACCTTGCCGCATACAATGCAATCCTGGATGGAAAGCGGCTTTGCGCCCATCACAATACAGTCGTTGACGAGGTGATTGATGAGGTCGTGACAGACCGATTCTACCTTATCGTACTGTTGTGCAAGAAGCTGCTTCGTGCCCGGTTCTTCCGTCTTCAATACAAGCACGGGATGTTCGTACTCGGGAAACGCACCGTCATACAGGGATGCGAAAGCCCCGATTTTGTTTAGTACCCGCTTGTCGCTCGTCTCAAGCGCTGAAGCCATTCCTTCTTTCGTTTCATTCTCAGTATCTCTATTCACGCCAGAGCTTTTGTATGAAAGGGGTGCGCTCACCCCGTTAGAGAATGGTTGTGGGTCAGACATATGCTGAAATTCTACTGATGAACACGGCGGCGTTATTTTCTCTAACGGGGCTCATACAAGACCTTTGTCCTCAAGATATTTTTTAAAACCTTTTTCTTGGAGGTTGGTATCTTTCGCTACGATATCCGCCGCCATTTTTTGTTTGTACGCAGTGACCCTGCCGCGAACGTCTGCGTCGCCTGCCCCAATAATTTGCGCAGCAAGGATTCCGGCGTTCTTGGCTCCATTGATGGCCACCGTAGCTACTGGAATTCCCGGCGGCATCTGCACGGTGGAAAAGAGCGCGTCGACTCCCTGCGTCGTTTTGTTCATGATAGGAACCCCGATCACCGGCAAAGCGGTGTGCGCAGCAACGACGCCCGCAAGGTGCGCGGCGCCTCCGGCGCCGCAAATAAATACTTTATAGCCTCCCGCCTCACTCTTCGTGACATATTCGACAACCGCCTCCGGCGTACGATGAGCGGAAAGCGTATGCACTTCGCAGCCGATCTCGAATTCCTCTAGGACCTTCGCGGCATCCTGCATGACGGGCAAATCCGAATCCGAGCCCATTAATATTCCTACGAGCGGAGCGAGTGGTTTAGTGTTCATACAAAATAGTGTACAGCATTTTTGAATAATTGGAGACCAGGACCCTCCGACGGCAAGGCCTTGCCGTGCCGTGCGAACTCCTCCCGAAGCCACGTCCAATGCGGAAGCTGCGTGAAGCGCGTCGCGCGCTCGGGGTGAGGCATGAGTCCGAGTACGCGTCCATTGTAGCCCGTAATTCCCGCAATATTTTCGAGTGACCCATTCGGATTGGCCGGCAAATCGAAGTGCCGCGCCGATTCTCCCTCTACGTATGTAAGCGCAATTGCGTTTTCACTTTTCATTGTAGCGAGTGTCTCGTCTGGCGCGTAAAACTTTCCCTCGCCGTGCGCAATTGGTACTGACATCCTCTCGATGCCGCGCAGCCACGGGCTATCGTTTCGCACTTCGAGATCCACCCACCGACTGAGATACCGAGGCGTGTCATTCGCGATAAGCGCGCCGCGCAAAATGCCTGCATTTGTAATGATTTGAAACCCATTGCATATTCCGAGAAGCAATGTGTTGCGAGAAAGGAACTCCTCAATAGCAATTCCGAGGTGCTGCTTTACTTTATTGCCATACGCTTTGCCAGCACCCGTATCGTCGCCGTATGCGAAACCGCCACCGAACACAGCGATGTTCGCTTTTTTCAGAATCTGCGGCTTCGCGATGATGTCGTTGAGGTGCACGATGTCAGCCGTCGCCCCGCACTGCTCAAACACGGCCTTCGTCTCGTCCTCAGTATTGAGGCCGTATCCCGAAAAAATTATAACGTGTGGTTTGCCTGCCCCGTTAGAAAAGACGGTTTGATTAGGCCTTTGCTTCTTGAGTTGTTTTCTAACGGGGTTCATAGCGAGCATTGTCGAACTACCATTGCTTAAAAAAAGATCGATAGGCTTCGGTGAGCACACTGAGAGAAAGCTCGATCTTCTCCTTGGGAAGGCGGATAACCGCATTTCCAGTATTCGTCACTTCTCCTAGATGCGTGAGCGAAAGACCGCGGCATGATTTTTCAAATGCCTTTTTCATCTCCGGACGCACTGACACAAGTATCCTTCCCTGTGATTCAGAAAAGAGTATCGAGTCGGCACTCTTCGCTGCACCCTTCACTTTTGTAAGTGCGACGTCGACTCCGAGACCGCCTGCAATCGTCGATTTCGCGAGTGCGACAGCGAGCCCGCCTCGGCCAACTCCGATAGCAGACGAAACAATGTTACTTTGTATCGCCTTCGACACTGCAGAATACACTTTGAGATTCTTTTTTGCATTCACGCTCGGCACCGTATTACCCACGTGTCCGAGTCGCGTGTAGTACTCGGAAGCTCCGAGCTCGTCGTTCGTATCTCCGAGCAGGTAAATCAAATCCCCTTCACGCTTAAAATCAATCGTCATTGCCTTTTCAACATCAGGCATCACTCCGATTGCAGAAATGAGAACCGTCGGAAGTGCTGCGATGTGAATAGCGTCGCCACTCTCCGAGTACCCGCGAAAATCGTTGAACATGCTGTCTTTTCCTGAAATAAATGGCGTGCCGTATGCGATTGCGGTGTCGTAACACGCTTTGGCGGCCTGCTTCAGTTCGTAGAGCCGTTCGGGAGCTTCACTCGACGACCAACAAAAATTATCAAGAATCGCGAGATGTTCGAGCGACACTCCCGCAGAAACTGCGTTGCGAATAGCGGTGTCAATCGCGGAGGCCGCCATCGAGTAGGTGTCGATCTGCGAATACCAGGGTGTGTAGCCGTGCGCAAGAACAATTCCCCGATTCGAGTGTGCAAGCGGCTTCAGCACGGCTGCGTCGGCATTTACCTGTCCCTTACCATGCAATGGCTTTGTGACAGACGATCCTTGAACTTCAGAATCGTACTGCCGCGAAATAAAGGCGGTTGATCCGATACTTGGCTGACGAAGCATGTCGAGAATCAACGACGGAATGCTGCGCGCCCTATCGATAGGCAGTGGTTCCGTGTGCGCCCTCACAACCTTCTTTGTCTTTTGTTTCTCGATCGGACGACCGTCGTGCAAAAAATCGAGTGACATATCCATCACCGTTTTTTTGTGTACGCGAACGACACACCGACCACTCTTCGTAAACGCTCCGATCCTCGTCGCTTCCACATCATGACGATCAAATATTTTCTTGAGCGCGGTCCACTTACTCTTTGGTACGGCAAGGGTCATGCGTTCCTGCGATTCAGAAAGCCAAATTTGCCACGGCTCCAGGCCGGGGTATTTGAGTGGCACCGCAGAAAGATCAACCTCGCACCCGCCCGCCTCTTTTGCCATTTCCCCCACGGCACCGGAGAGTCCGCCAGCGCCATTATCGGTAATACTTGAATATAATCCCGCATCACGCGCCTCACGTATGATCGCGTCGGAAAGTTTCTTTTGCGTTATCGGATCTCCGATCTGCACCGCAGTCGCAGGACTCCCCGATGCGAGTGATTCGGAAGAAAATGTTGCGCCATGAATTCCATCGAGCCCTACTCTCCCCCCCACCATGACGATATAGTCGCCGGGCTTGGCCCTCTTTTCGTAGAGCTTCCGCCCCTTGTGCTTGCGAGGGATGAGACCCACCGTCCCCCCAAACACGAGCGGCTTACCGCGAAAACCGGGATCAACGGCCACGAATCCGAGCGGCGTCGGGATGCCGCTTTCGTTACCTCCTGCATTGACCCCTTTCACAATGCCTTCGAGGATTCGCCGCGCGGGAAGGAGTGGCTGTGTTTTTTTCTTGTCGCGATACAAATTGGTCTCGTCATTTGGATTTGCGACGAAAAAGCCGTACGTATTTGCAATTGGCTTTGCGCCGAGACCAAACCCGAGGCAATCACGATTCACGCCCACTATCGCCGTTACCGATCCTCCAAACGGATCGAGTGCTGAGGGTGAATTATGAGTTTCCACCTTATGCGTGATGAGGTATTGATCATCAAACGCAATCGCGCCCGAGTTGTCTTTGAATACAGAAACGCAGAAATCTCGCTTCCCCTTTTTTTTGCGAATCTTCTCGGTCGCGCCTTTGATGTACTGGCGATAAATACCGTCCGAAATCGTATCCATCGGGTCCGCAAAAATCGTGTGCTTACAGTGCTCCGACCACGTCTGAGCGAGCGCTTCAAGCTCAACGTCGGTCGGGTTGCGTTTCAATATCTTAAAATGGTCGCGGATGTGCGTAAGTTGTTTGATCGAAAGTGAGAGTGGCCCGCGTCGCTTGCCCGCAGAATCCTTAATCCCCTGTCGGCCGATTGCCTCCAGCTCCTCATCGGAAACATTGAGATCCACTTCGCTCACTGCGCCTGATGCTCCATGCAAGCTGACCTTCGGTACTACAATCGAAAATTCATTGTGCTCGTATGGGAAAACGGTAGCGCGCTGTATGAGCGGATTATGAAGTTCCTTCGCGTACGCTTGCACATCGCGCTCCGAAATGTTGCCTTGCAGAAACAAAAGTATCGAGGTATAGACATGCTCACCCTCTGCAAACTTCCGACCAATCGCATCTTCGATTGTTTCCTGTGCCGTACGACCAACGTTGTCCGTCACGCCGGGAAGATATCCTATTTCGATTGCAAAAGCGTACGCATCAGGTTCAGGAATGTTGCCGCACACCCACCGCTCGGTAAGCGGATTGGCGAGTCGTTTTGCAGCAGTCTCGATCTCATCGGGGCTTAATGCTGCGTCCACCGTATAGACCTGAGCGAGAAAGGCGGCCGTAAGGCCGCTTTCAGGAAATCGAGATTTCAGTGTGTGGAGGTAACTCTGTGCGCGCGCGTCCGATACTTTCTGGCTGACAGTAATTCGGTTTGCCATGTAATAAGATACTACGTAGAAATTAAATGTCAATAGCCTCCCATAGAGGCTATGTCATGATAGCGCACATGTCGCCAAAACCAGAACGCCTCATCCTCGCGAAGATGCTCAAGCGACTCGCGCCTCGTATTGGGGCCAAAGTCACCCTTGAGCCGGAATGGAATATTGCAGGTCAGATTGAGTACAAAGGCGGCAGAAAGCGCTACTTTCGCTACAACACGCTCGATCTGAACCCTGTCGGCGCAGCCGATATATCAAAAGACAAAGGGTATGCCACTTTTTTTATGAAGTCGATGGGATATCCGACTATTGAGGGAAAGACATTTTTTTCCAAGGCGTGGTGCGAGGCGATAGGATCGCGGAGGGATGCGGATGCGGCATTTCGATATGCTAAAACGTTAGGATTCCCCGTCGTCGTAAAACCCAACAGCGGGAGCCAAGGGGTGGGCGTCGCACTCGTGCACACGAAGCGAGAGTTTTTTGCCGCACTCCGCGCGATTTTTAAAAACGACAAAGTGGCGCTCGTGCAGCGGCCCGTGCACGGCAAAGACTACCGTATCGTCGTTCTCGACGACAAAGTAATTTCCGCTTACGAACGAATCCCGCTCAATGTGATCGGAGACGGTCACTCATCGATCAAGCAACTTTTGCAAAAAAAATCGCGAGGGTTCATCGCCACAAGCCGTGATACGCGCATCAAGATGAGTGATCCGCGGATCAAAAACAAACTCGCTCGACAAGATCTAACGCTTCTTTCAAAGCCAGCGCTCGGCGAGCGGGTACTGTTGCTCGACAATGCCAATCTTTCAAGTGGTGGAGACTCCGTGGACGTAACCTCTCAAATTCATCCTCAGTTTAAAAAGCTGGCAATAAGACTTACAAAAGATATGGGCCTGCGGCTCTGCGGCGTCGACATCATGATCGAGGGCGATATTACTAATTCGTCCAAAAAGTTCTGGATTCTCGAAACCAACGCCGCCCCCGGCCTCGACCACTACGCAAAAACCGGCAAAGCGCAGGAGAAAATCGTCGAAGATTTGTATCTGGAAGTGCTCAAGAGCATGGAACAGTAAAAAACAAACGGGATGGCAAGCCTGCCATCCCGTCATCGTTTTTCCGGATCATCCGCATACGTCTCAAGAAACGCGCCCATCCAGTCCTCCATCCATTTCTCAGGATGGTCGGCATTGATTCTCCGGATAATGGTGCGCTCAGTAACGGGACCCGTTCCGGAGGCGATCTGTTTCCTCCACCGTTTTCGACAGTACCAGCACGGAATTGGAACTTCCTCTTCCCTGCCAGAAGCATCATCAGGCTCTGGAGCGGCGTACACAACCAGGCACAAGATCTCCTGCACCTTCAGTGCTCTTGCCAACCGCTCAGCGTCCTCTTCCGCACAGTACGCGCAAAGCGTCCTGGGACCGGAAGAATTTTTCTTGTTGGCGCCGAGCGAAAATGTCGTCCGACCAGTCTTCGTCCGAATTTTCGCCGCCGCTCCCACCTTATATCCTCGGTGAGATTGACCTAGGGCACGCGCTACTTTTGCCAACTCCGTGAAGAGTCGGGCCTCTTTTTGCGAACGCCACCGAGTCGGCCGACATGGTTCCCGCAAACCGCGCGCGGGAGGCGCTTGCTTGCGGGCTCTGCCCATGGCCTTTCTCCTTTTTCAGCCTAACGTGACTATGCATTCTCACGAGTTGACTGTCAAGTTTTCAAGCGTATACTCGCTCCAGTGCCGTATGTTGCAGCGGCCAATGACAAAAAAGCAGCACCATAAAGTAGGAGAACCGACGTGCCGAGTCAGACAAAGAACGTGCTCGTGTTTTGTGGCCACCTGATGGGCAATAAACCCAGCTTCATCAAGGCGCTTCACTATGTGGGGCAGGCTATCGCCGAAAAAGGATGGCGGCTGGTATACGGAGGCGCTGACGAGGGGCTTATGGGAACCGTTGCGACTGCCGCCATAAGCCATGGTGGAATGGTCACGGGAATCATTCCCGGCTTCCTCCTCGATCGTGAGCGACCTATGACGGCCCTCGAACAAGCCCCGCACGAGCTGATCAAGACCACGACCATGGCGGAGCGGAAAGAGATGATGTTCCGTATGTGCGACGGCATTATCACTTGTCCCGGCGGTCCAGGAACGCGGGACGAATTTTGGGAGGTCGTGACAAACAAGCAAATCGGCGTGAGACACATCCCGCACGTCGTTCTCAACATCGGGGGGTGCTTCGATCCGCTCAGGAAGGATGTCGAGCAAATGGTGGAAGATGGTTTTGCTGGGCCCGACCTCCTCCGACTTCAGTTCCACGACCAGGTCGATACAGCGATCTCGGCGTTGGAGTTGGCAATGTTGCGTCAGGCTTCGAATATTGTTGGTCTTCGGACGGCAGGCTGATCGTGGCGAAGACCTTGGGAACCCTGAGCTGCGGCTCGGGGTTTCTCTTTTTTTAGACTTTCAACTTCTCGGCGTTCGATGCTCGCACCGATTTGTTCACAATTTTCCCGTCGGAATCAATCTCGTAGCAGAAGACTTCTCCCGTCCCTATTTCGAGCTCGGCGACTTTTTCTTCTGGAATATTTTCAAGATGCTTTACCAATGCTCGAAGAGAATTGCCGTGGGCGACGACCAAAATATTTTTTCCCTGCATGAGAAGCGGCTTGATGTTTTTTTCGTAATACGGCATGACGCGCGCGTGCACATCTTTGAGCGTCTCTCCTTCTGGTATCACAACGTCCCACCCGCGTCGCAGATTATGGAACGCCTCCTCCCCAATTTCCTTTTGAACCTCCCACTTATTCTTTCCCGTGTACACGCCGTAATGCCGTTCTTTAATGGCGGGATCAATAGTGACCTTCATGTCAGGCTTGTCGAGCACACGACAAATCTCTGTAAATGTTTCCTGTGCACGTTTCAGATCAGAGACGAACGCGCAATCGATCGGAATATCCTTGATCGACTCCGCAGCCGCCTGCGCCTCCGTAATGCCTTGCTCCACAAGTCCGATGTCTGTGTGTCCGGTCCATCTGCCGATCAAATTCCATTCAGATTTTCCGTGTCGTACAAGAACAAGGTATGCCATATAAGTCCAATTACTTATCTTCTAATTCAAACTCATGAATAGAGCTGTTATGTATTTTTTCGTGTAACTGGTTATTCAGTGAGTGGTGCAAAAGCCGGATCACGCCAGCCGAAGTCACTGCGAGCACGGGCCCTTTCGAATTCTTTTTCATGTCCTCCATACAGGCAAGAACGCGCCTGCGCACATCCTCGACCGACTCACCTCCCTCCTCTCGGTAATCGTAGTCTTGCTTCATGTCTCGAGCCCTGCGCGAACCATCGGGGTCTACCTCTTCCCACGACTGCCCCGTTAAGGAACCGAAGTGCCGCTCGCGAAGGCGTGCATCGTAGGTAATCGGCAATTGGAGATCTTTGTTTAAAATTTGTGTGGTCTGCTTGCATCGAATCAGATCCGAAGAGTAAATCATCGTAATATCTTTCGGGATCTGTGCTCTTGCGGCCTCTGCTTGCTGCGCGCCCCTTTCGGTCAACAACGCTTCGTTATGACCAGACAAACGACCGGCAACATTTTCATTGGTTTCGCCGTGTCTAACAAAGTAGATTCTCATACGGACAGCGCGTTCTTCCCCGCGTACAGAGCCTTGTCTCCGAGTATCTCCTCAATTCTTAAAAGCTCATTGTATTTTGCAGTACGGTCGCTGCGGCTCGTCGATCCTGTTTTAATCTGCCCTGTGCCAAGACCGACCGCAAGATGTGCGATCGTCGTGTCCTCGGTTTCTCCCGATCGATGCGACATCACAGCCCGCCAACCAGCGGCGTGCGCCATATCGACTGCCGCGATTGTCTCGGTAAGTGTACCGATCTGATTCACCTTGATAAGGATCGCATTGGCAGCTTTTTCTTTTATCGCACGTTCGAGAAATTGCACGTTGGTGACAAGGAGATCATCACCCACGAGCTGCGTAGATCCCCCGAGTTTTGCCGTCAGTTTTTTCCACCCCTCCCAATCACCCTCCGAGAGGCCATCTTCAATCGAGCGAATGGGATACTGTGCGCACATCTTTTCGTACCATCCGATCATTTCATCGACAGCAAATTTCTTTTTCTCAAGACGAGAGAGATAGGTGCCATCCTCATATAATTCGGACGCGGCAACATCGAGCGCAATCACCATGTCGTCGCCCAGCTCATATCCCGCTGCCTTTACGGCCTCGGCGACCAAGGAGAGCGCTTCTTCGTTGCCCCCTTTGACCGCAGGCGCGAAACCTCCTTCATCGCCCACCGAAGTAGCGTACCCTTTCGATTTCAAAAGTCTTTTTAATGCGTGGAACACTTCTGCCACCGACCGAATGCCTTCGGCAAACGAAGCGGCTCCAATCGGCATAATCATGAATTCTTGGATGTCGGTCGATTGCCAATCAGTATGCGCACCGCCATTCAAAATATTGCACTGGGGAACGGGCAAAACGAGCGGCTTCGGATTTTTGGAAAGAGTGCGAACGTATTCAAAAAGTTGGACGTTTTTTGATGTTGCAGCAGCTTTCGCGGTCGCGAGGGAAACCGAGAGAATCGGGTTTGCCCCGAGCCGACTTTTGTTTGGCGTTCCGTCGAGTTCACTCATCGCCGCGTCGATTCCCTGTTGATCCTCAACATCCTTACCGATCACCATCTTCGCGATTTCCGACTTCACATTTTCGATTGCCTTCAATACGCCCTTACCGCCATAGCGTTTCGCATCGCCATCGCGCAGCTCGTGCGCTTCATGCGAGCCAGTCGATGCGCCGGATGGGACGGCAGCGCGCCCAAGAATTCCATCGTCGGTGATGACATCGGCCTCAATAGTCGGATTGCCCCGCGAATCCAAAATCTCGCGAGCTCGAATGGAGTGAATCTTCATGGTGCGCCCATTATATATCAAAGTTTGATAGCGTCAGCTGTCGGCCCTACCGCCGCCACGCCCTGATCTTCCTTAAACGCGCTGCCTCTCGGCATTGTCTTGTACCCATACCACGCCGCAAGAATTGACGCAGCGGCACTTACTCCGAGCGCCCACCGCGCGCCCGCAAACTGCCCGATTGCGCCGATAATCGGCGCTCCCACCACCGTCGAACCAAAAATCGCCATCGCCCAAAGCGACATGACGCGACCGCGCATGGCCGAAACTGCTTGAAGCTGGATCGTGGTATTACCGAGCGACAGCAGTGTGATTGAAAAAACGCCGACAAAAAACATACCGATGATCGCGAGTCCGAGCGTCGGCATGATGGCCGTCACACCAATTGATATGCCAAACAAAAAAGCCGATCCGATAAACTCTCGCGCATCAATCGTACGTCGACTTACGGCAAAAAGTCCGCCCGCGACAGAGCCCGCGCCCATAGCTGAGACAAGCGCGGCGTAGTCGGCTGCTGCGCCACCAAACGTATTTTGGGCAAGGAGCGGCAGCGTGACCTGAAACTCGTAAGAAAAAGTGCCAATCGCCGCCATCATGAGAAGAACCGTGCGAATGAGCGGGACGGACGCGGCGTAGGTGATACTTTCAAAAAAGTGTCCGGATGGCTTGTGCTCTGTATTTTCGCGATGAAATTCTCGCGAATTCATCCGCGAAATTACAAACAGCACCGCGCAGAAAGAAAGTGCGTTTGCAATAAAACAAAACGCGATGCCCACGGTCGCGATGAGCGAGCCGGCGACGAGTGGCCCGAGTGCTCGGGCGAGGTTGGCCTCGGTCGAATTGAGCGTGACGGCATTGCGAAGATTTTCCCTCCCCACCATTTCGTGTACGAAGGTCTGTCGGGTGGGATGATCGAACGCATCAACCGTTCCATAGATAATCGCAAACACGAAAATCATCCACACCTGTATTGCGCCCGTAAATACAAGAATTCCGAGCACAAACGCGAGCGTGGCGTGGATCGATTGCGTAACATAGAGTATCCGGCGCTTTTCGTGAGCGTCTACAACCGCTCCGGCAAACGGCCCGCCCAAGAGCATGGGGGCGAAGCGACACGCAAGTACGCTTCCGAGCGCTACGCCGGAGCCAGTAAGTTGCAAGACGAGCCAACTCATCGCAACCACCTGCATCCAATTTCCTCCAAATGAAAGCCCTTGCCCGATAAAGTACAGGCGATAATTTCGCACGCGCAACGACGCAAACATTTGGTATCCTACTGCTCGAATTGCATTCATAATTTTACAATTGCTCTAGAATACCTCACAAAGTTAGTACGCGCATGGGATACATATTAGTTCCATTTTTTCTTGATTCGGACGAAGAGCTTCCTCACTTCTTCGGTCACGATGATTGAGGATGCAACGAGAAGTATCATACCCCACTCCTCTAGAGTGATTGGCTCCGTGCGCAAAATGCTCTGGAGCGGCTCAGTGTATACGGCCAAAACCTGCAGCGTGATCACAATAGCGGTCGCTCCGATGAGGTAGAGGTTTGAAAACGGATTCATTTGGAAAATCGATTTTTCATCGGAGCGGCAATTCCAGGCATTAAACCACTGGAATACTGCGAGCGTCGTGAGCGCGATAGTCCACGCGTGCGTCATGTCGTCGCCGACGTAGTCCTTAAACATCCAGAGGGTTCCCATCATCATGACAATCGCAACAAGCACAATCCTGCGAAACATCGCGGCATCCACGAGATATTTTTTGGGCTTCACAAATGCTCGCGTCAGCAATCCTTCTTCCTTGGGCTCCATCGCAAGCGCGACGTCGAGAAAGCCATCAGTCACCAAGTTGAGCCAGATAATCTGCGCTGCGAGGAGCGGGAGCGGGAATCCGAGAATGAGCGCTCCGATGAGTGTCAGCGCCTCACCCGCGCTTGTGCTAAACAAATACAAAATGACTCTTCGTATCGAATGATAGATAGCGCGACCCTCTTCCACAGCGGAAACTATGCTGCCGAAGTTGTCGTCCAAAAGAACAATATCCGACGCCTCCTTCGCCACCTCGGTACCTACCCGCCCCATAGATACGCCAAGATCCGCCGCCACAAGCGAGGGGGCGTCGTTGACGCCGTCTCCTGTCATCGCGATCACTTCTCCCCTTTTTTTGTAGGCGTTTACGATTCGGAGTTTATGATCGGGGCTCACTCGTGCAAACACGGATACGCGCGCGAGCCGATCGGCGAGCTCGCTGTCTGATGCTTCATCAATCTCCGCCCCCGTAAGAACCTCGTCTCCCTGGTGGTAGATGCCCGCCTCTTTGGCAATTGCGCGCGCTGTAAGAACGTGATCGCCCGTAATCATAACTACACGAATTCCTGCCTCCCCCGCGCGGCGCATCGCGTCGGGCACTTCCTCTCGAAGCGCGTCTTTCATTGCAAAAAGTCCTACGAACGTAAGTTTTTTTACATGCTCAACATTGAGAGATTCCGGCGCATCCGAATCAATAGCGCACGCAAGAACTCGCAAACCTTTCGCGGTCATTTCATTCACAAGACGCTCAATCTCTTCGCGATCCTTGTGTTCAAGTTCACGCCGATGCCCATGTGATAGGTAGTGTGAGTGACGGAGAATCTCTTCCGGTGCCCCGACCGCGGTGAGAAAATATTTTCCGTCTACCTGATGCAGCGTGCCGTGGTACTTGAGCTTGTGGTCGAACGGAATTTCGCCTGCAGGAAGTGCGATACGCTCCAGCGTCTCCTTGTGAAATCCCATCTTTTCTCCAAACACAGCGAGCGCGGCCTCTGTCGGATCACCAGAAACCTCCCAACGAGATTCTTCTTCAGAATAGAGAGCATGCGCACTCGCGCAGAAGGTTGCGACCTTTCCCGCGAGGAGGAGCGCTTCGTCGCCCGCCGGATCAACGATATTTCCTTCCTGCCAGACATCACCTTTCGGCTCGTACCCGACACCGCCAATGGTGTACAGTTTCCCATCCGTCCATACCTCCGTCACGATGAGTTCGTTGCGTGTAATGGTGCCTGTCTTGTCGACGGCAATAACTTTCGCCTGACCAAGCGCTTCCACCGCCTGTAACTCCTTCACAAGCGCATTGCGCTTCGACATTCGCCATACTCCGGTCGCAAGAACGAGCGTCAGTACGATCGGCAAACCTTCAGGAATTACGGAAACCGCAAGCGAGACGACCGTGCTAAACATAACGCGGGCGGAATATCCCTCCGAAAGGCCGAAGAAGAACAGGCCCGTACCAACCACGACGACGACGAGAATTATCGCGCGTGAAAGATGGCGTATGTTCGCCTTCAGCGGTACTTCCGTCACGATTGAAGAGAGCTTCTCCGCAATGCCTCCGATGACGGTCGCAAGCCCAGTCGCGACGACGACCGCTCTTCCGCTTCCACCCACCACATTAGTGCCCTTAAATACCATATTTGTCTGCTCAGGTGCAGGCCTCGCTTTACCCGGCAACACATCATCAATTTTTGAGACCGGCACCGATTCGCCCGTGAGCATCGATTCGTCGACGCGCAAGCCGTGCAGAGAGATGATCCGCGCATCGGCAGGCACCTTCCCGCCTTCCTGGAGCACGATGATGTCGCCGACCACCACATCGCTGTCGGGTATAATCATCTCTTTTTCGTCTCGTATCACAATCGCCTTTGTCTCGACCAAATGTTCAAGCGCTTTCAGTGTGTTCTGAGCTCTGCCTTCCTGAATAGATCCAATAATTGCATTGAAGATGAGAACGACGAAAATGATAATCGCGTCGACGGTCTCACCCATGATGAAGACGGCCGCACTCGCACCCATGAGCACGTAAATGAGCGGGCTTTGAAATTGCCGAAAGAAAATCCGCGCCAGACTATCGGGTTTTTTCTCTGGCAAAACATTTTTTCCGTTCTCCCGAAGTCTGCGCGCGGCCTCAGCCGCGCGCAACCCAAGCTCACCCGAGTGAAGTTGATCGAGCACGCGATGCGTGGTCTGCGAATACCACATAGTGGTCTCTATTTTAGCGCACTTTTACGTGCGTAATCGCTCGGCCTCTAATCAAGTGCGCCTATTTTGCTGCGAACCCAGGTTTCTACTCGCGCGATCATGTTGTGAATCTTTGGATGTCGTTCCGTATAAGAGGCAAGCAGCTTTCGAAGTCGTGGCGAAGCGAGCGAGACGAGCAAAAGGCCGATTGCAATAAACAAAATTCCCTGAAGAAATGGGAGCGCAAGACCAACAACCCCAAGCCCGAGAAAAGCAATCCCAATAACAACGACGACCCCTCGTTTGATCTGTTTCATAACACGCGTCTCATTCTATACCGCTTTTGGCGATTTACACCACAGACGGGCACGTGAACAGCGCGCTAGCAAACTTTTATCCAATGCGCACGCTCTTATAGATACACGCGATACACAATTTCTGATTTCGCCGCGTTTTGATGTATTTGTTCTTGCATGAGCAGATTTCCACCACTACGGTGCTCTTTTTTTCCACCCATTTCCCATTTTTTTGAAACGTCTTTGAGGGAAGGTTCATGTGTGATACCATACCACGAACCTGCCGATAAATCAAATATGCCTCTAACCGCAAAAAACTACGATGTCATCGTCATTGGCGGCGGAGCTTCGGGTATGATGGCTGGGGGGCGAGCAGCTGAGCGCGGAAAATCAGTACTTTTGATAGAGAAAAACCGCAGCCTTGGCAAAAAACTCAACATAACCGGCGGTGGGCGCTGCAACATCACTAATGCGGAGTTTGATGTGCGAGCGCTTCTCAAGCACTATGGGCAGAGCGAGAAGTTTCTCCATTCCCCATTTTCGCAATTTGGCGTGCAGAGCACGTTTGATTTTTTTGCCGCACACGGCCTACCGCTCACTGTCGAGGATAGAAAACGAGCGTTCCCCATAACGCACAAAGCGACCGATGTGACCAAAGTACTCGAAGGTTACGTACACAAGGGACATGTCGAGGTGCTGGCCAACGCCATCGTAAAAGAGCTGGAAGTACGCGATGGGCTGATCACGAGTGTCTGCACATCACGCGGCACATACACTGCATCAAATTATGTGGTGGCAACCGGGGGCGCATCGCACCCCGAAACGGGCTCAACGGGAGACGCCTTCTCCTGGCTCCAGAGCCTCGGCCATACCATTATTCCCCCGACGCCCACCCTCGTCCCCTTGCGTGTACGCGACGCATGGATCAAAAAACTTTCCGGTACCACGTTCCCAGACGCGAAAATAACATTTTTTGTGGATGGCAAACGTGCCTTCGCAAAACGCGGGCGTATACTCTGCACTCACTTCGGCCTTTCGGGGCCCGTCATTATCAACAGCGCGCATCTCGTGCACGATCTGATTTCAGGCGGGACGGTGACGTGCGCGATTGACGCCTTTCCCGATACCGATTTTGCTGATCTTGAAAAACGCGTGCTCGCTGCGATTGAGGCCAACAAAAATAAGCACTTCAAAAACGTCGTTGATACTATTGTGCCAGCCGGACTTTCATCCACCTACGCTTCCCTTCTCAACCTTTCCGACACATCTCTCAAAGCACACAGCCTTACCAAAGAGGAACGCAAAAAATTTGTACATGTATTGAAAGCCGCTCCCGTCACCATCGAGGGCCTCATGGGCTATGATCGCGCTATCGTTTCCGACGGCGGGGTGCCACTCACCGAAGTAGATACTCGCACGATGCACTCTCTCAAAATACCGAACCTCTTACTCATCGGAGACATCCTCAACATCAACCGCCCATCGGGCGGCTACTCCTTGCAGCTTTGTTGGACCACCGGTTACGTCGCGGGAAGTAGTGTCTAACTGCCCCCGCCAACTTTTGCATCCTTAATTTCGTTTAGAATTTTTTTGACCGTATCCATACTTTCATCATCAAGCACCGAAATAGGTAGCGGCGTGAGTTTTGCCTTCTTTAGAGCCGCCATTTTTTTGCGCAATTCTTCCGAAGTGACCATGTCGGTCTTTGTGAGAAACACATACTCTTTTTTCTCTGCGAGGAGCGGGTTGAAAGCTTTGAGTTCATTGCGAATCACTTTGTAATCGCCAAGAGGATCTTCCGACTCCGCGGAAATGAGGTGGAATAGGACGCGCGTGCGTTCGATGTGCCGGAGGAACTTTACGCCGAGCCCCTTCCCTCCGGAAGCCCCTTCGATAAGACCGGGAATATCCGCAAGTATGAGTTCGTAGTATGCGCCGAGGTGCGGCTCCAGCGTCGTAAATGCGTAATTCGCAACGCGACTTTTCGCGGCCGTGAGCGCATTGAGAAGACTCGATTTTCCCGCATTGGGCAAACCGACGAGCCCGACGTCAGCGATCAAACGCAGCTCAAGATGATATGTACTCACATCGCCCGTAAGTCCTGGCTCGGCCTCCATCGGCGTTGTGTTGGTAGAGGAGCGAAATTTAAAATTCCCACGTCCGCCGATCCCTGCGCCAGCCGCGAGAATACGTTGCCCCACCTCATTCATTTCATGTACATACCTGGTATGTACATTGGTGATACGGGTGCCGATGGGAATTTTGAGGACGAGGTCTTCGCCCGCGCGGCCGTCGAGAAACTGCCCACGACCATCCCGCCCGCGCTCGGCCTCGACCACTTTTTTATGAGCAAACGCGGAAAGCGCGCTCGCGTTTGAAACGCCCTCGAAGTACACGCTCCCTCCATTGCCGCCATCGCCTCCGGTAGGCCCGCGCGCCAGCCGCACCTTCTGAAAGGCAACTGCACCGCGCCCGCCATCGCCAGCGCGCACCTCAAGAGTGATCTCGTCTATCAACATCCGCGCATGCTACCACACGCTACTGTTTTGGTGACAACTTAGCCTCTTGCGCCTCGATGCGCGCGCGCACCTTTGCGATGATATCCTCCATACTCGTGTCACCTTTCACAATATAATAAAGCGCGTTTTGGCTGAGGGCAGCCTCCAAGGTCGCGTTGTCTGAGACATTGGTGAGTACCATGATTTCAGCATGCTCGCCCCATGGGTCTTTCCGAATTTCTCGGATCATTTCAAGACCGCTCATAATAGGCAAAATGATGTCGGCGAGAATGATCTTCGGATGGCTTTCAAGCGCCATCTTTAGGCCCGCGGCTCCATCCCCCGCCAACATGACGGAAAAACCATTTTGTTCAAGGGCGCTCTTCAAAACGTCCGCCACGGAAGCCTCATCTTCGACCAACAAAACTGTTTTCGCTTCATCCATATCTTTCTAGTATACCGCGCGGATTACGCTCCGCCACGAGGACCTGTGCCTTTTTCAGACCGCCAATCGAAGGGAAACGTAACGTAAAAGGTCGAACCCTTCCCCTCGGATGAATCAAAACTGATTCCTCCGCCTGCGTGATCAAGGATCATCTTGACCGCATAGAGCCCGAGGCCCGTGCCATCCGCCACCTGCGCCCGCGCATTTGACGCACGATGCAATTTTTCAAACACGCGACCTTGCTCCTTTTTCGGAATTCCGATGCCGGTATCGCTCACGCGTACAAATATTCCTTCCTTTTTCGCTCCACCGAGACCAACTTCGCAACTAACCTGCCCTCCATTCGGGGTGTACTTGATCGCATTGGAAAGGAGATTTTGAAACACCATACGTGCCATCGTCTTGTCCGCCACGATATGGGGAACGTCGGCAATAATGACAGTGAGCTTCTGCTCGCGAGATTCAGAGATTGGGCGTTGCTCCTCCACGACGCTTTCAACCAAAACCTTCACATCGATTTCTTCCGGCTTTTGCGAGAAGGTGTTTAGTTCGATTCTTGACACACTGAGGAGTTCGTTCACAAGCGAGATCATGCGTTGGTTTGCCTCAGCGATTGTTTTTGCATGCACCTTTTGCTTTTCACTCAGACCGATAGTGGCGAGAAGCGCCTCGGTGTGCCAACGCACCGTCGTAAGCGGCGTCTTCAACTGATGCGACGCAAGTGAGACGAATTCGGATTTTGCTTTGTCCACCTCCACTTCCTTCGTCACATCTCGAACCACACCCGACGTAGAGTACGGCCGCATCTCCGAATCAAAGGTGGTCGTCCCCTCCACGCGCAGCGTTCGTAGCTCATTGCCAAGCCCACGCGCACGGTAGGTAAAGGAAAATGCTCCAGGCTGTTTCTGCGCGGATTCCCACCCGAGGCGGGCAAGTGGTTTGTCCTCATCAAACACTGAGTCGAGCACTGTCTCAATTGACGGTATGTTTCGACGCTTCACGAGACCGCACAGCTCATACATGTACTCCGACCAAAATGACATTTCCGGATGTCGGAAATTCAATGCAAACGTTCCAAATTTACCTAGTTTCTCGCCCTCGTTGAGTCGCGCGGTCACGGCATCAAGATTTCCAAGGAGTACTGCGGTGCGTCGCGCAACACGAGACTGACTTGTAAGCATGACGTACGCGCTTATTCCAAAAAACAGTATGGTAGCGACGCCTCCTATGATGAGTGGCAAGATCGCACGAATGCCGAGGTCAGCAGCAAGTACGTTTGTCGCACGGCTTACTTCGACGATAAACGGTTCCACTTGAATATATTAGCAGCATTCCTGCCCACTTTTTTTGAAAAACGCGCACGGGTGTATAATTTTTACATGAGAGACTTTGACCATGAAGAGTGGGTTGCGAGCGAGCGGCGTAAAAAAACGCAACTCAAAAATATCCCTACGCCGAAACCCGAAAAGAAACGGCGCAAGAAGCCCGAAGACCCAGATGACGACGCGCTGCTCATTCGCGCATACTCGACGGGCGGCTGATTGCGCATTTTACACACTACCCATTGAGCGCTCGACGTCGAACATCTCTTTTCCGATGCGGCGTTCGATGTCCCGAAGATCGTCGATGAGTTCGCGCTCTCTTTGCTGCTCATCGCTGTCCATCGGACGCGCGAGGCCGATTTTTCTTATTGTTTCAAGTTCGCGCTCGATATCTCGCGAAAGCACCGCGAACCCGCGCTTAATTGCCTCCTCAGCCTCTCGCATCTCGCGAAACATGATTGATTTTTTGCGACTGTGCTCACGCGCGTGGTGCACGATGTAAACGATAAGCAACGAAATTACAGCCAAGAAAGCAAGCGTCGTCGCGATGAGAAGCGCCTCATAGCTAATACGAGTCGCGCCAAATTCAATCGCCGCCTTCTCCACGGTAATAGCGACTTGCGACGAAGGCGGGCTTTGCACGTCTCCGACCCGCGCCTGCACCCACAGAGTATATTTGCCTGGAGACAAAAAACCGTTGTGTCTATAAAACCAATCGCCCTTGGTGTCCGAGCTCACGAGGAAACTCTGCGTCTCGCCGGATGAAAGATTCTGTGTATAAATCGTCACTTCTGTACCGCCGCGCTCTGTTTTGCCTCCGACGTAGAATATCTCGTCGTTCGATACATTTTCGGAGATCGTGGTGATATAGGGCGGTGCGAGCTCTACGATCGATCCCCCGTCACCCTGCGCGTATGCGTTCGGGACCCCTCCCGCTAAACATGTGGCGAGCAACAGAACTATAATTCCGTATTTACTCTTAAGGCGCTTCAGCTCTGCAAGCTGCGACTGTACGGACTCGGGTAACTTCGATGGATCAGTGACGACGATCGACGCATGACGACGTTTGACAAAAACACTCACGAAGAGAAGTGCCGCGACCAAACTCGCAAGAACAGAAAGTAGCCAAACCCAGCTCACGGTAATCGACCCAAATGACAAGCCGTCCTTCGAATCGAAACCGAAAAATCCACTCGCGATCGTGAGCCTTTTCACCGTCTCACCATAGTTACCCGCCTCATCGTACGGGCGGACGATCACATCGTATGAGCCGGGGGCAAGTTCGGGCAAAATATACGGACTCGTTGCTTCAATAAAGAAAGGAGTGTCTCCTTCGTCGAATACCGGTTCACTACTGACCGCTAAAGGAACGATTTTAAGTTCGTAATGGCTTAGCCCTGAGAGGGTGTCCGTGGTCGAAAATATAGCGACTGGCTTGCGAACAGTTGTGCGGGCTCCGGGAACGAATTCGAGAGGAAACGACGCCGGAGGCGTTGCGTCAATGTTCACCGCAAAGTCCGTTCTCCCGCCCCACACTTCGGCTCGGAGTGCTTTTATGTGGAAATAATGACGACCATCGGGAACGTTTGTATAGGTTATTTGGTTTCGCGCTCCGTCTCCCACGTTGTCGACATCACTTGTAGGTTCCTCATTAAGAATATAACTGTAATTGTCTACCTCATACTGATTCGTCCAACTGAGAGTGATGTTACGATTTGAATACCATTGCGATGGATTGGGATGGGTGTCAGAAACGACGTTTGGACCAGCGGGCGGCGGAAGCGTGAGCGTATAGAGCGCGTCAACGCGCCGGCTGAGATCGTTGGTCCCGAGTCCGTCATTTAAAAGGACCTTGGACTGATCGGCGAATCGCACAATCGCATTACCGACCGATCGCACGCGAAACGTGAGCGTAGCGACCAACGCTCTATGTACGCTGACACCGCCCGGAATTCCGCCCTGTAAACGAATGGTGCCCGTGCGATTATTAAATTCCGGCTGACTCGTCCAAATCGTGATGACCGAAACGTTGGTCTTTGGCGAAACGAGCTGGAGTTTGTCGGGAGGAAAATGGAGATCGACGCCTATCGCATTTACAGATTTTCCTTCGGTATCGAGAAATACCTGCACGTCGAATGTGTCACCGACTTCAAACGTCCCCGTCGTCGGACCCACGATCAGCGCGCCCGCATCCGCCCGTCCGGGCAAAGCGCATATGAAAGCCGCCAGTGCGATTACAAAGATAAAAGGCGCGAACAGGCGCGAGCGCGTAGCCACCGGCGTTTCCAATGCCTTATCGAAAAATATTTCTGCGTGCCGCATATGCCAAACAGAGGACAAAAAGCCCCACAAGCACTATAGCAAGATTCCTGGTGGTATTGCGCTCGGATGTCGGCTGTTCTGGTGATAGAGATGCTTCGGACACGACACCGTATATCTTGTTCCCCACCTTGTCGACTGCTCGGACATACAAGAAATTATGGAGAGGCACAGTGAGCGGTGCGGGATTTGAAATTCGTTTCCACGAAAGGGTGTCGTCACTTGTAAGCCTCTCCATAGAAATCGGGGTATCGCTCTCCAGTAATTCGAATCGCGCAATTCCGCTTTTCGTATCTTTTGCGTCGACAATCAGGAAGGGGTTGCCACCAAACATTTCGGGATTCTTCGCTATCACCGTCTTCAACTGAAAAGGCGGATCGAGGTCGACGATACTCTCCGCTGCCAATTCCGAAGCAGACGACTCACTGATGACGAGACTATTCTTCATCGGCGCCACTTCAATGCGAGATGCTTTCCCGTCATTTCGATACACGTCTCCATCCACAGATATCTCCGTAACCCCGACCTCCCGCGCAAGAAAATATAAGGTGAGAACGATCCCTCCCTTCCCGCCATATCCACCCGCAATTACTCCGGAAAATGTGATCTCGCCGTCTTTTGCGACGGTTGGATTTTCCAACCACGCTGAAATGATGGAGTTTCCCGTCGAAGAGTTCTTGTACTCCAATTTTCTTGGATCGTACGAGACCTTCCCTTCAAGCGCATTGATAGTGTCTCCCTCTGTATCTATTGTTATCGTCTGTACTACGAGCTGGCCGATCCCGCCTCCTTCACTTGGCGCGGCGTTCACAAACGACGCGGCATGCGCGGATAGTGGCATCACAGTCAGTAGAACCCCCGTCGCAATGTATAAAATGCGCATACGCATCAATAATCAGCGTGTCCAATAGAACGCCATAATCGAGAAATCGTAAATATCTATTCGACCATCGCGATTGAGGTCTACTCGCGTTGGCGGGTTCGGCTTTGCAAACCAGTAGTACATGATTGAAAAGTCTACGATGTCTACGATCCCATCACAGCTCATGTCAGATGGGATTTCGCAGATGGGCGGCACGGTATCGAGCGGCGGGACCAGCACCACAAAGGGACCGGGAAAAATATACGGCCTATCGAGGCC
>CAYTFU010000008.1:0-49158 GCA_964437185.1 uncultured Candidatus Saccharibacteria bacterium | reverse complement strand
TAGCGCAGCTCGCTGTTAACGAGTTGGTTGTAGGTTCGAGTCCTACCCGCGGAGCCAAGATCATACGCCATGCAAGGGACGGATCTTCTTCATGAATATCAAGATAATTAAGGATCAAATATCACTGGAGGACGTGCGAGTGCTCGCACGGGAAATATATACGGACATGGTGAAGGGGGTTGCAGATGTAGAGCGCGGAATCATCGCGCTCGGCGGCGAGTGGCACATGGATGCAAACGTGAAGCTTCTTGCAGAGGGTTCGGCTCAAAAAGATGTGTGGGGTTTCAACATTTATCCTGATGAAAAAGGTGATTCGGTACTTAGATTTGTCTCACTCATTAACATTCGCCCATCACAAGGGAGTCGCAGCATGGAGATCGAAGACAAGGAGCTCCGTGCCAAAATTCAAAGTATCATCGAGCAACGGATTCCCGAACTTTTTGCAAAATAGTATGGTCGACAAGGCATCATTCTACTTCGCCAACCTGGGGGCCGATGTCATGCGGTGCGCATTGGCTGTCGAATCCGAGAGCGAAAACGAATACCAATCCTCTCTCAAAAGAGCTCACTCCACGCTCCGTAGAGTTCAGGCGGAAGGTCGCCCCGAGGCGTACGAAGAAGGACTCCTGCTCTTACGCGCTCTTGAGTTTGCGCGCAGCACCATGAATACCCCCGCATTTCGAGAGCAGCTCAACTCTATAATTGCGCCCCTCGCCTCGCGCCTCGCGCTTGGGTGAGGTGGCTCGTTCCGAGGTCGAGGGATTTTGTGAGGGGGGCGAACAAAATATCCGTGACCGAGCCCTACCCGCCGAGCAAATAGGATAAAGTTGCCGTATACTGTCGTCATGGACGCCCCGCTCTTTAGCGTCATCTCGCTCGTCACGGAACTTCTCGTGACTGCTTCTGTTTTTTACATCATATACCGCGCCTACCATGAAAGCGTGTTCTTGCGCGGGTTCGCCTTTGTCGTGCTCGCGTACGAAATTCTCTTTAACATCTCGTACATGACCTCCCGCGCCTTGCGCCACGCTCCCGAGCACCCGCAGGTACATCACGAGCCCTTCGAGATCGCGCTCGCAATATTCCATGGCACCTTTTCCCTCCTCATGTTTATCGCTCTCGTCGCCTTCTTCCTCGTCGCGGCGCGCGCATACAAGCGGGGAGAGAATTTTTTCCACCTCCACCCGCGGCTCACGGGAATTTTCATCGGCGCGTGGACGATCTCGATATTTTCCGGCGTACTTTTCTTTTTCGTACTCTACGTAAACTAAATTAATTGACAACTGGTGTTGGGTGCCATTCCTCCTAAATAATCGCGGGGAAGAGCCTTGGATGAGGAGAAAAGGTACCTGACACCGTTTCCTCTGACACCGTTTCCTGCTGACACCGTTTCCTGACACCGTTTCCCCGGCGCGTAGATAGGTAACAACTAGAAATGGCCCTCCTCGCGGAGGGCCACCCTTGGATGTAATACCCTGTCAGTTTATGGAAAACCGACAGACATCCACAGTATATCCATCGTGAGCATGAATATCAAGTGAAGTGAAGGAGCTGGGGATATTGCTTTTCATGTCGGATTCTCGGTGTCCGGTAACTCGCATTCCCCAAACTCTCAACTCGTGGGATGATTCCGAGGGGCTGAAAGTACTTGACACCATTTCCTCAAAAAAAGTCCTAAAAAATGCTAAAATGTGGACATGTTTCATTCTCGTAAACAGAACCTGTTTCGTGAACATCGTTTAGACCACTTTCTGCGTCAACAGGGGGCTTCTTTTGAGGAAGAAATACGTGGTACATCATTAGAAAAAATTAGTGACCTAGGGCTTAGTGACCAATTTCTTACCAAGTATTCTCTTACAGTACCTGTTCTTGACGATAAGAATATTGATATTGACGCCCATGAGGCAATGGTCACAGTACATGCAGGCCATTCTAGGTTGGCCTTTAGAGACGGCCCTGTACAGGTTCCTGGACTTTCCATAACCGTAAAGGTTCCCTTTATCGGCGAAGTGGAACTATTTAAATGCCAACCTTCAACTTACAGCCCTTCAGGAACACCTGAAGCAACAATAGAAAACGGTAATCTTGTCATGCATTATGAGACGACAGAAAAAGACCCGGAGAAAATCAAAGAGCTTTGGAAAAGTGACATAGGCGTCATACGGCAAAATCTGGAATGGGTTGCAAAAGACGTCAGTCAATATAACAACTCACTTGCAAATAGCATTCAAGCGGCACTAACCAAACGCAAACAGGATGCTGAATCCAATAAATCTTTAATTGATAAGCTGAGGGAGTAGTTTTCTTAAATATGGTGGATGGTAATTTATCTAAAAAAGATAGCGAGAATAATAAACTCGCAAAACAAGATGCACTTGAAAGAATCGGGAATGGTATTCTCTCTGAACTGAGAAACAAAGAGCATGCGCAATACTATCGTGCGATTCTTAGTGCGGCGCTTGGAAGTATCCCTTGGATTGGCGGGGTTTACAGTGCTCTGATTAGTTTGCAGGCAGAATCTGACCAAGAAGAGGTCAATAATCTCCAAAAAATGTGGCTCATGGAGCACAGGGAGAAGATAATGAACCTAGGTCAAACACTCAAAGAAATCACCAAGAGGTTAGATGATTTCTGCACAAACACAGAGGCTGAAAAAATAGTGCTTAGTCGCATCCAATCTCCCGAGTACCTGACTTTGGTGCGAGAAACTTTCCGTGCATGGGATGAGGTAAGCACATTTGATAAACGAGATAAGTTTAAGAAACTCATTACCAATGCGGCCGCCATTGAATTATGTACAGACGACATGGTACGCATTTTTATAAAGTGGATTGCTCAATACCATGAATATCACATCTCTATAATTGGCGTGGTGTACAAAAATCCAGGGATATCGCTGGGTGGTATTTGGGACAATGTTTTTGCAAAAGAAGGAGAAGGTCGGCCACGTGAAAACTCTGCCGAAGCAGATTTGTACAGAACCCTGATAAGAGACTTACAGTTAGGTGGCGTAATACGACAACAGCGAGACGTAAACTATGACGGACAATTTGTAAAGAAATCCACCAAAGGTAGAAGTTCGTCGAGCTCAAGTGTGCTGAAATCTTCTTTTGACGATGACGACGAAATGGAGTTGAGCGAGCTCGGAGGGCAGTTCGTCCTCTATGTACTTGAGGAGTTAGTGCCGCGAATTGGTGATGGAACTCCGCCGCAACAAGCAGTATAATTTCGCCATGGGAGAAGGAGTATACAAACAGAAAGTATTTTGCAGTAACTGCAATTTCCGTGGAGAAATAGAAATAGCAAGAGGAGTTTTGGTGGATAAGGCAGAGTGTCCAAACTGCGGAAACAAAACTTTAGACCGTGATGACCCGATAGTAACCACAAACTATTATAATTTTGAGTAAATCTCTCATTTTTTAAATAATTAATATTGAGGGAAAAGGAGGCTGGTACGATGTCCTGGAATTGGCACTGGTGAGTGATGGGGAAGATTTGTTTGATACAATACGGGCCATGAAAAATATTTTGGTGGTGATAGCGTTGGTTGGAATTGTCGGGGCGGGGGCGTGGTTTTTGATGGGGCAGAATACTGGTTCGGAGATTGTTGCGACTGCGAAAGAGTCCGCACAGCAGGCTGCGGCCACTACTGCGGAGGTGGAGCCCGCATTGGCCGTTGAGGCGCCGGCACCGATAGCGGCAACTGCGCCTTCTGCGGCCGCACCAACGGAAGCTCCACAAAGAATTGCAGGTGCAATTTTCCACACCAACAAGGGCGATTTTTCAATCGTATTTTTTGACGGTGATGCGCCCAACACAGTAGCCAATTTCATCAAACTCGCACAGAGCGGATTCTATGACGGCACAAAATTTCATCGCGTCATACAGGGATTCATGATTCAGGGTGGGGACCCATTCTCCAAAGATGATACAAAAAAAGATTACTGGGGTCGCGGAGGGCCGGGCTACACCTTTGCGGACGAGATAGGCCCCAACAACAGCAACATTGCGGGCACGATATCCATGGCCAACGCTGGCCCCGATACCAATGGCAGTCAATTTTTCGTCAATGTGAACGACAACAATTCTCTCGACCAGAAGCACACTGTATTTGGCCGGGTGACTGATGGGGCGGACGTGGTGCTTGCGATTGCGGGCACTCCGACGGGCGAAGCAGACAGGCCGATTGATCCTGTGGTAATAACGAGCATTACGCTGCAATAGGTATGAAAAAGCTGCCGCGGTGGACGCATAGATTCGTGATGCCGCTCATTCTCTCAATGCTCATGACCGCCATCGTCACGAGTATCGCAACCGCTCGCGCCGTTGGGTTCGAACGAATGGGCGACGTGTGGCTCGGCTCTTGGCTTTTATCCTGGGCCACCGCGTACCCGATACTGCTTGTCGTGTTTCCCATAGTGCATTGGATAGTCGATCACTGCGTCGAGCACAGAGAGCCTCAGCTATAAATTACCCAATCTTTGGTACACTGGAGTTATGACGAAGCGCGACAGTGAGAACAGCATAATTATTGAGGCGTGGGACGGCGTACTTTTTGAAAAGTTCAGTCGCTTTCGATATATTTTTCTCGAAGGGCTCGCGGTCCACGGGACAGTTGCGCTTGAGAGAATACAGCCTCGGCGAGGTCAGCGCGCCATCGACATTGGATGTGGTTTTGGAGACGGTACAGCAGAGATCGCTACACATACGGGGAGCGCTGTTGGTGTAGACTGCTCACCCAATTTTATTGCGTATGCAAATGAGCACTATGCGGATAAGGATACTGTTTCCTTTGCCGTTAAGGACGCACAGCTTGATGACCTCGGAGGGCCATACGACCTCGCGTTTGCCCGATTTGGCACGATGTTTTTTTCAGATGCGACAGTCGCACTTCGTAATATTCGTAATTCCCTCGTACCAGGAGGGAGAATGACCATGGTGGTATGGCGGCAGAAGAAAGATAACGGCTGGCTGCATGAGGCGGAGAAAATCGTACGATCGTATCTCGGTGAGCCCCAATCAAACGCACCCACCTGTGGTCCGGGTCCATTCTCGATGGCGGATGCCGACGACACAAGCAGGTGGATGCAAAACGCTGGTTTTGAGCGCGTTTCGCTTGAGCGGCATGATATAGATATGAAAATCGGCAAGGATCCAGAGGAGGCGATGGAGTTTGCCCTCGCGATTGGTCCCGCTGGGGAAGTCATTCGGCTCGCGGGGAAAGACGCTGACGCGAAAATGTCAGAAATCAAATCCACAGTTGCACGGGCGCTCGAGCCATATAAAAAAGATGATGGTGTCTGGATGCCGTCGAGCACGTGGTTTGTTACAGGGTATCGCAGCGTGGTTTAAAGCCCCGTATATTTTCGTTGTCTCGCGTCTAGAATCTATTGAGTGCCCTTCGTTTCGGACTCGGACTCCTTTGCGGGGAATGGGTACGCGCTCGTAACAGCCTTGCCCGGAGGAGTAAGCGCTCATGCCTCCGAAGTACCACAAGGGCCACGCTACGATACCGAATGAAATCCACATAAGGCGCTATATTTGCATATTGGGCATCGGCTAGTGATGGTGGCTCTCGTGAGTAGCCGGCACGCCGCGAAGCCCCACAAGCATGTGGGACGCGATGAGTGTTGTGATTGGTACGGCGAGGATGAGGCCAATAGAACCGATGAGAACGCGGATTATTTCTGTCGCGAAGAGTTCGCTGTTGAGCACAAACGCGAGTCCCGCCGACGTTGAATTGGAAATAAGAAGAAGTAGGGGAAGTGCTGCGCCGACGTACGCGATTGCGAGCGTGTTGATGAGGGCTCCGATGTGTTCGCGGCCGATGCGGATTGCGCGCTTGTACACATGACGCCGCTCCATGTGCGCTCCCGCTCGGAAGAGCTCCTCGACCGCCACCGCCTGACTAATGGCGCTGTCGTACAGTACGCCGAGGAGGCCGATCATGATGCCGCCGAAAAGAAGCCCGACCATGTCGATCGCGCCGTGCGTGTTGAAGTTGAGATACACGTTTTCATCCGACGTGTAGCCCGAAAGATTTGCCGAAATCATCACGAGGTAAGCAGCCAAGCCGGTGATGAGGACCGTCACGATCATTCCAAAAACCGCCGCCGAGGTCGTGGTGTTAAAACCGTGCGTAATGTAGGACGCCACAATAATGATTAGTGTCGCGACGCCGATTGCGACGAGTACCGGCGAGAGACCGCCAAGTATTCCTGGTATGAGAAGATAAAAAATAAGAATGAGACTTCCGCCAAGACTTGCGAGTCCGCGGACGCCCTGCATGCCTCCAAAAAAAGCGGCGAGTATGAGGAATGCGATGCCGAGCCCGATCAAGATGTCGAGACGATATGGATCCGCGACGGTATAGCGGTCCATTGCGTCAATCGAGTTGGTGATATGTCGCAGGTAAAACGTCTCGCCCTCGGAGAGCTGGATGTAATCATTTTCAAACGTCACGACTTTGCCTTTTTCCTCCCCCCGCAGGATCTCTACGGTGAGCGTCTGTACTTCGGCGGGCGTTTCTGTCCCAGGAATTTCTTCGGTGCGCTGATTCTGCACTTCAACCACGCGGGCTTTCGTGAAGGTCATTACGTCGGGGATGACCTCCGCTTGCGCATAGCTAGCGTGTGGAAGCGTGAGCATTACGATTCCGAGAACAAATATACCGATCCTTTTGCATGTCATCCGGTACATAGTATCGTAACGCAGAATAATTTACTTCAGCTGGATTTGATCTGATCTCACGAAATGGTTTGACGGATGGGAGATAAGGGAGTATAGCTGTGGCTGCGCAATAGTGCGCATAGGGAGGCATTCGATGCTGCTCGTTCTAGCTACAGTGAAGCCAAGTCAGATACATGGCCTCGGCCTTTTCGCCGAAGCCTTCATTCAGAGGGGTGCTCGGATTTGGGAGGTGACCCCAGGCTACGACATCACCATTGGGGATGCCGCGCTCATGTGCCTGCCCGCGGTGCAGCGGGATCAGTTGCGTGGGCACAGCTTCAAGGATATGCACACGGGTGAGTGGATTTTGTGCGCCGACAATGATCGGTACACCAATCACGCGGACGATCCGAACACTCGCGAGATCCACGAGGCCGGTACGCTAGGGTACTCAATCGCGATTCGCGATATCCAGCCCGGCGAGGAGATCACCTGCGATTATCGTACTTTCGATGCCGACTGGAGGCGCAAGCTTGGCAGATCAAGCTAGGCCCAGCGGCACAAAAAAAGTCACCAACGGGCGAAGGTCGCCTCACGGTGACTTTTGTCTTTATTGTAAGGAAATATACTAAGAGGTTTGTATGCTCGCGGGTGACGAAGGATTATGTATAATTGCCGCATATGAAAACGCATCAAAAGGGAAGCGGGCTCATGTGGCTGCTCGGCCTCGTAGGCCTCGTTGTTGTTATTGGTCTGTATCTCGTTTCGAGCTACAACGGATTCGTGCGTGGGGGCGTCGCGATCGATACGCAGTGGGGGCAGGTGGAGTCGCAGTACCAGCGCAGACTTGATCTCATTCCAAATCTTGTGAATTCCGTGCAGGGCGCGATGAAGCAAGAGCAGGCTATCTTTACAGCGCTCGCCGACGCGCGCGCACGGTACGCGGGCGCGACGACTCCTGATCAGAAAGCGGCGGCTGCTGGGCAGGTGGAATCGACCTTCGGCAGATTGCTCGCAATCATGGAAAACTATCCGCAGTTGAAATCGGTTGACACGGTTCAATCACTCATGGCTGAACTCGCGGGGACGGAGAATCGCGTCTCGGTAGAGCGCATGCGATACAACGAGCTCATCGGAGCGTACAACACGAAGGTGAAGACATTTCCGGGTGCGCTCGTAGCGGGTATGTTTGGATTTGAGGCGCGAGCGCTCTTTGAGGCAAAAGAGGGTGCCGAGGACGCTCCGGTCGTCAATCTCTAAAATGCCTACTGCACGCACGGCGTGTGGGGGATTTCTCGTCGGCGCGGCCCTTTGGGCCGCGCCGTTTCTCGCCCTCGCGTACGCTTCCCCCGGATCGCCGCAAGGATATGTAAATGACTTTGCCGGCGTCTTGAGTGAAGGTGCGACGCGACAGATCGAATCCGATCTTGCCGCATTTGCCGCTTCGACGAGCAATGAGATCACGCTCGTCACCGTCGCCAACATGGGCGGCGATTACATTGAGAACTACGCGGTCAAACTCTTTGAGGAGTGGAAAATCGGTACCTCCAAAAATGACAACGGCGTATTGCTTCTCCTTTCAATCGAAGATCGAAAGCTTCGCATCGAGGTGGGGTACGGCCTCGAGGGCGCGCTCCCCGATAGCATTGCAGCACAGATTATCGAAGACATGACGCCGCTTTTGAAACAGGGAGATTACGACGGAGCTGCGCTCACGGGCGTGAATTCGATTATGTCAGCGACAAGGGGAGAATATGTTGCATCCGCAGGTGGTGAGTCGCTTTCGACGTTGCTATTTAATAATTTTGAGTGGATATTCGTGGCGGTATTTTTTGTTCTGCAGTGGCTTGCGGCGATTTTGGGGCGGAGTAAATCGTGGTACGCGGGGGGAATTCTCGGCGGCGTGGTAGGCGCGACGCTTTGGGCTTTTTTCATCTCGAGTACATTGATCGCTTTTTTTGTGACAGCTGTGCTCGTCGTGGTTGGTTCGCTCTTTGATTACGCCGTCTCGCACGCGTACGCGAATGCGACGAGAGTAGGCACTCGACCGCCCTGGTGGGCAGGCGGCACGGGACACCACTCCGGCGGCGGCTTCGGAGGATTCGGCGGAGGTCGCTCCGGCGGCGGCGGCGCCTCGGGTGGATGGTAACCATACGGGGGCGGAGTGGATATCTTGATGTGAGGGTATTGCGAGGTGGTACTATAGACTGATGGAACCAAACGAGACCGCAAGCGGCCTCGATATGCGCGTCGTCCTAGGAGCGGCGGTGTCACTCGTCATTCTCGGTGTAATCGCGTATTTCCTCTATTCACTTACGCCGCAATCTCCTGAAATACAAACACAAACACCAGTACTAGACACGAGCCCTGATATCGGAGCTCAGGTGTCGGGAGCGGTCGAATCGCCTGCAGAGAAGTTGCCCCAGACCAATCCGTTTGAGGGGTACAAGAACCCCTTTGAATAACATGACGAGCACCACGCGTCAGATTTTTTTTACGGGAGGCGCAATGGTGATAAGCGCATTTTTTATACTCTCCGCAGTACTTGCGAGTGCACAGGTTTCTACCATCACCTACCCAATAGCCGAACTCGGGAATTGTGAAAACAAGAGCGAGTGTCACACCTACTGCGATAGCCTCTCGCACATTTCAGAATGCGTGGCTTTCGCGGAGACGCACGGTCTCATGAGCGTGGGAGAAGCACGGGAGGCTCGAGAATTTGCACGGCTTGGCGGCACGGGACCCGGCGGATGTACTTCTAAAGAATCATGCGAGTCCTATTGCGAAGACACTGCTCATATCCGGCAATGCTTAAGTTTTGCAAAACAGGCCGGGATCATGAGCGATGAGGAGCTCGCGGAGGCAGAAAAGGTCGCAACGTATCTCGAGTCAGGTGGCTCCATGCCGGGCGGGTGTCGAGGAGAGAAAGAATGCAGAGCGTACTGCGAGGGCGAGGGGCACATGGAAGAATGCGTAGAATTTGCGGTACAAGCGGGCTTCATGAATGAAAAGGAGGTTGAAATGTTTCGCAAGACGGGAGGCACGGGTCCCGGTGGATGTCGAGGTCGTGCGTGCGAAGCATATTGTGAAGACGAGTCGCACCGCGAGCAATGCATCGCTTTTGCCATGGAGCACAATCTAATGTCGGAGGAAGACAAAGAGCGTATGGCAGAGGGAATGGAGCACGCGAAAGCCGCGCTTGAGAAAGCGCCACCGGAAGTTCTCTCCTGTATAGAAGCGGCGATAGGCAGTGAGACACTAGGAAAAATACGAAGTGGCGAAGGGTTCGTGAGTCCGAGGTTGGGTGAAATATTGCCGCAATGTTTTAGGGAAGTGATGGGAGGACAAATCCGCAGCGGACCATTTGGACCGAGTTCGGCAGCGGCGGATTGTATGCGAACGGTGTTTGGTGATGATTTTGAAGCCCGAATGCGAAGTGGGGAGCTTGATCCGTCCGCGAGAGAAAATGAAATTCGTGCGTGCATGCAAGCGCAGATGGGAGATGGATTCCTCAATGATCAGGGACAGTGGGAGCGCCCGGAGAGTGGTGATCCGCAAAGAGACGGGATGATCCCGCCCATGACGCAGGACGGGCAAGCACCAGACGGCAATCACATGTTTGAAGAGCAGTATCGTCGAGAATATCACGAAGAGTATGATGCTCGCCGAATGGAGATGGAAGCATTGATGCGAGCAGAAATCGAGTCGCAGATGCGCTCGGGCAGTTTCGATCCCAGTAGACTGCCGCCGGATTTCCGGCCGGAAGGATACTTTCCTCCTCCCGAATCGTATCAACGGCCGGGAGAAGGGGGCACGTACTACACAGAGGGCGTGCCACAGGGCTACACCATTCCGCAGGGTGACAGCATGATGATGCCCCCGCCAGATATGCAACCGCCGCCAGAATCGCAGAGCGTAGAGCCAGTCAGTCTCGTCAGTAAATACCTTGCAAACGTGCTCATTATTGTCTTGGGTCTCATCGGGATGCCATAGTCGAGTGCGAAGCATTGAGGCTGAAGGTGTATTGGGACGACTCCTTGTTTTTATCCATGAGTGTGGGATAGTTTCAGTATGCGCAGTATTTTCTGCGCACAGCGAGCAGGAGGAATCCATGGGCTCGAAAGGTCTTTTCGGACTGATTCTGGGGGTCATGTTGGTCCTCGGGCTGGGATCGCCGGCGCAGGCACAGCAGCGCTGGCAATATAACTACCGCTATGAGCACCGCTGGCAGCAACATCAGCAGCAGTACGTGCAACCCTATCAGTACTACGCGCCGCCAACGTACTACTATACCCCGCCGCCAGTGTACTACGTGCCGCCAACGATCCAATATTACTGCGTGAATGATGCCACCGGTATCATCCTTCACGAGGGGCCCTGCAGGTGATACGAAGTTGCCAAGACTCCTGCTGATCTCACCCCCCGACTAGGCCGTACGCTCCCCCGTACGGCCGCCTTTTTTCATCGAACTGTCTTTCAATATTTGTCGCTATTTTAATCCGACAAACGTCGATTGTATTTCAGGCGCCTGGATTTTCGAGGTACGTGCGGATCCGGCGGGCAGCCTCTTTGACGCGCGAAGTGGGAAGGTTGGGGAGGCTCACGCGCACAAAATTTGATTTGTCCCCAGCTTTTTGGGCGACCTCCGAAAAAAATCGCATCGCGGGAATGAGGATGACTCCGTGGCGCGTGGCGAGCTCGAAAAGTTTTTGATTGATTGAAATATTTTGCGCGTTGCAGCCGGGCACGCGATTGAGGTCGAAAAGACCGTAGTACATTTCACCGTGATGTGGGAGGCCGAGCTCCTTGAAGAATGCGGTCATATTTTTTCGCACCATCGCTATGTATGCGCGCCGATCGCGTTCGCCGAGTAAAATATGGAGCATTCCAAGAATCTGACTTGGCCCCGGCACTGCGGCGGTGTGCTGGAAGCTGCCGTGCATTCCTCCGGGCGCTTTGGCCCCGAGATAGTAGGTGCGGAAATCCTGGCCGACGAGATGATTTTTGAGAAGGTGATGTGTGAGATAGTCGTTGGTTTTTTTTGTGATGAGGACATCGCCGAAACGCAAGCCGGGGCTGCGTTCTATCTTGCTACGACCAGCGAGGCGGATGGTGCGTTTCTCTGCAAGATTCCAAATTGATTGGAAGTCATCAAAGAACGACGCGTACACTTCGTCGACGATGATGATCGCATCATTTTTCTCCGCCATTCGCGCGAGTTGCTGCGCGGCCTCGCGGCTGTAGGCGATGCCTGTCGGGTTGTTGGGAGAAATCAAGAAGAATGCTTTGATACCTTTCACTCGCTCTGCCTCATCAAAATCATGCTTCGTATTGGCGGCGATCGGGAGTTCGGCGATCTTGAGCTTCCGCGCGATGATCTCGTTGTAGTACGGGGAATACCCAGGTGAGGACGCGGCGACCGTATCGCCGGGCTTCAAAAAGCCGAGCCCTTCGGTGCCGAGCATTTTGAAAATGCTGCCAATCGCGTCGTTTACTCCGAGCGTGAAGATCAGATCGCCGGATCGAATGTCTTTGTGAGCAAGCGTTTTCCGGTACGCGCCCGCGACCGCGATACGCACGATCTTTTCTCCCTGCGGCGTGTGATAGGTGCCACCGAGAAGTGTCGAGTAGTTGAAAATTCCCTTGAGCACATCGAGCTTCGTAAGCTTCGTGCCCTCTGCCGCAGCAAGCGCGATGAGTTTTTTGCACACGTCATCGAGCGTGTCGAGGCCTTCTTGCGCTACGCGCGGTTTAAACGAAGCGTTCGCCGCCTTGCGGATCATGTCCATCACTTTGGAGAGGTCGGCCTTTTTTGCAGTGTGGACCCGAAACCCAGTTTCGTTGCTATTGAGTGCAGTATCGAGAATGCAGAGAAATCCAAAAAATTGCCTACTTCGTTGCGCCGGAGAATAGCCGAGCCCCGGATCTCCTCGGGAGAGATCGAGAATCTCGGACACGTCCAAGCATTCTCGCGCACGCTTCTGGAGATAGGGGAAGATGGTGAAAGGGTTGTCAGAAAGGACGTCAAAGCCAAATTTGTTTTGCGTAAGGCCGTTGCGTGTCGGAATATGGCCGCGGGCAGGCCGATTGCGGTTTTTCGGTGATGTTTTCATAGGCGGTGAGTCGTAGCAGGGTATCATGCCGACCGCATTTCTTCACGTGGCTGAGGGGATCGCGAGGCAATCTCACGACCGCCACACACGCTCTTGATACTCGCGCAGCATGCGGTGTGTATTGAAGTAACTCGTGAGCGCGATCGCATGCTTCATGCGTTCGTGCCATTCGGTTGGTCGTTCATAGTAGCAGTGGACCGCGTCTTCGAGTGCGCCCAGTAGCCCCGCGTTATCTCGCAGCGCATCGCCTTCGCCTTCGCCCGAATTGCCAACCACACCCCATCCCGCTTTCGGTCGCATCTCAAACCCTTCGGTCCACCATCCGTCGAGAATTGATACATTGAGTGTGCCATTGACCGCGGCCTTCATGCCGCTCGTGCCGCTCGCCTCGCGTGGTGGTATCGGATTATTGAGCCACACATCAACGCCCGTGACGAGTCGCTTTGCCGTTTCAAGATTGTAATCGGGGGCGACGGCCACCCGTATTTGCCCGCGCAGTTCGCCATCCAGATGTTGAATAGTTTCCCGCATTTGATTGCAGTACATATCGTCTCGGTGGCACTTACCAGCAAAGACAAACTGCACTTTACGAAACCCGATCGCGCGCAGGCGGTCGAGGTCTTTGAAAATGAGATCGGGCCGCTTGTAGGGGACGAACCGGCGCGCAAAACCGATGGTGAGCGTGTCCTCGTGAAAGCGGTCGTCCTCCGTCGCGTCGGCCGTACATACGCAACGCGGGATCGCGTTGATCCATTCGATGAGCGACCGTTTTTGTTCTCTTTTCGCCGCGATGATGCGCTGCTCAGGGACGTCAAATATTTTTTCAAAGAGAGCAGGGTTCTCTTGCCAGCCCGCGATTGTCTCATTGTAGAGTTTTGAGAGCGGTTCTCCGATCCAGCGTGGATGGTAGACGCCGTTGGTCACGTATTCGATGTCGCGGCCGGGGAACATGAGGCGAGTGACATCGCGATGCGTGCGCGAAACGGCATTGATGCGGCTGCTGAGGTTCATCGCGAGCTGCGTCATGCCAAACGTATCGTGCGTCGCCAAGTCTTGGATATTGTGCGGGAGTATGTAGCCTACCGACGCTCGTGCGAGTTGGTAGTCGAAGTAATCGTGCCCGGCTGCGACGGGCGTGTGGGTAGTAAATGTAGATTTCGTGCGCACCACATCGTAGTTGAATCCGTTGGCGCGCAGGCGCTCAAGGCCGATTAGGGCAGTATGGCCTTCGTTCATGTGGTAGCGTTTGATCGGTCCGAATCCGCATGCCTTAAGTGCGCGATAGCCCCCAATACCGAGGATCGCTTCTTGTCCGAGGCGCGTGTATCGGTCTGACGCGTAGATGTGCTTCGTGAGATCGCGATCCCAGTGCTTGTTTTCGGGATGATAGGAGCTTAGAAAAAGTACGGGAACACTCTTGCCACCGGCCCCCTTCGCCTCATACTCCCAGATCGCGATTTTCACCATTCTGTTTTCGATTTGCACCTCGACTGTCTCGTCGCGTTTTTTCATGTATGGAGCCGCGTCGAGCATTTTTTCTGGGTCGTCAAACTGGTGGTACCACAAGGTGACTCCGGCTACGGCTAGGCCCGTGTCGGCGGACGAGTACATGGTGTCGGCGGAGAGTACTCCGAGCCCACCGGCGTAATTATGAAATCGGTCGTCAAAAGCAAACTCCATTGAGAAGTACGCGACATCGAGCGGCTTATTATCCATATCGTACAAAAAAACAAAGCATAGAGACGATACGCAAAAGGGCGCGCTCTAAAATCCGCGAGCGATTGCTGCGAGGAGAAAGGCGAGGCCCGAGGCGGATGGAGAAACAACGGCGATCAAAGGAAAGCCGCGTGCGACTTTTTTCATGCGAAGGAAAAGAAGGACCTCGACGACAAAAACAAGCGAAAGGTACAGTGCAATATTGGCGCACAGTGAAATGGCGGAAATTTCGAGCGACAAGACAGAGAGCATCACCCCCGAAAGGATTTCAAAGCCGGCGAGGTATGCGATGCCGAGCGCGACTGGTCGATACTGCCTCTCGTCGGACCGCCAGAGTATGATTCCAGCGTACGTCGCGAGAGCGCCCGTGATTATGCCGATCGCAACATGAAAGGCGAGCAGCGCTTCATAGATCATAGCGTCATCATACCGTATTTTATGAGCGAAAAACGCGCGCGCAGAGCGCGCGCTGGGGGCAAATCGCGAGATGCAGTATGATGCCGGCATGGCTAAAGAGTCGGAGGGAAAACGCGCACAGAAGGCCCTTGTTGGAGCAGGCAAGGGAGTAGATGCGGCGATCAAGAATTTGTTGCGAAAGCGAGCGCGTGGTCCCGCCGCGCGCATGTACGGAATGCTCGGTTACGCGCTCGGGTACGCCGATCACACTTTCAAATTAAAGAACGGTATTGACCGCGGCAAACGATTCCGCTCTGCGCTCTGTCTTCTCGTTGCAGAAATGTACGGCGCTCGCGAGAAAGCCTTCGACGCGGCACTCGCGATTGAGCTTTTTCACAACGCGTCGCTCATTCACGACGACGTGGAAGACAGGAGCGCGATGCGCCGTGGGAGGCCGAGCCTCTGGAAGCTGTGCGGTGAAGCGCATGCGATCAACGCTGGAGACGCACTTTTTGCGATCGCAAATGAGGCCGCCTCTGCTGCGAGTGGATCGGAAATTTTGTTTGAAGCGTTTCGAGAAGTGATCGAAGGGCAATATCTTGATTTTGAATTAAGTTCGTCTCGCGCGGGTCGTGTGGTGAGCGAGAAGCAGTACTTGCACATGATTGAGCGAAAGACGGCTGCGCTCGTGCGTGCCTCGGTAGAAGTAGCGGGCGTTGCGGCGGGGAAGAGCATACGCGAGCGCAAACACCTGCGGGAATATGGCACGACGATCGGCATTGCTTTTCAGATCGCGGACGATTATCGGTCGATTTGGAGTCCGGCGAGCGAAACGCGCAAAGATGCGTACGGCGATATTCGTGAGCGTAAACGCGCGCTGCCGTTTATCTTCGCTCGTCGTGCGCTTCAGAATCCGCGCGAACTCGACAGGTTCTACGGACTAGAAAGGCAGCTCACCGATAGAGAGGTTGCTCACGTACGGACAATCATCGATTCGACGAATGCGCGATCGCGAGTGCTTTTGTCGGTACAGGCGCATGCACAGAGGGCGCGCGATGCGGCGGCAGCGCTCAGTATTACTCCAAACAATCGTCGCATTCTTATTGAACTTGTCGACGCACTTATTCCCGAAGCCGCGCCCCCAACGCGATCGTAAGTGGTACGATGGGTGCAATGGCATTGAGAGTCTTCGACGCAGTGGAGGGCGTGCCACTCTTTGGTACGCTCGTATTGCTTGATCCGAAGGGCACGATCGCTCTGCAGCAGCGAGACATCATGCTCACTGCGACGGTACTCATGCTCACCGTCGTCATCCCTGTACTCATTCTTACCGCCGTCATCGCGTGGAGGTATCGAGCGTCAAATACCAAGGCGCGGTACCTTCCAAACTGGGATCACAATAAGATGGAAGAATTTGTTTGGTGGGGGGTGCCAACAATCATCATCGGCATTCTTGCCGTGATTACCTGGCAGAGCAGTCACGTGCTTGACCCATTTCGCCCGCTCGCCTCGCCCAAGAACACCCTTGTGATACGCGTCATTGCGCTTGATTGGAAGTGGCTCTTTCTATACCCCGAACAGAATATTGCGACCGTCAATTTTATTCAAATTCCAGAAGATCGACCGATCCGATTTGAGATCACTGCCGATGCGCCCATGAATTCTTTTTGGATTCCGCAGCTTGCGGGTCAAATATATGCGATGGCGGGCATGGTGACCCAACTTCATATTGAGGCGAACGAGCCAGGGGATTACGCGGGAGCATCCGCCAACTTCAGCGGAGCAGGATTTGCGGGAATGAAATTCACCGTGCGCGCGTCATCGGAAAAGGAATTTGATCAATGGGTTCAGTCTGTGCAAACGGGGAGTGCGGTGCTCGATCGCGATACATACGGATCACTTATGGAGCCGAGTGTGGAGGAGCCGGCGCGCTTCTATGCGGGAACAGAGCCAGGACTATTTGAGTACGTGCTCGACAAATTCACAAAGCCTCCGCGAGGAGAGGGTAAAACGGAGAACATGTATCATAATTGACATATGTTTGGCCGACTCACGTTTGAAGCACTCCCGCACGACCCGATCGTGATTGGCGCTACCGTATTTATGGCGCTCGCAGGAGCGGCCATCGTATTTTTTCTTACGTATCATAAACGGTGGTCGTGGCTATGGAATGAATGGCTCACGTCGCTCGATCCAAAAAAGATCGGGGTCATGTATATCATCGTCGCTGTCGTCATGTTGCTGCGCGGAACCGCCGATGCGGTCATGATGCGTGCGCAGCAGGCAGTCTCGGTCGGCGATTCGTACGGATACCTTAGCCCCGACCACTTTGATCAAATATTTTCCGCGCACGGCGTGATCATGATTTTTTTCGTCGCCATGCCTATCATGTTTGGTCTTATCAACCTTATCGTGCCTTTGCAGATCGGTTCGCGCGATGTTGCGTTTCCGTTTCTCAACTCGCTTAGTTTCTGGCTCTTTGTCGCGGGTGCCGTATTGATGAACCTCTCGCTCGTGCTTGGAGAATTCGGAAAAGCAGGGTGGCTCGCGTATCCGCCGCTCTCGGGTCTTGCGTACAGTCCAGGTGTGGGAATCGACTACTACATATGGGTGCTGCAAATATCGGGAGTCGGAAGTCTCCTTTCGGGAATCAATTTTGCAACGACGATTCTCACCATGCGCGCGCCAGGGATGACGCTCATGCGAATGCCGGTTTTCGTGTGGACGGTGCTCGGCAGCATGATGCTCGTTATCGCTGCGTTTCCCGTCCTTACCGCGACGCTCGGCATGCTTTCGCTCGATCGGCTTCTCGGCATGCATTTCTTTACTTCAGATTTCGGAGGCAATCCGATGATGTACATCAATCTCATTTGGACATGGGGACACCCCGAAGTGTACATTTTGGTACTTCCCGCGTTCGGTGTCTTTTCTGAGGTCGTTGCAAATTTCAGCCAGAAGCGGTTGTTCGGGTATGTCTCCATGGTCTGGGCGACGATGTCGATCACCGTCCTCTCCTTTCTTGTCTGGCTTCACCACTTTTTTACAATGGGCGCGGGCGCCAAGGTGAACGCCTTCTTCGGCATCATGACGATGGTTATAGCGATACCGACGGGGGTCAAGGTCTTCAATTGGATTTTCACCATGTACCGAGGGCGGGTTGTGTTTTCGTCTCCGCTCATGTGGTTCTTGGCTTTTGTCGCGACGTTTACCTTCGGCGGAATGACGGGGGTCTTGCTTGCCATTCCCGCTCTCGATTTCCAGCTCCACAACAGTCTCTTTTTGGTTGCGCACTTTCACAACATGATTATCGGCGGCGTACTCTTCGGCTATTTTGCCGGCATCACGTACTGGTTTCCAAAAATATTCGGGTTCAAATTGAATGAGCGCCTCGGCAAGTATGCGGTGTGGTGCTGGGTCGTAGGATTCTTCGTAGCATTTACCCCGCTCTACATTCTTGGGCTTATGGGAGCGACGCGACGCCTCAGCCACTACGGCGCCGAGACGGGGTGGCAAGCGCTCTTTATTGTCGCGGCGTTCGGCGTGGCCATCATCGCTATGGGGCTCGTCTTTCAAGTTGCTCAAATGATCGTCAGTATTCGGGATCGGAAGAAAAATCGAGATACGACCGGCGATCCGTGGTTTGGGCGCACGCTCGAATGGTCTATTCCTTCTCCTGCTCCGTTTTACAACTTCGCCGTTATTCCGCGCGTCGACGGTCGCGATCCGCTCTGGGGATGGAAACATGGCGGGCATGAGCGTGAGGCGCAGCCGTACGAAGACTTCATGATGCCGAAAAACTCGCCGCTTGGAATATATATTGCGCTGATGAGTCTCGTATGTGGCTTTGCGCTCATCTGGCACATCGCGTGGCTCGCTATACTCGGCATAGTGGGTGTCGCGGTATTCATAATCGCGCGCTCGTGGAATCGTGATACAGAATACTGCGTGACCGCTGCGGAAGTCGCGCGCCTTGAAGCCGTTCACGCACACAAACAGCTATGAACAATACGCAGGACCACACAAAGCGCGAAGACGGAGTGTATCTGGGATTTTGGATATACCTGATGAGTGATTGTCTCTTGTTTGCGAGTCTCTTTGCGACGTTCGCCGTGCTGCGCAACAACACGTTTGGTGGTCCTGCAGGCAGCGAGCTTTTTGATCTTTCGTTCGTGTTATGGGAAACCCTCATTCTTCTTACGAGCAGCTTTACCGCTGGGCTCATGCTCTACCATGCAAGGCGCGGATCGCACGGAGCTTTTTTGTGGGGCGCGGTGACGCTTCTCCTCGGCGTCGCGTTCCTCTTTCTCGAACTAAAAGAGTTTTCCCAGCTTGCGCTTGAGGGAAATGATTGGCAGCGAAGCGCGTTTCTCTCAGCATTCTTTACCTTGGTCGGCACCCACGGACTCCACGTCTTTGCTGGTATTGTGTGGCTCGGTACGCTCATTGCGCAGACATATCGATGGGGAATGAATGCGGGCGCAGTGCGTCGACTGACGTGCTTCGCGCTGTTCTGGCACTTTTTGGACGTCGTGTGGATCTTTATATTTACCATCGTGTATCTCATGAGTTTTGTATGAAGACAAACTCGAACGCGGATAGGACGGGGCAGCGGGGGGGTATCCACGTCTACGTATTTGGATACGCGCTCTCGATCATGCTTACGCTTATTGCGTTCTCTCTCGTGTCGGGAAATGCGCGTATTATTGGCGCGAACCGGGCCTCGCTTATCGCTGCACTGATTTTTCTCGCCCTTGTGCAGCTTGCGGTTCAGCTCGTCTTTTTCCTGCACATGGACAAGGAGGCGAGACCGGAGTGGAAGCTGCTTTCCTTTTTGTTTGCGGGATTTCTCGTTTTCGCGGTAGTGGTAGGGTCGTTGTGGATTATGAATAACCTCGATTACAACATGATGCCGCCAGACATGATGGATGCCTATATGCTCGATCAATAGGCACTCTGAACACTACCGCCGTGATTAAGAAATACATTGCACTTACAAAGCTTGGCATCGTCTCCGGAAACACCGTCGTCGCTGTGGGAGGATTTGCGCTTGGGGCCGCAAGCGGAGCTTCGGCCAGCGCTTTTTTTGCCATGTTGATAGGTCTTGTGTGTGTGATGGCGTCGGGCTGCGTATTCAACAACATCATTGATCGAGACATTGATGCGAAGATGCATCGGACCAAGAATCGCCATCTCGTCGACGAATCTGTGTCCGTGCAAGGCGCATTTGTATTCGGCGCTGCCCTCCTTGCGCTTGGAATATTCTTGCTCGTGATGTTTACAAATCGCTTCGCGCTTGCCGCCGCCGCCGTCGGGTTCGTGGTGTATGTGATCGTATACAGTCTTTGGGCAAAGCGGCACACCATGTATGCCACCGAGGTAGGAAGCATTGCGGGGGCAGTGCCGCCTGTCGTTGGATACTGCGCCGCGAGCAATACATTTGACGTTGGTGCGCTCACGCTCTTTTTTATTTTGTGCTTTTGGCAAATGCCTCACTTCTTTGCAATCGCGCTGCGTCGCATGGAGGAATATTCAGCCGCGGGCATACCCGTGTTGCCGCTTCAAAAAGGGATACGAACGACCAAGATTCGCATGACAGTGTATCTCGCGCTTTTTATTGGGGCGGCGAGCTCGCTCGCGCTCCAAGGGTACGTGGGATTTGCATACCTTATCGTCCTCATGCCTGTCAGTCTCGCGTGGTTCGTCCTGTGCGTTCGGGGGTTTTGGGTGGAAGACACTAAACGCTGGGCGCGCTCGATGTTTTTTGTCTCACTCATCGTGCTGCTGCTATTCGCCCTCATGATTACGCTCGACGGTCGCCCCGTTTTGGTATAGCGGGTGGGGGGCAGATGAGTATGCTATAAATATCATATGGAAACTCTCATCAAGGCAGACATGTTTTTCTTTATTTCCTCCCTCTCGACAATTCTCACAACGGTTCTGATTGCGTTTCTGCTTTACTACCTTGTTCGAGCAGGAAGAAATCTCTACCTACTGACGGAGATGCTGAAGGGGAGTGTGAAAGATTCTGAGGAATTTATCAATGACCTGCGCGAGCGACTCGAAGATAATATGATGTTCAGGATGTTCTTTCCGCCCGCGCGGAAGCGACGCGCGAGTAAAAGTGATAGAGTGTAGCGCATAGCATTATGAATAAGTTCTTCTAAATATGAAAAAGGCAACATCAAAAAAAGGTTCAAATGTGGTTGCATTGGCACTAGTTGGGGCGGGGCTCGCTGCTGCTGCGGCAGGGGCATACGCATTTCTTGGTCCGAAGGGGAAGGCCAACCAGAAGCGCGCCAAAGATTGGGCGGCCAAAATGAAGGCTGATGTGGTGAAAAAGATTAATGCGGCAAAAGCCGTGAGCGAGCCTATCTATCGTGAGATTATTGATTCGGTCGCCGAGACATACGTGAAAACCTCTCCGGAGGGGAAGAAGGAAGTCCAGGCGCTTGCTCGAGATCTCAAAAAACATTGGAAATCCATCGCAAAATCGGCTCGCATAGTGAAGTCTGGCATCGTCGCGGGCGCACAAAGGGTAGCCAAGCAGGCGAAAAAAACTCGGTAGCTGTGGGATCGATGGGGTTGCGCAGGTCCCAGAAATATGTCACAATACGACTCCCGTAATGAGCCGAAAGGCACTTCTCTCATGCCGCCCCTTGCCCAGCCAATTCAAGATCTCCTCGCGGGTGCACGAGCGCTTGCGGAGCGCGAAGTCCCCGAATCGGGGGGTATTACGATTGAAACGCATAAGGTCGTGAGCGCTGCCGCCACGCTCTACGAAAAAATTAGATACCTCGTCGATTACCAGGAGGAGCACGCGATTCGCCGCAGTGCGATCGAGAGAATTCTCAAGCGTAGAATATTGATCGAAAACAGGAAGATCGATGCCCACTCCATTCTTGCGGAGATTGTGGATGGCGGATACGTACGGGCTGAAGATTTAACGCAAGATTCGTTGCGACTCGTCGATCAGAGTCTCGCCAAATTCTTTCGCATTCGTCCGCACTTAAAGGGCTCCAATTCGCTCGAGAGATCAATACTTTCTTTCGTAGCTGGCGACATCGAATCGGTGTTGATACCAGGAGAATACGATCGGGACGACGCCACCGCAAAAGCACTGTACAAGACTGTTCGACCTCGCATTGTTGCGCCGGACCTCTCGACGATCGACGTCGATATTCAAACGCGGTGCGCGTGTCGCCGCGCACTTTTGGGAGAGGATGACGCGTCGCTTCGATACTCGCTTTGGATTTGGTATGTTCCTCAGTGGAAGGGCGACGGTGAAGGCGTGGAGGCGCTCATCCCTCAGATGCCGGCAATTGTGGCCTACATACGCAAGCAGGTAGATGACTCGACGCATTGGCACATCGCTCAGAAGATAAAAAACGAGAGCGTCTACTTCCGCATCATACGCGAGTTCGTGCGTCGCGATCCTGTCGGAGCGACCTCGCTCTTTGAGAACTCGGAGAGGCTCGAAAGCGAGACACGAGCGTTTCTGAGCCAAAAGTACGCGCGCGAAAACAAAAAAACTCGTTCCAGTGGCCTTCGCGCAGTGTGGTATCTTTTGTTCACAAAATTCATACTTGCACTCGTTATTGAGTTGCCGTACGAAGCGTTTATCCTCGGTGGAGGGGTGCATTTTCCGCTTTTTGTAAATATTCTCTTCCATCCCGCGCTTCTCTTCAGTCTTACATACTTTGCGGGGTCAATGGGCAAGGAAAATACAGACGCGATCATTCGCGGCATGAACAGCGTTTTGCACGGTGCGGATACACGGAAGATCACGATCAGGAGCAAGAAGCGGCTCGTAAAGACCTTTGCCGTACTCTACGGGCTCCTCACGCTCGGAATTTTCGGATCCCTTTTGGCCGTTCTGCAGGCGCTCGACTTCAACATCGTGAGCATGGCCCTCTTCTTCGCATTCTTCGTGCTCGTGAGCTACTTTGCGTTCCGCATTCGATACAATGCGAGCCGTTGGCGTGTCGTGTACAACAGTAATCTATCGCTCATCATCAGCATGTTTGTGCTCCCCGTCGTGAGCACAGGTAGGTGGCTCGGGCGTAAATTCTCGACCGTCAATATGTTTGTGTTCATCATGGATTTCGTCATTGAGACTCCCTTTAAGCGAGTGCTCAACTTCTCCAATCAATTCATTCTGTATCTACGGGAAAAGGCTGCCGAGGTGCGATAGGGCGACAATCGCGTTGCCCCCCAAAAAAAGGTCCACAATCTAGTACACAGGGGGGCCGTTGACGACCTTTTCACCAGGTATCCACCTGTTATGATTCGGGGGTGAAGCACTACATCTGCACAGGAGGGTGCGACGGCGAGTCAAAGGAGCCTGGCACCTGTCAGGCAATCGCGTGTCCAAAATTTGACCAGCCACTTACGGAGTGCGAGTGCGCGGATGGGAAGCATCAACACATTACCCGTGTACCACCGGAGACTGACGCCGAAAAGCATAGCGGAGAGTGAAGTATAGAATGTAGGCCATGAACTTGAAGCGTTGGCTGCTCTACGTAACGAACAACGAGTCATCCTCTCGACATGAGGAGATGTTTGATATCGGGTTCTTCATCATCAACACGCTCTGCGTCGTACTTGGGACCATTTATTTCGCATACATTCGAGAATGGCAGTGGATCCCGTTTTTGGTCATCGAATACACATGGGCGATCGATACAATGCGCCACAATCGGCCGTAGGAAGAATGGGCGACGTGCCTAGCGGAGCGCGAAAGCCTTGTTGACCAAAAGAGCCAGCTCAGTCTGCGAGTTGGGGATGTCAGACATATTGACTTTGCCGACGACTCGAATCGTGACGTCGCATATCCCGAGCGCTCGCGCAGCATTCGTCGGGCGTCGCGCTTCGCCGTTTACGCCGATGTGCACCATGTCTTCAGTATCAAACATAATGTCTATCTTGTTTGCCATCCGCTCATGCATTGTGTCCATAATTACTCGGTATCCGATGAGATGATCTACGACGCCGAACCCACATGAATTACTCTTCTCGGCAGTCTCAAATGCGATTATGGTGCCGAAGGGAAGTTCCGAGGCGAGGTCGCGGGAACGGGCCGCAGATATTTCGGGGTTGGACCTCGCGCCTGAGGCAGTGATTTCGGGGTTGCTGTCGGTTTGCTCCGGGACGGCATTGTAGCCCGTAAGTCGAACAGACAAAGTGGGACCGGTAAGAGGACCGGTAAGCTCCTGTACCATCAAAGGTGTAGGCGGAGGGACCTGGGGGTTCCAGGTGGTTGTGCTTACAGACGTTCCCGACCAAGCAAAAAGCCCCATAAGGGCGATAGATGTAATACCTGACATGAATTGATAGATGACTCTATCGCGCGCATAATAGCACTTGTCAGACCATCTGTCAAGTGGTGTAATATGCGCCACAGTATCAGTCCCTTGACAAGGTTTTGGGTCATGATAGGATTCCTCCATCAACCAGCGCTGATCCAGGGAAGCAGGGATCGACCTCCACTCTCAGCATAACTGTCTTGATTTAATAAATCTCACTCTACGTTATGCAAACAGGAGTAATTGCTCGTCTCACCGACAAGGGTTTCGGGTTCATCAAGCGAGAAGGCCAGGAAAAGGATCTCTTTTTCCACGCCAACGAGCTCGTCGACATTCGTTTTGACGAACTTCGCGAAGGTGACTCGGTAACTTTTGAAGTCGCAGAAAGCCCGAAGGGGCCAAATGCGGTCAAGGTAAGCCGCGCGTAAACCGCACAAGGTTTCCAAACGCCCCCTCTTCTGAGGGGGCGTTTGCGTTATGAGAGCCGCACTGCATGATGGTGGGTATGCGTGTGGGCAGACTCATCAAAGTGCACGTGCATGCGGGTGCGAAGAAGGAGCGCGTCGTGTGCCTGCGCCCCGATGCATACGAAATGGAAGTGAAGGAGCCTGCTCTGCGAAATGCAGCGAATGTGCGCGTGCGTGAACTCTTGGCTCACGAGATCGGCGTCCGCCCTCAGGCATTGCGCCTTACTGTCGGTCACCATCGCAGCCGCAAAACATTTTGCGTGATAGAATAAAATCATATGGATATACGCATAAAGACGACTGATTATGAGATGGCGCCGGAGGTATCAACGTACCTCAGGGAGCGCGTAGAGGGTCTTGAAAAACTTTTATCGGGCGATTCAGACACCTCGCGGTGCGAAGTGGAGATCGGCCGCGATGCGGGAGGTTCTCGGCATGGCGCAAATATGTGGTTTGCAGAAATTCACATCATTCAGCCCGGCTTCGCGCGTGTGTATGCCCGCAACAACGCATCGTCGGTCAACGAAGCAATCAACGACGTAAAGGAGGAGGTAGAGCGTCAACTCCGCCGCGAAAAGAAACTTCACATTCGTGTGGCGCGAAAGACTGGCGCGGCGGTAAAACGTTGGATGCGCTGGGAAAAATAAGGTTACGCCGGTTTTGCCCCGGAGCGAACGAATTCTTCGTAGGGCATTTCGCGTTTTCCTTCAGGTTTAACCATATCGATAATAAGTCGAGCACCCTCGATATGAGCGTCCACGACTCCTACGCGAATGCGTTTACCGCCGCGCTCGAAAAAAGTGTAGGTGCCAGGCCAGCCTTCGTACGCCCGAATTTTTAAAAGGTTTTTGTACGCGTCTGCTCGGAGGTCGAGAAGGCCGTCTTCTTTCTCAATTTTTTCACAATACGTGGCGACATCGTGATTTTGCTGTTGCGCCTCTATTTCGCCCGCGATCCACTGTGGGAGGATTTGCGCGAGGAGCATGCCACCCGCTTCGAGGAGAAGCCGTTCAAGCGCCGCGTTGCCTATTGGCCAGACGTCGGGAGCGATCTTTTTTTGCGCAACAATGGGGCCCTCGTCCATTCCCTCGGTAACAACCATAATCGAGACGCCAGTCGCGCGCTCGTCACACTGAATTGCCGAGCGGATGGGGGACGCGCCGCGTAGGCGGGGGAGCAGTGATGGATGGATATTGAGAAAGCCTGTGCGAGGTATATCCAAAAGTTCTTTGGGCAACAATTTTCCATAATCCACAACGACCGCGACGTCCCACGCTTCGCCCTTGAATTGCTCCGCATCGTACGCCACGGGGATGGAGTGTTCGCGAGACCAGAGCTCGACGGCGGTCGGTTGGTGCTCAAGGCCGCGGCCCTTCGGTTTGGGCGGTAGGGTGACGACGAGTTGCGGTACGAGGTTTGCCGCGCGCAGTGCCTCGAGAATATAAACAGCTATGTGCGACGTTCCAAAAAATGCAAAACGTATCTCAGGAGGTTTTTTCTGGCTTGTCGTCATATACATCGGTGGCCTTGTCGGTATAGAGGATACCATCCAAATGATCCATTTCGTGTTGGAAGATATGCGCAAGAAATCCGGAGGCGCCGCGGGTAAACTCCTGCCCATTTTCATCAAGTGCTCGAATCATCGCTTTTTCTGCGCGGGGCACGATACCCCACTTTCCCCGTATCGAGAGGCAGCCTTCGTGTTTTCCTTTGCGGCCCCGAGACATTTTGAGAAGCACCGGGTTAATATAGACTTGATCTGCCACGCTGCCTTCCTCAATGCGATGAGATGACATCTCATCGCGTTTCTCGTCAGGGGCGTTGCGGCCTCCGCGCGCGAGCGCACGGCCGGATACGACAAAGAGTCGCAGCGATTCTCCGACCTGCGGCGCGGCCAGCGCGACGCCATGATCCTCTTTGGAAAGGAGTGCTCTCATTTCTCGTATCAATGTCTGAATGCTGTTACCAAATATCTCATTGCGAGCAATCTCCCCCGCAGTATTTCTGAGGGTGGGGTTTTTCTTTTCGGGCAATATTGTCCGCATTCGAGAACTATATCGTTAAGCTCGCTTACGCGAAAGTCGCTTTCTTTGTGTAGAATACCCTCCATGAAGCACATTGCAGATAATTTGAAGCGGGTGATGGAGAAGGATAGGTCTACGGAGCGCGGTGAGCTTATGCAGTATTTTTGCAAAGAACTCAATCGCAGCCGCGTTCCCGACGGCCTGCCGCCCATCACTATGGGCAGGATGGCGAAACTTCTTCAGGTGATCCCCACAAAAGATCTCTACTACCTCAAGCGCGTGTGTGACGACGCCACCAATTTTTCCAAAAAGTTTTGGTACCTATTGAACCCAGAAAAGTACGATACGAAAGAGAAGTTTAAAGTTGGCAGAAAGAAAAAAGTGCAATGAGTCTCGCCCCGCGTGATGTGTAGCATCCTGAGCGGGGTGGAAAATTAACCCCAAAAAGCATGAACAAGGCGAGAAGAAAACGAGTCCAACCAAGCGCCGAGTGAAATGAGTCTCGCCCCGCTGCGATGCGGAGCATCAGGCGCGGGGTGGGAAATCACAAGGCGCGGGGCGCTCGCTTTGGGCATTCCTCCAACCTACGTTACAATACGCTCCCATGGCATTTTCCTTTTCTCCCAAACTCGGTATCGATCTCGGCACGACGACGGTCTTGGTGTTTGTGCCAGGGAAGGGAATTGTGCTCAATGAGCCGTCTGTCGTCGCCGTATCGCAGCGCGACAATAGAATATTGGCGATCGGAAATGACGCGAAAGAAATGATTGGGCGTACTCCCGACGAGATACGCGCGTACCGACCAATGAAAGATGGCGTGATTGCAGACTATCGCGTTACTGAGGCGATGCTTCGCTACTACATTAAAAAAGCACTCGGCAAATGGAATCTTTTTCGCCCTGAGGTGATGGTGTCCGTCCCTGCGGGGGTGACATCGACGGAGCGCAGGGCCGTGGTGGAAGCGGCCACGAAGGCGGGTGCGAAAGAAGCGTACGTCATCAAAGAGCCCATTCTTGCGGCAATTGGCGCGGGCATCCCCATTCACGAAGCACGCGGGCACATGATCGTCGACATAGGCGGAGGGACGACGGATGTCGCGGTGATTTCTCTTGGCGGAATCGTCGCATCCACATCGGTAAAGTGCGCGGGCAATGCGATCGATCATGCAATTGCTGATTACATAAAAAAGAACTCGAATTTGAGTATCGGGGAAAAAATGGCAGAAGAGGTGAAGATTCAGATCGGGTCAGCAGTGCCGATGGAGCAGGAGCTCGTGATGGCGGTAAAGGGGCGCGATCACCTGACAGGATTGCCGCGTTCCATCGAGGTAGGCACAAACGAGATGGTGCGTGCAATAGGGAAAGAGCTTCGCACGATGGTAAACGCGATCAAGGAGGTGTTGCAGGAAACTCCCCCCGAACTCGCCTCTGATATCATCGACAATGGCATCATCATGACAGGCGGATCTTCGATGTTGAGGAATCTTCCTGAGCTCGTCTTTCGCCGCACTGGCGTAAAAGCGCGGGTGGCGAAGGATGCGCCATTTTGCGTAGCAAAGGGGACCGGCGAGGCGCTTAAGCACCTCGACGCATATAAGAAGGCGATCATTTCCAAACGTTAAGGCAGTGGGCGTTGCGTTTTTTGGAGATTTTCTATGTCAGACATGAGTTTGCGTAGATCAGCCTGAATGGTTTCGAGGGTGTTTTTCTGCGCAGCGTCTTGCTGTTCCTCCTCGACATCCTCCTCCGTCATTTCTTCCACATCTTCGCTAATCTCCTCAACGTCTTCCTGAAGCTCGCCGATGTCTTCCTGCATCTCTTCGATGTCCTCGCTCACTTCCTCGATCGACTCTGTAGTGTAGTTGATGGTCATTTGAATGAGAAGCGAAAGATAGATCGCTTCGAGCGACACGATGGTGGTAAGAATGAGAAGCATTTGTTCAAATGCAATGCGGTTGAGATACACCGCGACGAAACTGCCGCAGAAAAGTATCGTGTGGATCAAGAGAGATGAAGGAGAGCCAATCCATCGAGTCACGGTAAGCGCCGTTTTTTGAATAGGTTTCATCGCGCTAGTATACCTCAGTCACGCGTTGGTATACTAGAAGAATGACTCTTGTGGGGAATATTCACATTGTGGCGGGGGGGGCGGAGTCGGTCGCTTCCGTACTTGATCTTCTGGCAAAGGATGGATTCGAGACGCGGGCCAATCCAGACGCGTTTGTGCGTCAGTATGCCCGCTTTGGAATTGATGAGGCGCGCGAGCTTCGAGATCGAGCGGCGCTACGCGCGCTCGGCACGCGCAGAGTCTTTGTGATCGCGACCCCGAGCATGACCACTGAGGCGCAAAACGCGCTCCTAAAAACTTTTGAAGAGCCGGCGGTAACTACTCATTTCTTTCTGATCATTCCGTCGCCACGGGCGCTCCTACCCACGCTTCTTTCTCGCGCGCAGGTTCTTTCGCTCCGGCGCCCCGATTCTACCGAGGGTGACGTTGAGGCCGCAGCGTTTCTTTCGGCATCCGTACCGGCGCGTCTCGACATGCTGAAGCCTCTTCTCGAGAAAGACGCAGACGACAAGCGCGACCTGGGAGCTGTTCTTGCGTTTCTCGCATCGCTGGAGCGTTCGCTCGCTCGCTCGCAGTCGGACCCGCGCGCGGTGGCACCTGTATACCGAGCGCAGAAATATATGGGCGACAAGGGGGCGCTCATAAAACCACTTCTCGAACAGGTCGCGCTTCTTACACCTCGTGTATAATGCAGGGAAGTATTTTAAAGGACAGTGGTGATTAATTTCAAAACATATGGCAAACTTTGATTTCAAACAGTTTGAAGAGAAGTGTGCGGGTGCAAAAGAGTGGTTGAGCAGAGAGTATCGCGGATTGCGAACGGGGCGTGCCGCGCCTGCGATTCTCGACGGCGTCTCGGTCTCTGCGTATGGCTCCATGATGCCGCTCAAGCAAGTGGCGAATGTGGGCGTGGAAGATGCGAGGACTTTGCGCGTTACCGCCTTCGACGCGGGACTGATCAAAGATGTAGAGCGAGCAATTTCCGCCGCAAATCTTGGGGTGGGGACCTCCTCGGATGGAGCAAACGTGCGCGTCACATTTCCCGAACTTACCTCCGAGCGACGCGAGCAGATGGTAAAATTGGCAAAGGGAAAACTTGAGGAGGCGCGGGCGACCGTCCGTGTAGCGCGCGACGAATCGTGGAAAGAAATACAAGAGAAAGAGCGCGAAGGCACGCTGACCGAAGATGACAAATTTGTGCTGAAGGAAGATCTGCAAAAGAAAGTTGACGCAGTGAATGGTGAGCTCGAAAGCGCGTTTGAGCGAAAGGAAGAGGAAATGGGCGCATGACCGTACTTATCGTTATCGGCATTTTAATGCTCCTTATCGTCGCGCACGAGCTCGGGCACTTTTTTGTTGCAAAGCTCTTCCGCGTTCGCGTCGAGGAATTTGGCGTCGGATATCCGCCGCGGGCGTTTCTTTTGGGGAAGTGGGGGCATACAGAGTACACGCTCAATTGGATACCATTTGGAGGTTTCGTCAGGCTCTACGGCGATGTCGGTGAAGAAAAGCACGGCCCCGGAAGTTTCGTGCATACGAAACGGCCAGTGCAAGCGGCTATTCTCGTTGCGGGCGTCGTGGCCAACATGATCGCCGCCTGGATGCTCTTCACGGTAGCGCTGCACCTTGGCGTGCCGCAGGTGGTGGAGGAAGCGATACCAGGAGTACCAGCGCACCTCATTGTCTCGGATATTGTAGCCGCTTCGCCGGCGGATGTTGCGGGTATTAAACCAGGAGATGAGATTGTAAGCGTGGTAGATGCGAAGGGTGAGGTCCCAACGCTTAATCCGCAGAGCGTCGTTGATTTTGTAAAAGTGCGGGGCGGCAAGGATATTACGATTACGTACAAACACGCCGATGTGACCAGTTCGACCACTATCGTGCCAGCAAATGCAGTGTTGCCACAAGCGGCGGGCCAGCCCGCTCTTGGAATCGCGCTTGCGCTCGTCGCCGACGCATCGCTGCCGTGGGGCGAAGCTGCGGTGCGCGCATTTCATCAAACGGGTAGCGCGCTCGTGCTCGTGGCATCGGATTTGTGGAGACTCGTGAGCGGTTCGTTTACAGGGACGGCCGATATCAAGCAGGTGGTGGGGCCGGTGGGGATTGTGAGCTTCGTGGGTGAAGCGTCCGAAAACGGCTTCGGATCAGTGTTGCTCCTCGCCGCAATGATTTCAATCAATCTCGCCATCATCAACCTCGTCCCCATTCCTGCACTCGATGGTGGTAGGCTCTTTGTTCTCGGAATAGAAAGCATCATTCGCCGCCCTACGCCGCGCCTTTTCACGCAGGTACTCAATGCAGCGGGCTTCGGTATCATCATTCTCCTTATGATCGTCGTCACCTACAACGACATCGGCCGATTGTTGGTGTAGACGGGTCGATTACCGGGGTTTTGCAAAGAAGTGTTTCGCCAGTACAATGCGCGCACTATGCGGCAGACGCACTTATTCACAAAAACCCGAAAATTTGCGCCAAAAGACGAAGTCTCGAAGAATGCGCAGCTTTTGATTCGTGCCGGCTACATTCATAAAGAAATGGCAGGCGTGTATTCGTACCTACCGCTTGGACTGCGCGTTTTTAATAATATCGTGCAAGTTATTCGTGAAGAGATGAATGCAATCGGTGGTCAGGAAATAACACTCACCGCGCTCCAGAGTCCGGAGCTGTGGTCGAAAACGAATCGTTGGGACGACCAAGCGATCGATGTGTGGTTTAAGCCGACGTTGAAGAGTGGCGCCGAGGTTGGTCTTGCGCCGACACACGAAGAGCCACTCACCGCGCTTATGGCTGAGTATATTCAGTCGTACAAAGATTTGCCGCGATATGTGTATCAATTTCAAACGAAGTTTCGAAATGAACTGCGCGCAAAGAGCGGCATCATGCGCACGCGCGAATTTGTGATGAAAGATCTCTACTCGTTCGACAGGACCGAGGAAGAGTTCCGCTCATTCTATGAACTCGTCGCTAAGGCGTATACGAAGGTCTTTGCGCGTGTCGGTATTGGGGAAAAAACCTTTCGAACGTTTGCATCGGGCGGGTCATTTTCAAAATTCAGCGATGAATTCCAAACGGAATGCGATGCGGGCGAGGATACGATACACGTGCATCGGGAGAGGAAAATTGCAGTCAATAAAGAGGTGTTTAATGACGAAGTGCTTACCGAGCTGGGGATCAAGCGTGACGAATTGGAGGAGGTGAAGGCGATTGAGGTGGGCAACATTTTCCCGCTCGGAACGCGGTTTTCGGAAGCACTTGGGCTGACGTACAAAAACGAGAGCGGTGTTGAAGTACCTGTGGTCATGGGCTCCTACGGAATCGGACCAGGCAGACTCATGGGAACGATCGTGGAGCTCTTAAGCGATGAAAAGGGAATCGTGTGGCCTAAGGAGGTGGCGCCGTTTGCGGTTCATATCGTCTCAGTCACGGGGGGCAACGCCGATGTCGCGCTTGAGGCGGATCGTTTGTATGAGCTCCTGCGCGAAAATGGCATCGAGGCACTCTACGATGATCGCGACGTTCGAGCTGGGGAAAAATTTGCAGATGCAGATTTAATCGGGATACCGCTTCGAATCGTCATTTCGGAAAAGACGGTCGCTGCGGGTGGCGTCGAATTTGTGGGGCGCGCCGATGGTACCGTCACGTTTGTCGCAGACAACGACATCATTCGCCGGCTCACTTCATGATCTATGCAGCAACTTATGGAATCCCTACGGAGGTACAAAGACCGAATCCTTGGTTTTTTTTCTAATGATATCGGGATTGATCTCGGTACCGCAAACACGCTCGTCTATGTCAAAGGTCGCGGAATCGTGATTAATGAGCCGTCCATCGTGGCGGTGAATCAAAAGACAGGCCAGGTGGTCGCCGTGGGAGCGCAGGCCAAGGAAATGATTGGTCGCACGCCAGCGCACATCACCGCGGTGCAGCCGGTGATCGACGGCGTGATTTCGGATTTCGAGATAACTACCGAGATGCTTTCGTATCTCATCGGGAAGGCGCAGGCCGGACACGCCAAATTGCTTGGCCCGCGTGTGGTGGTGGGCGTACCTTCCGGGATTACGTCGGTTGAGGTGCGTGCAGTGCGAGATGCCGCGCGCGCCGCAGGCGCGCGCGAGGTGCACATCATCGAAGAGCCGATGGCGGCAGCGATTGGCATTGAACTGCCGGTCCATGAGCCGCGAGGCAACATGATCATCGATATCGGCGGCGGAACTACGGACGTTGGGATTATTTCCCTCGGAGGGCTTGTGAACGCACGCAACGTTCGCATCGCAGGTGATAAGTTTAATTCAGATATCGTGGGCCACGTGCGCAGCGAGTACAAAATGCTCATCGGAGAAAAGAGCGCAGAGGAGGTCAAAATCGCCATTGCCTCGATTATGCCGTCGCGCGTGCCGCTCGAGGTACTCGTCCGAGGGAGAGATTTGGTTACTGGCTTGCCGCGAGAAATTCGCATTTCCGATCAAGATGTTCGAAATGCGATAGGGCATTCGATTGAGGAACTTATCGAATCGGTGAAAGAAGTTCTCGAAACTACCCAGCCAGAAATTGTTTCCGACGTCATACAGCGAGGCATTCACCTTGCGGGTGGCGGTGCTCTCATTCGGGGTATTCCTGAATACCTAGCGAACGCGCTCGGGGTGTCGGTGCTCGTGGCGCCCGATCCGCTCACTGCGGTGGTGCGGGGTACAGCAGTGGTGCTCAACGACATGGATATGTATCGCGATATGCTTTTGAAGGGTGATGATGAGCTGATGCCGCGAGAATAATCGCGCCTTCATCGTATGAAAGGTTACACATCATACCGGAGACCTCGCACCGGAGAGTATGGCAAGGGCCGACTTATCGGGGCGACGATCGTCGTCGCAGTTATTTTGATCATCGATATGTTGAGTGGCGGGTTCGTACGCAACGCAGCGCGCGGGGGCGTGGCAAGCGTGTACGGGTGGGGCGATCGACTCATTGAGGCCGCGATGGATACAGGTTTTTTCTCTTCGAGAAGGAGTCTCGCAGAACAGAATCGAACCTTGACCGAGCGGCTGAGCACACTCGAAGTCGGTGAACAAAACTACAACGCGCTTCTAGCAGAGAATGAAGCACTGAAAGCTCTTTTGCGCGTCGCGGGCCCCGGTTTGGGTGGTGCTGCGGGAATTACCGCTCCCGTGGTTTCCTCCATACGATCATCGCCGTACGGTACGTTTTTGATTGGCGCGGGACTTAGTGACGGTGTCCGAAATGGGAGCTACGTCGTTGCGGCGGGAGGCACTGTCGTCGGAGTTGTTCGCGACACGGGGAAAAGAGTTTCGGTAGTGTCCGAGATTTTCGGCCCTGGGAGAGAAGAAGAAGGAGTCATCAATGGAGCAAGCGTAACCCTTGAGGGGTCGGGCGGCGGCAATGCATACGCCAAAGTTCCGCGCGGACTTGCGGTGAGTATCGGCGATCCCGTTATCGCGCCGCAGTACGGTTCGCGAATCGTGGGTATCGTAGGCAAAACGGCATCCAGTTCGGCGAGCGCCTCGCAAGATGTGTACATACGGCTTCCGATCAATTTTTCTACGCAACGGTATGTATATATCATTCCAGCAGATATTTAATTTTCGCGTGGCTATGGGGGCCGTCGGCTTCTTTGGAGTAATCTTCGGACCGTGGTGGCTTCCACTCTTGGTGATGCTGCTTTTGTCTTTGCGATATCCCGCGTGGGAGGTGCCGCTTATGGCGTTGTGCATTGACCTGATTTGGTATGCGAGCGGGGCCGCGCCGCTTCCTTTCGTTACGCTGTGCGCCATAGCGATCGTCTGGGCGCTTGGCCCCCTGCGAAAGCAGCTCCTCACGAGATGAGCTGATTTGTTATAGTGCTCGGATGCGTTGGTTTCGTCGAACGGTACGTGAAATCGCCCCCGATGAGATTTTTTTGGACTCATCAAATCTTCCAGACTACGAGGCGAGCCAGTTTGAGGGGCGCGTGATGAAGCGGCTCGGAAGTCGCCCTGTGATTGGCGTCGGAATAGTATTTTTTCTCGTCGTCGTTGGGTTTAGCATACGCGTATTTAGCCTCGAAGTTTTGCAGGGCAGCCTCTATGCGCACGTGTCGCGCGATAATACGCTTGAGCATTCGGTACTTTTTGCGGCGCGCGGATTGATTATGGATCGCAATGGCACCGAGCTTGCGTGGAACGAAGTTGCGTCATCTACGATGCGTTCGCTCCCGGAAGACAAGACGCAGTCCGACGCTTTTGCGCTTCGAAGATACACTGATCTTCCGGGTTTTTCGCACATTCTTGGATTTGTCCAGTATCCAAAGGCCGACGCTGCGGGCACGTGGTGGAGAGAAAGCTATACGGGTATCTCTGGCGCAGAGCTTGCATTTGACGATGTCGTAGGGGGAGCGAATGGCCGAAGCATGATCGAACGCGACGCTCGCGGAGACATACAGCGGGCAAATATCGTTTCGCCTCCGCGCGACGGCGGGGACCTCAAACTCTCAATCGATTCCGATGTTCAGAGCACGCTCTACTCTATGCTCTCCACGCACGCGCGCACGCAAGGGTTTCAGGGCGGGGCGGCGGTGATAATGGACGTTCACACAGGTGAACTCCTAGCACTCACGAGTTTTCCCGAGTACGACAACCAAGCGTTTACCGACGGAGTATCGTCCATCGTTCATGCTGTCTCCAACGACCGCCGTACTCCGATGCTGAATAGAGCGGTCAGTGGGCTCTACGTGCCTGGATCAATCGTGAAGCCGATTTTTGCTGCCGCGGCTCTCAATGAGAAAATCATTTCTCCAGAAAAAGAAATTCTTTCGACTGGTGCGATTACATTACCCAATCCCTACAATCCCGATTTGCCATCAGTCTTTCGCGATTGGACCGTTCACGGTCTGGTCGACATGCGCACCGCGATCGCGGTATCGTCTGATGAATACTTTTACACTATCGGGGGTGGGTACAAAGGGCAGAAGGGTCTCGGCATCACGAAGATCGATGAGTATGCGCGGCGGTTTGGCCTCGGTGAACTGACGGGCGTTATTCTAAAAGGTGAGGAGGAAGGAGTGATACCGACGCCGGAGTGGAAGACGGAAGTATTTGGTCCCGATGATCCGTGGCGCATCGGAAATACCTATCACACCGCGATCGGTCAGTACGGTTTTCAGATCACGCCGATTCAAGCCGCTGTGTTCACCGCGGCAATCGCCAACGGCGGCAAGCGTGTTATTCCCACGCTCGTTGCGAGTTCTACGCCTCGATACAGAGGCGATGTGGGAGTTCCCGATGAATATTTGCAGATAGTGCGCGAAGGCATGCGCATGGCTGTGACGTCGAGTAGAAACGATGCGACCGTAAAAGCGCTCCATATACCCGAAGTGCATATTGCGGCGAAGACGGGAACCGCTCAGCTCGGCGTGCGCAATGAATCGATGAACTCGTGGTCTGTGGGCTACTGGCCGAGCGAAAAGCCGCGCTTCGCCTATGCGGTTGTGCTCGAACGCGCTCCGGCAGGCACGCTCTCCGGCGCCTCGCCCGCACTCCTGCCATTTTTCCGCTGGCTCGCCGAAAATCACCCCGAGTATATCGAGTAAATATCCACTTGTTGTTGCGAATGGTTTATCCTGTATACTGTGCGCACCATGACAGATACAAATTACTTGAGCAAGGAAAAATTTGAGGAATTAACAACTGAGCTCGAACATATGAAGACAGTGCGTCGGCGCGAAATTGCCGAGCAGCTTGAGTACGCACGTTCTTTGGGGGATCTGTCGGAAAACGCTGAATATGAAGAAGCGCGCAATCTGCAGGCGGCTACGGAGGATCGCATTCGTGTGATCGAGGAGCAATTGAGCCACGCCCGCATCATCGAGCATCCGAAAGGTAATTCCATTTCTCTCGGGAGCGTCGTTACCATTCAGAAACAAGGAGAGAAAGACGAATACACGTATGAGATTGTGGGTTCGGCAGAGGCCAACATGCAGGAGCACAAAATCTCGCACCTCTCGCCGCTCGGATCTGCGCTTATGGAGAAGAAGAAAGGTGAGACATTTTCTTTCGAAACTCCAAAGGGAGTTCAGAAATACAAAATCATCAACGTAAAGTGATCGTCATTGTTGGTTCGCGACGTAAAAGCTCATGAAGACAAGCGCATACATGGAGTTAGCGCTCGAACTTGCAAAGCAGTCGGGTGCTATTATGCGCACAAATTTTCAGCGCAACATGAAGAAAGAGTGGAAGGAGGATGGTACGCCGGTGACCGTGACGGACATCGCCATCAACGAACTTGTTGTGAGCGCTGTCAAGCGCAGCTATCCAGATCACAGCATCCTCTCTGAAGAAGGTGATGACCACGATGATGCTCACGAATACGTCTGGATGTGCGATCCGGTAGATGGCACGCACAATTTTTCCCATGGTCTTCCTACGGCCACTTTTGCGCTTGCACTCATGCACATGAACGTGCCGGTACTCGGAGTGATTCTTGATCCATTTGAAGATCGCCTTTACTCTGCAGAAAAGGGAAGTGGTGCGTTTTTGAATGGTGAGCCGATTCGCGTGTCTTCCGATGTATCTATAAAAAAGACGATGATAGGGCTCGGAAAGACCCGAAGTGTCAAAAATCTTTTTCCCACCATGGACCACATGTATCAAGCGGGAGCGCACATGATCACTGGCCTCTCAATTCACTACCTCTCATCGCTCGTCGCGTCCGGCGAATTTTCTGCGAGTATTTTTGGCGGGACGTCTCCCCACGACATGACACCCGCGAAGGTTATAATCGAGGAAGCGGGTGGGCGTGTCACGGATCTCTATGGCAATACTCCTGTGCGCTTTGATCAGGAAATGCTAGGGCAGGTCTGTAGCAACGGATTCGTGCACGATGAAATTCTCTCTAATCTTGCGCTCGGCCCCGATTTAAAAACCGGTGCATAGCGATACATTATCAATCACTATATCTTTATGATCATCACAACTAAGGAATTGTTTGAGGCCGCGTACGAAAAGTTTTCGGTGGGGGCCTACAACATCAACAACCTCGAACAAGTCATGGGCCTTTTCCAGGGCAATGAGCAGTCGAAGGCACCATTCATACTGCAAATATCGCGAGGAGCGCGCAAATACACCGACAAGCGAATGCTCGAAGCGATGATTCGCGGGGCAGATCAGGTGTTTCCAGACTCAATATTTTCCGTACATCTCGACCACGGTGACGAGCAGAGTTGCCACGATTGCATCGACTCTGGATTCTATTCATCCGTCATGATCGACGCATCAATGGAGCCGTACGAGAAGAATATCGAGATTACAAAGCGCGTCGTGGATCACGCCCATGAGAAGGGGATTCGCGTAGAGGCTGAGCTCGGACAACTCGGTGGTGTTGAGGAGCACATAGATGTCGCCGAGGAAAATGCCCACCTTACCGATCCCGAGCAGGCGGTCGACTTCGTTGCAAAAACGGGGTGCGATAGCTTAGCGATCGCTATCGGCACGTCGCACGGCGCATATAAATTCTCCGGCAATCAGAAGATTGCTTTTGAGCGTCTTAAGCAGATTCATTCTAAGCTCGCTGGCTTTCCGCTCGTCATGCATGGATCTTCTTCTATTCCACAAGAGGAGGTGAAGAAGATCGATGCAGCCGGTGGGCAACTTGCCGGCGCGAAGGGCGTGGACGAAAACGACCTCAGGGAGGTGCATAAGTATGGCGTTGCAAAAATTAACATCGACAGCGACGGCAGGCTTATCTGGACACGCGTTCACCGCGAATATTTCCGCGATACTCCAAAGGGGATTGATCTGCGTGATCCAGGCAAGGTCTACATCAAGGCCTACGCCGATTTCATCGCTCACAAAAACGAGGTATTTGGGTCAGCGAATCAACTGCCGGCGGTCAAAGCCTTGATAAAGATGTAATGTGATTCGCTGGATGTCGCGCGACTGACATAAAGACGTTGCCCACCCCTAATGCGGCTGCAGCCACCCGCACATACATACAACTCATACGATCGTAGGTCCTGTATGTAGGTGCGCAGTTGTCGACGCAGGCATCGAGTACGTCAGTAATATAAATTTAAAAGGAGATCAAAAAAGCAGAAAGAGACGATGGACGGAGGCTCGCGGTTCATATATTCTAATGCAGCACCGTCGAGGCGAAGGGCTTATAGTAAAGTGGCATTACGCGGCATTTTCACCCCGTTAGAGTGGTTGGGCTCATAGGTAAGTGGTATACCGGTGCATTCGCATTGCACAGTCCCGAGTTCGATTCTCGGTGAGTCCACAAAAGACACAGAAACCTGCCTTGCGGCAGGTTTTGTGCTTTGTGGAAGGCGGAGTTGTGTATTTTCGGTAGAAAAAACCTACGAAGCCGGGGCCGAGGAATTTTCTGCGTGTCGACAAAGAAACTATCCGTGGCCAAAGGTTTGCCCCCTAGTTGAGTCGCCAAACATTGAGGACGAGGTACACGGTATAGATCATAAGAAGTTGGTAGGGTAAAAGAAGGTAGACGATTTTTCGACTTCGGTCGTGGCCCGCTGCGATCATTGCCATGGAAAGAAGCCAGAGGATGAGGGCGATGAGAAGAGAGAGTGTGAGTGCGTTGAGCCAAAAGAAAAAGAATACAAACGCGACGTTGAAAAGAAGTTGGATGAAGTAGTAGCGTACCCATCCGTCGCGTGCATGGCTCGGTGGCCCCATCCAGACTATCGCGTGCGCGGCAGCGAGCGGGAAGAAGTTGGCGAGCCAAAGGACTCCGAAGAGCCAGTGTGGAAGAGCTGGAGCGGGCTTAACGATCTGCGCAAACCAGCCGTCCGCGCTCAGATCCATAAACGAGAGCGCGAGAAGTGCTGCCATCGCGGTGTATACGTATGCTGCGATAAAGCGAAAGTATTTCATAAACTGCTTTCTTTTTGATCGGGATGCCGAGAATCGGCCACAGTTGCTAAGTTCGCACGGCTCACTAAGCACTGTCAGCCCGGGCTCGCCTGTGGCTATGCGACATGGCTCCGCCTTTCGATTCCGGACGAAAAGTGCGCAGGCATTTTTCTCACCCTCACTACGATCGGGATGCCGAGAATCGAACTCGGGCCACATGACCCCCAGCCATGCGTACTACCACTATACTACACCCCGCTTTGTGCTTGCCCGGTCGGGCCGCCGAGAACCCCGCTCTGCTCGCGGGGCAAGTCGAACGCAGACTCACATTATCATATGCAGAAACCCGTTTTCGGGCCGCCGAGAATCGAACTCGGTCTTTACGAACCCGAATCGTACGTACTACCGGTATACTACGGCCCGAAAACGGGGTTCTCGCACAAACTACGTACTAACGGCCTGTGCCGTAGCCAACGCGACGCGTTGGACTCACGGCATATACTACGGCCCGAAAAACTTAGGTTGCGTACACAACCTTGTGCACCTTTCAGGATTCGAACCTGAGACCTTTCGAATGTGAATCGAACGCTCTAACCAACTGAGCTAAAGGTGCCCTACTACGCTCCGATTTACATCGGAGCTTCGAAGGGCAAGAGATGGTCGGATTGACCGCCTCTCGTCCGCCGAAGCTCATGTGCAACTTGAGCGTGGGTGGAAGCTAAAGGTGCTTTTCTGTGCGGGGATTATACCGCTTCGTTCGTGCAAAGAGAAATGGTATAGTATCAGTACTATGGCATTCAAGATTTTCAGTCTCGGCGCAAACGATGGTCTCGCGCAGAAGATTTCTGAAAAGCTCAACATGCCGCTCGGACAGATAAAATGTCGATCATTCAGCGACGGTGAACAACAAGTTCAGTTTTTGGAAAATCTGAGAGGAAAAAACATTTTTCTCATACAGCCCACGAATCCTCCCGCGGAAAATTTCGTCCGCCTCATGCTCGCCATTGACGCAGCTCGAGGCGCTTCTGCCAACGAGGTGACGGCCGTCGTCCCATACTTTGGATATTCTAGGCAGGATCGTAAATCGAAGCCTCGTGAGCCGATATCAGCAGCGGTGTTTGCGCGGATGATAGAGCATGCGGGGGCAACGCGTTTTCTCACCATGGATCTGCATAATGATGCGATCGGAGGTTTCTTCCACAGAACGATCGTGGACAATCTCTATGCGCGACAGGTCTTCGTATCACATTTTCGAGAAGTCTTTAAGGATGCACTCGAAGCCGACGACCTCACTATCGTTTCTCCCGACGCAGGGGGAGTGGTGCGCGCTCAATCGTATGCGAAGCGCCTCATGAAATCGGCAGACCTCGCGATTATCCACAAAGAGCGCGAAATTCCCAATCAGATTGCCCGCATGAAGTTGATCGGCGATGTGAAAGACAAAGTAGCACTTATTACCGACGACATGGCAGACACGTGCGGCACACTCGCGCGCGCTGCGGAACTTCTCATGGAGCACGGAGCACGCGAAGTTTACGCGAGCGCCACGCACGGTGTGCTCTCGGGCGATGCGATGGCCAAGCTCGATGGATCGCCCATCAAGAAACTTTTCATCACGGACACAATCTCGGCCGACCGTCCAATGAGCGAGAAGATCGAAGTAGTATCGGTCGGCGGTCTCATAGGCGACGCGATCCACCGAATCGAAGAAGGGGAATCTCTGAGCGAACTATTTGAGACTGAATAAGTTACGTCGCACAGACTCGTCGCAATGTTTGGCCTAACCTGGCACTTTTGGTATTATTGCTGAGTTCAGGGCCCATAGTTAAGTGGTATAACGCGTCCATGGCATGGACGAGGGCGGGGTCCGATTCCCCGTGGGTCCACAAACAAAGTTTCGGCGTCATGAATAATTGTTCGCGCATTCAAAACGCGAGCGATTATCGAGTGTGGGCTTTTGGTTTGAGGCCGAGGTGGCGTTCGATGGCCGCGATGCGCTCGAGGGCGTGATCGATTTCTTTGCTGTGTCCCGCGTGGTCCGAAACTAGTTCTTCAAGCTTTTTCAATCGCTGCTTGATGTCTCTAAGTTCTTCTCTGATTCCAGCAATGTCGGTTCGAAGGGTTTGAATATCATCTTTCGTCGCCATATCGGCACGAATGTCTCGAATATCGTCCTTCGTCGCCATGTTGCTTACAACATAGGTCATCATCTCACCCAGCTCGTCTATCGTTGTCTTTTTTGCCATACCTCAAAAGTGTACCACGTCTCGAAAAGTCCACCTGACGACCTATTTCAACCCCACTCGATGGTAGCGGGGGGTTTGTCGGAGATGCGGTAGACGACCGCGCCGACTTCGCGCACTTCATTGGTAATGCGTCGAGAAACCTTTTCAAGAAAGTGGTAAGGGAGCTTGGCGAAGCGCGCGGTGAAGCCATTGACGCTCCAGATGGCCCAGAGAGCGACCACGTGGCCCACGCCCGCGTCGTCGCCCTTACTGACGGTGTGCTCTGAGCGCGTGAGTGTGGCCCCGGCTTGCCACACTGTCTTGTATAGGTCTGCGGCGCGCAGCTCTTCAATGTAAATGCCGTCTATCGCGCGCGCGATTTTGAGACTCTCGGCAGTTACTTCACCCTCGATGCGCACGACGAGTCCGGGGCCAGGGAAGGGATGGCGCAGCAAGAGGTCTTCGGGAACGCCGATGTCGCGGCCAATGCTGCGCGCCGAATCTTTGACTTGATCTTCGAGCGGTCGGATTTCAGGCACTGAGAAATCTATGCCCGTGTTGTGGTGTACCTTGATTTCTGCGACGCGCGCGCCCGTGAGATGGCCCTCGCCGCTCTCGCGCAAATCGGTGTAGAGCGTACCTTGGGCGATAAACTTTGCTTCATAAAATTTGATTTTTTCTTCAAGAACTCCCTTATAGACATCGCGCATGACGACGCGCTTTTCCTTCATCTGCACTCGGCCGCTGAGCGCCGTGAGAAAGCGCTCGGTCGCGTCGACCACCTCGACGGTGATCCAATCCTGCTTGCCAAAATATTTGAGCACATACGCTTCATCGTCTGGTCGGTCAATGCCGCGGATGTACACGCCGTGCAATTTGCCGCTACTTTCTACCATCGCGTGTTTGAGAAGATACGCGACAACCGAAGAATCGGATCCACCCGAAAGTGCGATAACAACGTTTGCATCTCCTATGTGTCTCTTGAGATCGTGAATTTTGAGCTGTGCGACGTTGTGCGCAGGGAAGCGATCGGTAATTCCGCAGATTGTGCCACAGAAATTTTCATATAGTTTTGCGCCCTCGAGGCTGTCTGTGACCTCAGGGTGAAATTGCACGCCCCAGAGGTGTCCATGGCGCCCGGCGGATACGGGAGCGTCATCCGTGGCCCCAAGTACGGTAATCGCCGAGCCTGCCTCAATGGCGTCGCCGTGACTTTCGAGCACCTGCGTATCCTTCGAGACTCCCGCAAAGAGGGGGTCGTCGCCCGTCACGTGAAGTGTATGGACGCCGAATTCTCGCTTCGCCTGCGGAGTGACCTTCGCTCCCACATGCTTGGCCCACATTTGGAATCCGAGGCATACACCGAGCGTTGGAATGCCAAGATCGAAAATCTCAGCGTCAAATGGTGGCGGTTCGTCGTGTACCGATGCGGGGCCGCCCGAAAGAATGATGCCTGAAGGCGCTGCTTTTTTTACATCCTCCGCCTTCACACTCGCGGGATCGCCGACGATGCAATATACGCCGAGCTTCGCGAGCTGTTGCACAATGAGGTGGTCAAACTGACTCCCCATGGAGAACATGAGGACAAAGTGCTTCGTCTGCCGCACGCGCATTTCCTCAGCGATTCCCTCAAGCGCCTCGGGCGTAGCCGATTGGAATATTCTCAGCATTGTGGGATAGTATCATAAAATTGAGCCACATCAGAAAGTATTTGTATGAACGAAGGAGGCCCGAATCGCAATAATAAATCACCGAGGACCCCCAATGATTGGCGTGCGGAGTACGCCGCTGTGGCAAGAGAAATGGTCTCTCACACTGACGCACTTGCGCAGCTTGATGCTGCTATAGCCAGCCTTGAAGAAAAAATTGCCACATCCGATCCTACAAAATTCCCCGATCAGAAAAAAATCGATCTTCGTGCAGGCCTGGAGGGTAAGGGAGGTACTCTCACTGCCATGTTGGCACGAAAGCGAGTAGAGAGGGCGCAAGTCGCTGAGCAACTGGCAATTCTCATAGAGGTAGAGAAAGCGACACTAAGCGAAATGCCCTCTGAGATAAAAAACTGATCTTAAACGTCGAGAGTTGGTGCCCGCACTGCGAAGCTTCTCAAGACTTTCCATCGGTTGGTCTTTTGCCCTGCTACGCCAAGGCTACGCAGGACACACTGCTCCGCTGCGCGGAGCAGTGTGGATAAGTGCCTTGCGATAGGCTATAGTGGTATACAATCTATCGCAGTGGGATAGAGTGGGAAATATGACAAACCTCTTGATCGGTGAATACGAGCATACGCTTGATGAAAAAAAGCGTGTCTCGTTGCCAAAGGTTTTTCGTTCGGCAATGGGTAAGAAAATTGTCGTTACGCGAGGCCTCGATCACTGTCTGTATGCGTACTCGAGAGCGGGGTGGGAAGCTGTCGCGAAGAAGCTCCAATCGCTTTCGATGGTGAATGCAGATACGCGAGGATTCAATCGGTTCATGCTCTCAGGTGCGGCGGAATTGGATGTCGACGGCATAGGTCGCATTTTGATTCCGGATCACCAGAAAGCGTTTGCGGGGTTGAAGAAGCGAATCATATTTGCCGGAATTTCAGATCACGTCGAGATCTGGGATGCAGAAGCCTGGAGCGTGTACAAGACGCTCATCGAGAAAAACGCGGATCAAATGGCTGCGAAGCTCGATCAAATAGGCGCACTCTAATCCTTGGCAGCATTTGATTGCTGGAGAATTTCAATAACGTCATGCGCACGCGACGCTCTCGATTCTCCGGCAATCAGGTGCCGTCAACTCCGGAGGTTAAACCTCCGGAGCAGAAGCACCTGCCGGTTCTTTTACACGAAGTACTATCTGGTCTCGCAATTCGTGAGAACGATGTAGTGGTTGATGCGACGCTCGGGGGAGCGGGACACGCGCTTGCGATGGCAAAGCAGCTTGGGGAGAGCGGAGTGCTCGTCGGATTCGACGAAGATCACGACGCAATCGAAAGGGCGCGCGTCGCTCTCAGCGGCGTTGATGCGAAAACCATTCTCGTTAAAGGCAATTTTCGCGACATCGCGAAGCATTTGCCCGAAAGAGGAATTCAACGCATAGACAAGGCGCTGTTTGACCTCGGATGGAGCAGCTATCAGCTCGCGGTGGGCAGAGGATTTTCTCTCATGCGCGACGAGCCGCTTCTCATGACGTTTGCGACGCACCCGGCCGAAAACAGTCTTACAGCCGCGAAAATCGTAAACGAGTGGGAGGAAAGCTCGATTGCTGACGTGCTCTACGGATGGGGCGAGGAGCGATATTCGCGACGAATAGCCAAGGGAATCGTCGAGAGACGCGCAATCAAGCCCCTCACTACGACGTCTGAGCTCGTTGAGACAATCGTGCACTCGGTACCCGCTTCGTATCGCCATGGAAAAATTCATCCGGCGACGCGAACCTTTCAGGCGCTCCGAATTGCCGTAAACGACGAACTCGGATCGCTCACAAAGGCACTCGCAGATGCATGGCGTCTACTCGCACCAAGCGGACGAATTGCGGTCATTTCCTTCCATTCGCTTGAGGATCGGATAGTAAAACAAACCTTTCGGCAGTGGCATTCGGCGGGGGAAGGATTGAACCTTACAAAAAAACCCATCATTGCCGGCCCAGAGGAACTTCGTACAAATCCGCGCGCTCACAGCGCCAAACTTCGCATCATCGAAAAAATATGAAAACCCGAATTCAAAAAATCAGTAAACACATGCCGTCGATATTCCAGGGAAAATTGGAATTTGATGCGACCGCCGGCATTTCACTTTCCACCGAACACCCTTTTGAGCGCCACGCATTTCGAGTACTTGGCGCGGTGCTCGCATTGCTCATATTTGGATACATGTATTTTATTTCTGCGTCCGTTCTCAATGTGATGGCACGAAAGGAGGCGCTTGCTCAGGTGACACAATCGCAAGGAGCCATTGCTGCGCTCGAAGAGCAGTACTTTTCGCTCTCACACTCGGTCACCCCTGATTCCGGCGCTTCGATAGGCCTTTCGAAAGTAAGCGACGTCGATTACGTGTATCGTCCGGGCAATGTAGGCAGTGCTACAATTGCTCGCAATGCGATCTAAATTCATATTTCGTGCGCGCCTCGTCGGTGGCGTATTTGTGATCGCTGCGGTCTTGATCATTACGCGTCTGTACTTTGTGCAGATCGTGCACGGTAAGGGATACGTGAGAGATGCAGAGGCGCAGTACGTGCAGGCGAGTTCGGATACCGAAGGCAGGGCAGATATTTTCTTTACGTCCAAAGACGGCGAGCTCGTATCGGCTGCGGTGATGCAGACGGGCTGGCGCATTGCGATAAAGCCGAAGGAGATTACGGATGCAAGCAACGTGTACAAAGCTATACGCGACATAACGACGCTGGATGAGGCACGGTTTGCAACGAGCGCTGCAAAAAAGGACGATCCCTACGAGGAGGTGGCTACGCGCGTCTCCGACACTGCCGCAAAAAAAATCAGAGCGCTCAAGCTGCCGGGGGTCATCCTCGTGCAGGATCAGTGGCGATTTTATCCCGCCGACGATCTCGCCGCGCAGGTCATCGGATTCGTGGGCTTTCAAGGCAATGTACGCACGGGCGTCTATGGGCTCGAAAAACGGTGGCAGGAATCTCTCGCAAAAACGCAATCGGGACGATACGTCAATCCATTTGCCGAAATATTTACAAATCTTGGGGCGGTCGTGGCGATCGATCCTTCTCTTGAGCACGGCTCGATTATCACCTCGATTGAGCCGCGCGCGCAGGCGGAGCTTGAGAAAACACTCCGAGGCGTGATGCAAGCATACAGTCCCGAGCTCGTAGGGGGGATAGTCATGGATCCTCAGACGGGAGAAATAATCGCGATGGCAGTGCGCCCGACTTTTGATCTCAATACCTACAATACCGTCGATGACCTCGGGATATTTTCAAATCCGCTCGTCGAAAATATTTATGAGATGGGATCGATTATGAAGCCGCTCACGATGGCCTCCGGCATCGATATTGGGGCGGTCACGCCACGTACCACATACAATGATAAAGGTTGCATCGAAAAAAGTGGGAAAAAGATATGCAATTACGACGGTAAGGCGCGCGGAGTCGTGCCTATGCAAGAGGTGCTCAGTCAATCGCTCAACACAGGCGTCTCGTACGTCGTCGACAAAATGGGTCATGAGGTATTTGGTCGGTATGTCGAGGCGATGCAGCTCGGCGCGAGAACCGATATCGATCTGCCCAATGAAGCGAAAGGACGCATTCAAGCAATTCAAAACGGATACGATGTCGATTACGCGAGCGCATCCTTCGGGCAGGGGATCGCCGTCACACCTATTGCAATGATTCGTGCGCTCGCCGCTCTTGCGAACGGCGGTGTCATGCCGAATCCTCACATCGTAAAGGCAATGAAGTACGAAAACGGCATTACACGCGCACTCGACATTGAAGAGGGCGTGCGCGTCTTTGCCGCGAGTTCGACCGAGACTACCACTCGCATGCTGGTCGAGGTGTATGACGATGCGCTCCTCAAGGGAATACTAAAAAATGAGCACTACACTATCGCAGCGAAGACAGGCACTGCGCAGATCGGCATCCCCGGAGGCGGGGGATACTATGAAGACCGTTTCCTCCACTCTTTCTTTGGGTATTTCCCGGCGTTCGATCCCGAATTTATCATCTTCCTTTTTGCCGTCGAGCCGCAAGGCGCCGAATTCGCCTCCGCCACCCTCGCGCATCCCTTCTCCGATCTCTCAAAATACCTGATAAACTATTACAACATTCCACCGGATCGTTAAGGCAGGCGAGCATTATGAAAGAAAACGTATATCGAATGGGTCCGGCGTTTAATGAGCGTGAGGAGGAAGAAACGGATTACGGCCGCTTGTACTACGCAACGCCATCACGCGTGTACGAGCCGACAAGCATCGAGGAACTCGCCTCGACATTGCAGCAACTAAATAATGAAGGGACACCGGTTACGATCAGAAACACAGGCCACTCGATGAATGGGCAAACCCTTACCACAGGCGTGCAAGTTCGGGTTGGAAAAATAAAGGGGATCCGGTTCTTGGAAGATATTCAGGAAGTGGAAGCGCACAGTGGCGACTCATGGGACGAGATATTGAAAGCCGTTCGCTTTCCCGAGTGGTGTCCGCCAGTTTTTCCAAACAACCCCGGACAGACTATTCACATGTCGGGAACGATGTCGGTTGGGGGAATGGGCTTCTATTCGTCAAGCAGGGGGGGGCTTTGGAATCATGTAACACATATTTCGCTGGTCACGATGGAAGGACGTGTGTTCGAGTGCTCTCGGTCTGAGAACTCGGATCTATTTCGATACGCGCTTGCTGGATCGGGTCGCATAGGTGTTATTGCGAAATTTCGAGTAAGAGTTGAGCGCAGCAAAAAATACGTAGTAGACGGTGCAATGGTTTTTCACTCAGCTGATGCATTCATGAGTAGTCTCACTCGCATGCGCGACTGCGATGAACTGTACCATCTTTGTTATCAGTTCCAACTTTCGCATCAATCGATACTCGATCTACCAGGCGCCTTTCCGTATCGGATTGGATTTGGCTACGAGGCGGAAAATCAGGAAGAAGCGCACGAGATTGCGGATCGAATCAGGCCATTACTAGGGCACACACTTCACTTTTATGGGAGTGTGGTGAGTGAGAAACCCTTGATGGTAACGCCTAGTCTATCGCCCGTGTTGTCTGAAAAGCACAGCGCCGTGTATGTGTATCCCGAAGAGGAACCAGAGAAAGGCGAATTAAGCCACTTGTGGCACGATTACATCCTTCCCGAAAGTAAATTTCTTGAGTTTCTGGAAAGGGCGCGATACGAAATCATAAAGAGAGATTTGGCGCGAACTTTTTTGAAGCAGCCTTTTTTTGGAAAAAGAATGCATACTGACATGTGTGGGGGATTTCTCATCAGGAAAATGTCTAACTTTTCCTTCCCCCTCACGTCAGATTTATCGAGCGGGGCTACTGGCTACCATTTGAGCATAGATCATGAGGCGACGAGGGACGATATTCCGTCTATATTGGAAGTGATTGAGAACCTAGGAGACGCCTGCTATCAGATGGGAGGGAAGAAGTATCTATACGGAACCCACTCTCTTACACGCGAGCAGGTAGAAAAGCAGTACGGTCGAGAAACACTCGATACTTGGAAGCGCATCAAATCCCAAACAGACCCGAAGGGGTTGATGAATCGAGGTGTAATTCCGCATCTAGATGATTGAAATAGCTCCGTTTTTAAGTAAGATGTCAGTCAAGGCCCTATCGTCTAACGGTTAGGACATCGCCTTCTCAAGGC
>CAYTFU010000007.1:0-59851 GCA_964437185.1 uncultured Candidatus Saccharibacteria bacterium | reverse complement strand
GCCCGTGAACGAGAGGAGTGTGGAGGTGGCGTTGTTGGGGAATGGCCAGGTGAAGGTTGAGGTGGTGGGCCAAGTCGTGCGGCACGTATCTCCCGAGAGACAGAGCACGGTCGCTGCGAGATTTGTTGAAGTCGCGTTGGTCGATTGGAGGACAGAGGAGAAAAGCGTTGATGAAGTTGCGTTGGTTGCAGAAAGTGAAGACGAATACAGATTTGTCGATGTTGCGTTTGTGGTGGTGCTATTGGTACTAAAGAGCGATGCGACGGTGCCGTTGGTTGCAGCGAGAACAGAAGCAAAGAGCGTCGTCGACGTCGAGTTAGTTGTTGTGCTGTTTAGGCCCGTGAAGTTCTGCAGCGTGGTGGAGGCAAAGGTAATGAGTCCTCCCCAGAATTGTGATGCGGTCGATGATGTGGCGACGAGGTAATTAATTGTTGGCGAAGTGCTCGCTGCGAGCGCACCAGATCCTGAGGAATAGATCCATCCCTGACTGAAAGATCCGACACCTGTACCGCCACTGCCGATGCCGAGGAGTCCGGTAACTTCTGCGCTCGCGAGGTCGATCGAGGTACCGAGATCTGCGGTGACATTTCCTGCTGCGTATGTAAGACCTCCTGAGAACGTGGTAGTGGCGACGCCAATCCATGTGGTGCCAACGCGCGCGAGTATTGTCCCCGGTGTTCCTGCGAAGAGTGAGGAGGTCGAGATTGATGTTGCGTCTGCGGTCGAGCCCGTGATGTTGCCGAGGATAGAATTTGCAGCAACTTGAGCGAGGTTCCCAAATGGAAGGTCGCCAGTAATGGCATCGGTATCAGAAAGATCGAGCGCTCCCCACGCGTAGGTAGAAGCTCCTGTCACGCGCAGAATTTGTCCTGCAGTGGAAGAATTAGTAATGACAGTAAATGCTCCTGCGCCATTACCTTGGAGAAGTCCCGTGAGCGTGGTTGCACCCGTGCCGCCGTTGGCGACCGTGAGCGCGTTGGTGAGATTGAGCGTACCGATTCCCATGGTGGTAGTGGTGGCGTTAGTCGCTTGAAAGGTTGATGAGAACAACGTCGTTGACGTTGCGTTCCCCGCAACGAGCGAAGATGAATACAGATTCGTTGAGGTGGCGCTCGTGGTGGTTGCGTTCACGACAGCGAGATTGGTGATTGTGGAAGACGCCGCGTTGACCAAAAGTCCGTCTCCTGGAGTAAGCGGCGAAAGATACGATCCGCCGTCAGTCCAAATCGAACTTGTCGGCCATGTGCTTCGGCAAACATCCCCCGTAAGACACAGTACGCCGGTTGCAAAGGTGGTTGAGGTTGCGTGTGCAAGCGTCGTACTTCCCGTCACACCAAGAGTACCTGCGACAGCGACATTACCTGCAGCGTCGATCGTGGTCGTCGCAGTACCGCCAAAATACGCAATACCGGTATTCGAGAACAGAGAACTTGTAGCACGACTCAAAAGTGCGAGAGCCGTGAACGACCACGAACCAGAAACGGTTTCATTTTGACCGCGGCGTGCAATCCCTGAGCTTACGTAGTCGATCGCAATGTCGCCTTCCGACCCGTCAGCGCTTACCGTAAAATCCGCCCCAAGAAAATCGATTGACGTTGCCGACGTGACGACACTCACGTTGTTTTCCTCAATCGTCGCAACTCCAGATCCTGCTGCGCCGGAATCCGTACCGCAAGAAAACTTGCCCGTACTCGAGCTGTACAAAAGCGTCTGCGATTCGCCGCTACAATCTGCAAGCCCGTTTTGAAAAAGTCCGCCCGTGATTGCAAGGGATGACGTGGTCGCATAACCGGCAATTTCTAAGCCTGCCGCAAAAAGACTCCCGAGCGAGTTCACGTAGAATAGATTTGAACCCGCGGAACTTTGAATTTGAAAAAGGTTGGCGATCTGAGAGGAGAACGCACGGAGGGTAAGTGCCGTCGAAGCAGTCGAGGTAGACTCGATGGTCACCACCGAACCACCAATCGCAGTCGTCGTACCAAACGACGAAGGTGTCGTAGATCCGCTCACCGCTCCCGCAAGCTGCGCGAATGAAGCTGAAGAAATTCGTTGGCGCGGCGAGAGAGTTTGAAAAGTGACATTGTCGGAAGAAACTTCTACCTGCAGGTACACATCTCTGGCGGTGCTGAAATTAAAATTCAACACATCAGGGTACCCACTGGCAGTATCCCCGATATCAACATTGAAGACCCCGCTCCGCACAGTGGCAGTCGACGTGGCCGGAGCGGCAAGGGGCCAGAGTCGGCTGCCCGAGCCAACAGTGGCACTGTCCCAAATGGAAAACTTAAAATAGTACGTTGTACCCGTGCCTCCAAGTAAATTGCCACTCGCATCATTAAGCCGTCCCTGGTAACTGATAATGCTCGGCACCCCTGCCGCGCTTGCAAACGATGCAGAAAACGCAAAGGGCACAATGGCCCCCGCAAATAAAATTGCAAACAGGCTAGCACGTATGTAGTGTCTATGTGTCAAAATATCCGGACGATCAAGCTTCAAAAATGATCATGGTCCGATGTCAATAATTATATAGTCAAAACGAAGCGGCAATTACCAATACATGTTGAAAACTCTGGGTTTTGTAAGTATGCACGAATGGTTTATAACGAAGCAGCGAACCTCTATACTTCCGGTCACATTTTGCACACAGAAGCCCGCGTACGCTGAGGAACGGGTGCGAGAGGCGCAGTGCGATTTGAAATATATGCTGAGTCACCGCCTGCTCAGCCCCATACTCGGATTCCCGCTTTAAGGCGTGTTTGCGCGATTTCTCGGCTCGTCGCCCGCTCAATGGAGCCGGAGTTTGCCGCTTAGTGCGAGAAATATCGTTGTTTTCCTACGATGAAGTGCTAAAGTGTACGAAATCCCATACGCATGTCATCAACCCCCTTCCCCATGCGACTCAATAGAGCTTTAGCACTGCGCAAGATAACGACCCGCGCCCACGCCGACGAGCTCATTTCTGCGGGAAAAGTGTATGTGAATGGTACCCCTGCTAAAATTGGTCAAAAAGTCGACGCGGAAGACAAAGTCGAGGTGCGCCAAAAGCGAAAGGCCTTTCGATATTTTGCCTTCAATAAACCCCGTGGAATCATCACGCATTCCCCCGCCCCTCACGAAAAAGATATTCAAAGCATGGTTGACGTACAGAATATTTTTCCAATTGGTCGATTGGACAAAGATTCTTCAGGCTTGATCATACTCACCGACGACGGGCGTATTACAGACCCTCTCCTCAATCCTGAGTTTGATCACGAGAAAGAATATGAAGTGTGCACGCGCGAGCCACTTGCCACCAATTTCAAATCCAAAATGGAGCGCGGCGTGCGTATCGGCACGTATATTACGAAACCCTGCACTGTTAGGATTCTTGGAAACAGTAAATTTTCTATAATTCTGTCAGAGGGCAAAAAACATCAAATTCGTAGAATGTGCGATTCCCTTGGAAACGCTGTTACATCTTTGCGTCGAACGAGAATAGTGAATGTTCGTTTGGATAATTTAAAGCCGGGAGCGCATCGCGCAATCAACGGCAAGGAGCTCGAGACTTTTTTATCCAGCCTCGGCATCTAGAGTATGTTTACTTTCAAAATATTAAAAAGGTCTAAAATATCCGGTGCTCGCACTGGTATCATTAGCACCCCGCACGGCGACATCGAGACACCTTCTTTTGTACCTGTTGCCACACGCGCGACGGTGCGAACTCTTGAATCCGATGAGGTGCTCGCAGCGGGTTCACAAGTTCTTATTTGCAATACCTACCATCTGCACGTTGCGCCCAATGAGGGGGTTGTTAAAAAAATGGGCGGGCTTCACAAATTCATGCGCTGGTCGGGACCTCTCATGACGGACTCCGGTGGATTTCAAGTGTTCAGTCTTGGCTTCGGCACCGATCACGGAGTCGGAAAGATTTTAAAACACCAGCCTGAAAAAAGTATTGCCGAAGGAACCCAGCCGCGATCTGTAAAAATCACCGAGGACGGCGTGCACTTTCGCTCGCCAGTCGATGGCACCAAGCTTTTTTTGGGACCGAAAGAATCAATTCGCATACAGGAAACTTTGGGAGCAGATATCATTTTTGCGTTTGACGAATGCCCCTCCCCTCTTGTCGATGAAAAATACATGCGCGTTTCAATGGAGAGAACGCACCGATGGGCTGAGCGCTGTCTAGATCTGAAAAAGAACGACGCTCAGGCTCTCTATGGAATCGTCCAGGGTGGTCGCTTTCTTTCGCTTCGGACAAAAAGCGCTCGGGCAATCGGTGCACTTCCCTTCGACGGCTTCGGTATCGGCGGTGAATTTGGCTACGATAAGCGCTCTTTGCTTCGCATGCTTTCTGCGGTCAATAAAATTTTACCTGAACATAAGCCTCGCCACGTTCTCGGCGTTGGCCATCCCGAAGACTTCCCCTACCTGGCGAAAGCGGGCGGCGATACCTTCGATTGTATAGCGCCGACGCACTATGCGCGGCGCGGAATAATTTTTACATCTTTAGGTAGACTGAACATTCGTAATAGGCGATTCTTGAATGACAAGAAGCCTCTCGATACGCGCTGCACGTGCGACATTTGCAAAACCTACACACGCTCTTACATTAGCCATCTCATGCGAATGCATGAGATCACTGGGATGAAACTCGCCTCGTACCACAATCTCCACTTCTTCAATGCACGCGCAAAAGAGTTGCGTCGCCGCATAAATAACGATGAGCTGTAGACCCTCGGTTTATTTCTCCAAATCAAGAACCTCGTCGATGCGTATGCTCGCGACAAATTCTGGAACGTGACTCACGAGAATCATCGCCCCCTCGTAGGCATCAAGCGCTGCGGCAATAACGGGTATATGGCGAAAGTTGATATGGTTGGTTGGCTCATCGAGAATGAGGAGTGATGGTCTCATCAACACGAGCCGCGCGAATGCAACCAAACCCTTCTGACCTTCGGACAGGTTTCCAATTCGCGCATGAATTAAATCGTCGGTGATCAAAAAACCCGCAGCAACTCGCCGCATTTCCTGCTCTATCTGCTTATCCATCACAACCATAAGCTCCTTGTACACCGTAGAATCAAAGTCGAGATTTGAAAAATCTTGCCGATAGTACCCAACCTTCACCCCCGGGGCGATCGTTGCCCCCGTAGCCTCCCCGCCCGCAAGCGCCTCGAGTAACGTTGATTTTCCTATACCGTTTGGCCCTTTAAGAAGCAGGTGTTGATTTTTCCGGAGCGAGAGGACCTTTTTATGGATAACTGTCTTATGATTTTTGACCGTGTTGTAGGACGTGATGCGAAGCATTTCGCCCGTCAAATTCGGCGGGCAAGGGATTTGGAACGTCTTGATGGTCTTATCCTCTTTACGCACGTCCACCATTGACTCTTCCGCATCCTGTGCCTTCTCTCGCATTCGCTTGGCTACGAGCCGCAGCTGCCCACCCTTCATCGCAAAGAAATTGGCCTTCTCTTTGTTAGCGATGATTGTCTTTTTGAGCTGCGCGTTTTTCATATGCTCTTTGTCGACGCGCGCCGATATCTGTGAGACGACGTCGAAATAGTTGCCCGTATACTGCTCAACCTTTTGCGTATGAACATCGAGATACAACACGCCTTGTGTAAATGCGTTGAGAAAATCGGCGTCGTGCGAAATCACCATGCAGGTCTTCGCGTACTCGACCAAAAACTTGGTGAGGTGAGCAATCCCTTCTTTATCGAGGTTGTTGGTCGGTTCATCCAAAAGCAATAGATCAGGCTTTTGAATGAGTGCGGAGGCGAGCAGAAGTCTCGCCTGCTGGCCGCCAGAGAATGACTTGATCACGCGATCGTGCACCTTTTCGTGTCCACGCAAATTTACCACCTCCAGCACCTCGTCAATGCGCGGGTCGATATCGTATATCTTCTTGGAAAATACTTTTTGGAAAAATTCTCGCACCGTAAGCTCCATTTCATCACGCGGTATCACTTGGCGCGAGATCGCGATAGAGAGACCTTTCTCAATATGTACCTGGCCCTCCTCGGGCTGTATGGCCCCTGTGATCAGAGCAAAGAGGGTGCTTTTCCCTGCGCCATTCTGGCCCATGAGCGTAGTCTTGGAACCTCGGCGAATGGGAAACGACACGTCGTCTAGGATGAGCTTGCGCGGCCCGTGTTCAAACGACACGTCTTCAAATCGAACGATTGTTTCTTCAGCCATTGTGAGAACCTACCGTATATTATCGCGAAATGAAAGCTCGACTCTCACAAAGTCACTATCACGCGATGGTGACGCTTTCAATCACCACGGGCGAGAGCGGCCTGTCGCCATTGTCGACGCCAACACTCTCTATCTCGCGCACGACATCCATGCCCTCGATAACGCGGCCAAACACCGTATGCTTCGTATCGAGGAAATCGTTGTCTTTGACGTTGATAAAAAATTGACTGCCATTTGTATTGGGACCCGCGTTCGCCATCGATATAGTGCCGACATCGTTGCGATTTCCCGGCCCGATCTCGTCCGCAAATGAATAGCCTGGCCCGCCCGTGCCCCAGCGAGCTGTCTGCGCATCATCTTTGGTAAGTGGATCACCGCCCTGGATCATAAACCCCTTGATCACTCGGTGAAATTTTGTCCCGTCGTAATAGCCCTCTTTTGCGAGTTTAGCAAAATTAGCAGCCGTAGCTGGCGTAGCGTCCGTAAACAATTCCAACACAATGTCCCCCTCGCTTGTACGAAGCGTCGCTTTCATATAATGCGCAACGGCCGCACTTAGCGGCGTTTCTTTCCACGTGCCGAAAGCATTGCGTGTTTAGCGGCCAATCGCTTCTTCGTCTTACGCGAACGCGACTTCTTATTCTTAATATCCTGACTTGCTCGTTTTGCCATGCACACGAGTATATACCATCGAGCGTACATCGCAACAACAACGACATACTTGCCAGTGATATACTGGGTTTGTGAAAATAATTTTTGACGCAGTCGATACAGAGACGCGCGCAACTCTTGAAAAAGAGCTCTCCGAGCATCAACTCGCGTTTCCTGTCTCTCCGTTGTCAGAGTCAATCACGTCATACGCTGATGCCGAGGTTTTGTCGGTTTTCGTTTCGACGCCCGTTACCGCAGAGTACATCCAAGCACTTCCCAAACTGAAGCACATCGCCGCGCGATCAACGGGCTACGATCACATCGACCTCGAAGCAGCGAAAGCGCGCGGGATTACGGTGTCGAACGTTCCGGTGTACGGCGCTCGCACCGTCGCGGAATTCACGTTTGCGCTCATCCTTGGTCTTTCGCGAAAGGCGTACGCGGCCGCAGATCGGCTTCGCCGCGAAGGAACAACCGACGTCAAAGATTATGAAGGCTTTGATCTTGCTGGCAAAACAATCGGCATTGTGGGGACAGGCAATATTGGTAAAAATGTAGCGCGGATTGCGTCGGGACTCGCGATGCGAATTGTCGCGTTTGACCCAAGGCCCGATACTGCCTTTGCAGAAACCACAAACTGCACATACCTTTCTCTCGAAGAGCTTGTGGCGCAGAGCGACATCGTTACGCTCCACGTCCCTCACCTACCCTCGACGCATCACCTCATAGACGCCGCTCTGCTTGCAAAATTTAAGCGCGGCAGCTTCCTCATCAACACATCACGAGGCGCGATTGTCGACACCCCCGCACTTATTCGCGCTCTCAAAGCCGGCTCCCTTGCGGGCGCCGGCCTCGATGTAATAGAGGGAGAGCGCGAACTCCTCGATGAAGCCTCGCTTCTCTCAGACGACCGTCACGATATCAAGGAATTTCAAGCGCTTGTCGCCGCGCACATGCTTGTCGACATGCCACAGGTGATCGTTACGCCGCACATCGCGTTTAACACCAAGGAAGCAAAGCGCGAGATACTCATGACCACCTGCGAAAACATCAAGGCGTTTGCCGCGCGCGCACCCATCAATATTGTTTAAGACCGAGACTCTGTGTTATAAAGCGCCGATGCAAGAAAAGAGGCTTACGCAACTCGGTCATTCGAGCAGGATTGCCGCGTCTCCGGATTCGGCAGTACTCGAAACAATCCCCAACCCACAGCCCGGCAAGCCGTACCTCATACGATTCACCTGTCCCGAATTCACGTCGCTTTGCCCCGTTACCGGCCAGCCCGATTTTGCGCACCTTGTGATCGACTACGTGCCTGACAAAAAAATCGTGGAAAGTAAGTCGCTCAAGCTCTACTTCTATTCTTTTAGAAATCATGGGGCGTTCCATGAGGATTGCACTGTCGGAATTGGGAAACGATTGATTAATGAGCTACGCCCAAAATGGCTGCGCATCGGTGGATACTGGTACCCGCGCGGCGGCATGCCGATCGATGTGTTTTTCCAGCACGGGAAACTGCCGAAAGATGTGTGGGTTCCGGATCAGGGAGTCCCGCCCTACCGAGGGCGCGGATAAGGCGCTACGATTCGCTTCGCTTCGGAAACGTCGCGTATATCGAGAGAAGCGTAAAAAGAAAACTGAGAAATATAGGGCCAAGAAATAGTCCGAGGATTCCGAAAAAAGAAATACCGCCAAAAACTGATAGCAGCATAAAAAACGGATGAAGGTCGATGTGGCGCCCCAAGAGCCGCGGACCAAGAAAGTTGTCGACCATGCCCACGGCAAATGCTCCCCACGCAGCAATGCCCACCGCAGCACCAAAGTCACCAACAAGCAGGAGAAGTATGACGGCAGGGCCAAAGACTAATCCGGTACCCACCCCCGGTACTAGGGCTGCCACGGCGGCGACCGCGCCCCATAAGACAGCATTTGAGACACCGAATATGCCGAATCCAATTGCCGCCAGAACTCCCTGAATGATCCCCACAAGGAGACTTCCCGTGACAACAGAACTAATGGACACGCCCAGTTGGCGCGCCACTACTTCATCGTAGGAATCCGGCAACGGACTCAATTCGATCACCGCCCTTTTAAACGCTGCTCCATCCCGCAGCAAATAGTATAAAGCGACAAAAAACACAAAGAGATTTACAAAGAGCGATGCCACCCCAGAAAATACAAACGCCACGTGCTCGAGTATCCATCGAAGTGCTTCTTGGCTGTACGTTGCGATGTTTGCGGATAGTGTGTCAGAAAGTCCTCGCGTACCGGGGAAATAACTCTGCAGTACATGCTCTGCGCGCAAAACTGTGTTTTGTATCTGCGCCTGACCATTGCCGTTTACAAATGATATGTAGACTTCACGCGCTTCGGCGGCAAGACTCGTGATAAGAAAACCAAGAGGAAGGAGGATGCAGAAAATCGCGAAAAGCACAGTCAAAAGCGCAGCCGTACTCGGCCAATTACCGAGTGAACGCGATATTTTGGTGTAAACAGGCTGCAGCACGACCGCAAACACCACCGCAAATACGAGTGGCGCAAAAAAAGGCCAAAATATAAAGAACGTGAGAATCGCACTGCCTGCAAGCAGAAGCAGCAGAAACCTGTGGCCAGTCTGGACATCGTTCATGCTCAAAGCGGTGCACCAGCATCAGGCCCCTTCACGCTAAACAGATTTTCAAACTTAAGCTTTGCAAACATAAACAAATACACAATCTCCAAAATTCCCATCGTATTGATGAGAAGAAGTGCAACAAACCACCACACCTCCTTACGCTGCGACGAGTGCCACAGGGCAAGGCCCTTCCAAAAAATGCTCCAAATAATAATGATTGGTAAAAAGGCCGCAAACCACACGGGTATCCCAAAACCCATACCGTACCCACCCCCAAAGCCCATCATGTTTCCCATATGGGTTCATTATCCCCCTTTCTCAAAATCTTTCAATGGATAGGACAGAACTACTTTTTCCGTGACCGGTGCGCGCAGACGATATAGTATGCGTATAATGCGGCTATGCACACAGATGCCCCACATCGCACTGATGGGATACACCACATCACCGCCATTACTGCGGACCCTCAAAAAAATCTCGATTTCTACGAAGGATTCCTTGGCCAACGACTTGTCAAAAAAACAGTCAATTTCGACGATCCCACTGCCTATCACCTGTATTATGGTGACGCTGTAGGAACTCCCGGAACCATTCTGACATTCTTCTATTGGCCCGGCATTCCTCGAGGCGTACGGGGAATCGGTGAAGTGTCGGGTATTTACTACGCGATCGAAGAAGCATCATTTTCGTTTTGGAAAAAACGAACAAAAGAGTACGGGATCGAATGCACAGAAGAGACGCTCCCCTTTGGCGAACAGGTATTGATCCTCTTCGATCCAGATGGCCTTCGTATCGGGCTTGTTGCGGCCAGCATCGAGAGCCCTGTGGTGCCGTGGAGCGACGGCCCTGTACCCCGCACAAAAGTGTTGCGCGGATTCTACGGGGCGAGTATCGCTGTGCCCGAACTCGCCCTTATTGAAAGCTCTCTCACGGGGGGCCTTGGATACGAGTTGCTTAAGGTCGTTGGAAAAGTGACTCGCTTGCAAGCCGCACACTGGCCGGGAAAGTACGTCGCAATTCAAGAGAAGCCAGACTTGCCCCGAGCGCGACAGGGCGCGGGCTCGGTACATCACATCGCCTTTCAAGCAAAAAACGATTCAGCGCGCGAAGCACTCAGACAGCAGGTAAACGCAATCGGGATCGCTTCCACCGGCATGATTGATCGCCAATATTTTCATTCCACATATTTCATGACGCCGGCCGGCGTACTCTTCGAGATAGCGACAGACGACATCGGATTTGGCATCGACGAACCGATCTCTGAACTTGGTGAGCACCTCAAGCTCCCCCCGCAGCACGAAGCAAGCCGCGAGGCCATCGAGAAGCACCTTGTGCCCGTAGTGCTACCGCGCCACAGACACGCATGAAATCAATCTCCGTACGCGACACTGAGGCCCTACTCTCCGGAGAAATAAAGCATCCATCGTCCGCACTGGTGCTTTTGCACGGCCGCGGAAGCACGGCGCACAACATTCTTTCATTTGCGCAAGGAATTCATCTCCCACACGCCTGTCTCCTCATCGCACCACATGCGCCCGGTGACACCTGGTATCCACGTCGATTCATCGTGCCACAGAAAGAAAACGAGCCACACTTGTCGCAATCGCTCGCAATCGTCGACGACACTGTAGCGCACATCCTTAATACATATACTCTCTCGACTAATCACATCGCCTTCTTTGGTTTTTCTCAGGGAGCGTGCCTTACCGCAGAATATTTGAAGGGAAACCCTTCACGATTTTTGGGTGCCGTACTTATGAGCGGTGGCCTCATCGGGACCGATGAAGAAATAGAAAAGGGCGGCGGAGATCTAGAAAATACACCGATTTACCTCGGTTGCGACCGAACCGATCCACACATCCCCTCCGAACGCGTCCTTGCCACAGATCGCATCTTCACAAAGCTCGGCGCTGATGCACATGCCCAACTTTATACCGGCCTTGGCCACGCTGTACACCCAGACGCCGTTGCGTTTCTCTCAAAACTTTTCGATAAGTGATAATCAGATAGAACAGAAGCCCGCGAGAGCGCGAGCAAAATTCCTTATATTGAAAACGCGGCAACAACTACAACCGCCGTCAGAGCAGCAAACGTCATGATCGTCTTTGTGACGAGCTCTACCGCTTCGCGCTTTTGGCCGTCGAGAAACATGAGTATGGGCTGGAGGAAAAAAGTGTAGCCCATGAATGCGACCGACATGACGAGCAGACTCAGCATCGCAATCGGCGCAAGAATCGTGTCGGGCTCGTCTCGAACAAATGTGGGACCGTACGTAATCAAAAGCACCACAAAAACAATATATCCCGCCGCCCCGAGTGCGTTGATGTATGGGTTTTTGGTCATGCTTCTACTATAGCAAATGGTCGCGGCTGATGTTACAGCCCCCACGGACTCCGAACCCATCTCAAGCTGACAGCATTGCTCAGCCTCATCCCTTTTCTACGAAAGGGATCTGTGTAGATTTTAAGCAAACGTAAAGAACAACCTATCCCTTTTCTACGAAAGGGATCTGTGTAGATTTCGTGAGTACTCGAAATCAACCAGACTGGGGGACAGGGACTCGAACCCCGATAAACGCCTCCAAAGGGCGCTGTCCTACCGTTAGACGATCCCCCAAACGTCCGCATTATAGCGGACACAGGGCCAGATGCTACTTTAGAGATCTCGATATATTCCATCACGCTTCGCTACAAGAGCGACAATGAGGACGTCCGACCGATCCTCACACAGAACCCTGAAGTTGCCGATACGAAACCGATAAACGTCATAACCGGTCAGATGTTTCGCAAATACGAATGGGTCCGGCTGCGACGCGAAAAAATCTATCTTCTTAAGTATCCTCGACCTATCGCTCCTCGATAACTCTTCAAGCTGACTTAAAGCTTTCGGAGTATAGAGGACATTCATGACTACCGTTTGATACTGAGCCGTCGATAGGCCTCAACGGCAGGAATGAGTTTTCCTTCATGAATGTCTCGACGAGCCTCAGCCAGATCGCGCGCCAAAATGTCGACTTCCAGGGAATTCTCCGCGTAGGCTCTCGCGGCGAAGTTGAGGACACTACTAAGCGTCGTACCTTGGCTACGAGCCTTCTTCATCGCGGCCAGCTTCACCTTCTTATCAATATTAAAAATCACCTTTGTCATCATGATGACAGTATATACCGCGTATATACGGCGTCAAGCTAACACCTTACTGGAGAACCACCGACCCCAAGAGTCGGTTGAAGTCTTGGCGGATTTGGTCGTCGGGCGAAAGGTGGGTGGCGGAGAAGACCACAATGTTGCCTTTATGCGCAATCACAATACTCTCGCCGGGATAAAGCCCATCCCAACGATAATACAATCCTTCCACGCCAGCGACGGAATTTGGAATGAGTACTTCGTCGGGAGAAAGTTTGAAATTGGAAGCGCTCGTGTTGCGAATCCATTGCTCTACCGTGAGTTTATCCAGGTCATTTTGGTAGATGTCGATTGTGATTGAGGGTGGACCTTCCCCGGCTTCGGGAAGATTCGCGAGCGCGACAGTGTCGATAATCGTGATTGAGTAGTGTCCCCGCTCTCCATTCCCCACTTCGCGTTCTTGAAGGGTGTAGCTATCGGGATACGAAAGACTCAGACCGTAGCGCTCGTTGGTATACATGAGCGCCGAGGGTTCAGGCATCCATGAATATCCTGTAAGGCCGTATCCGATGCCCGCAAGCAAGAAAAGTACGATGAAGTATCCAAATATTTTTCTACCTGTCATAGCCTTCATCGTACTAAATTTTACGCGCGTTCAACATGAGGAAAAGCGGAAACTCCTTGCGGGCGCGGTCTTCGGCCTCGGCCTTTGGCCCCTTCTCACTAACTCGATGCGAAATCCATTCTTCAAGCCCCGCGAGAACGAAGCCGTGTTTCGCAAGCTCCTTCATATACACCTGTAGCGGGCGGTGATATGACATCGTGGTCACGCCGGGCGCCGACCCCGGATGCATTTGAATGGGCGATGAAATTTCCGAAAGGTAGCGATCGACTTTTCGAAATTGAATATGCGAATCAGGGTCGTATCCCCACGAAGAATTGCGCGGAATGCGAAATGCAGGATGATTGATCACACATACGAAAGAACCGCCCTTTTTGAGCAGGAGCGATATCTGCGCAAGTGCACCGGAGATGTCTTTTATATTTTGTAGGGCAAGCACGCAAGTCGCGAGATCAAACGATCCTTCCGGTAGTGGAATCCGTGCGGCGGGTGCCGCAAGATATGTGATGTCTGCGGGGCCGATCTTTTTTGCGATTGCGATAAGTTCGGGCGCAATGTCGACCCCCGTCACTCGCGCGCCCTTCTCACAGAGCAAGCGCGTGAAAAACCCTTCGCCGCAAGCGACGTCGAGCACATGCAGGTTTCGCACATCGCCGACGACGCGCAAGAGATTGGGCTTCACCACTTTTTCGTGATACGTGTCCTCCGAGACGCTCACGTGTTCGTGGTACCAATTGGCTACATGCCCCCAAGTTTCAGTCTTTTTAGTTTTCTGCGGCGGCGCAGATACTTTGTGCTGAGCTACTTTTTTTCGCTGCATATTTCGATGATCGCGATCTCGAGTGGTAAGTGTGGCACCGCAGAGTACGCCATCTGCGAGTGAGCCTCTAGCAACGCTTTCAAGGTATCCGAATTGACTCCCGGCTCTTTCGAAAGCTCCTGCGCAAGTGTGAGATCAGCCTCCGTGAGTTCTCGAGAAAGCGACTCCGCGAGGTCGGGAGCGTAGCGAAGAAGCAACACGACGCGCATGCGATGGATGAGCAGCCGCGTGAGCGTACGTGCATCCATGTTTTCCGATACAGCGTGTTGTATCGTCCCGAGCGCAGATGATGCGTCCTTCTTCGCGATCGCGGTGAGGAGTTGTCGTATCAATTCTCCGCGCGGCGCGCCAGTGACGGTCTCCACCTCTGCGACGTCCACACGCTTGCCTGCCCCGTGAGACGATCTTTTCGTCTCGCTGGGGTCCGAAGTCACCGCGAGCACCTTTTGCAAAATCGAGAGCGCATCGCGAAACGATCCTTCCGCGAGGAGTGCGACGAGCTCCGCGGCTGAGCGCTCAAACGTATACCCCTCTTTCTTTGCGATTTCGGCCACGGTGTCCGCAAGCATCGCGCGCGTGGGCTGTTTGAAAGTGTACGTCTCGCACCGTGATTGAATTGTCTCAGGCACTTTTTCTAGCTCGGTTGTCGCTAGGACAAAAATAGCGTGCGCGGGTGGCTCTTCGAGCGTCTTCAAAAAAGCGTTCCACGCCGCACGCGAAAGCATATGCGCCTCGTCGATGATGTAAAACTTGTACGGAGAATCGAACGGCACTGTGTGTACGCCCTCGCGCAATTCACGGATATGATCCACCCCGGTGTTGGAAGCAGCATCTATCTCATACAAATCTTTGTCGGAAACTCCAAGCTCGTGCGCGAGAATGCGCGCAACGCTCGTCTTCCCCGTCCCCCGCCCTCCGGAAAAAAGGTACGCGTGTGCAGGCTTTTTATTCTTCACCTCTTTCTCAAGGACCTTCACCACATGCTCCTGCCCCCGCACTTCATCAAATGATCCGGGCCTGTATGCGCGGTAGAGAGTTACGGAGCGAGCGGCTTTCGACATTGAGGCAGTATACAAAAAATTCGACCCCCCGTCTCTCACGGAGACGGGGGGCGGGCGCGGATGCGCCTGAGTTGCGACAATCGCCAGACTGGAACGGTTACAGCTTCACATTGAACCGCTCCTCGTAACAGAACTTGTGGAATTTCTTGCGGCCCTTGAGGTACTGCGTCCCCAAGATTACAAGGTCGCAGTGGTCGCAGACATCGAGTGTAGGGGGCAACTGCGCGTCCCTCCACATGGCGGGAGTGTTTGTTAACATCTCCTCCTTGCGCAATTCCTCCGCGAGGTCTTTTGTGCGATTACGGCGAGAGCGCCACGGTTCGTGTCTCACGGCTTTTCCTCCTTTTTTCTTGCGGGGTGTTTGCCCGCTCTTCCCACACGGAGAAAGAACGGCCAGTGGATACAATAATCAAAATTCAAATATATTCAACTATTTCGACTGCTCGAGAATCTTGGTTGCCTCTTCGCACGATTCGGTTTCCATCAGGCTCATGCGTAAATCCTTCGCTCCGTCCCACCCCGAAATATATGCTTTGAAATGTTTTTTCATTGTCGCGTAGTTGGTGGTGTCGGACATCAGCTCGTCAAAAAGCGCGAGGTGTTCGATAAGTGCGGTTCTTCTTTCTGGTGGGGTTGGCGACTCGGTGCGATTCGCATACAGCCACGGATTTCCATAAATCGCGCGGCCGAGCATCGCGCCGTCACAGCCTGCCTCGGCCACCTTCGCGCGAGCGTCGGCCACGTCTTTCACATCACCGTTGCCGAGGATCAACGTCTCCGATTTCAATGCGTCTCGCATCTCCACTGCCCGCTTCACCCGCTCCCATCGCGCAGGGACGAGCGACATTTCTTTGCGCGTGCGCGCGTGAATGGTGATTGCCGCCGGTTTTTCCGTGAGCAGTTCGGGTAGCCACTCTTCGAGCTCATCAGTGTTGTATCCGAGACGCGTTTTTACGGACACGGGCAGGCCGCTTTCTTTTGCTGCACGAATAAGTGCTCGCGCATTCTGAGGATTCTTAATGAGTGCCGCACCGCACCCCCCTTTCTCCACTGCCCTGTCTGGGCATCCCATGTTGATATCAATGCCGTCGAAGCCGAGCTTCGCACACATGAGCGAGGCCTGCGCCATGTGATCGGGCACTGAGGTAAAAAGCTGCGCCACGATCGGCCGCTCCCCTTCTCCAAAGACGAGTTTTTTGCGGAGCGCCTGCTGCCCCTTTTCGGGGGCAAGCACGAGGCCATCGGCAGAGGTAAACTCCGTAAACATCACGTCGGGCTTGCCATAGCGCGCAATCAAGCGCCGAAACGCCGCGTCCGTCACGTCCTCCATCGGCGCTTGCACCAAAATCGGCCGTCTGAGTTTGTTCCAAAAATTCTCCATGCGGGTACCTTAACATGTCCGTGTCCTGTCGTTACAAGGAAAGGTATGATTTGCAGTTGCTCGAATGTTAGACTGTTGTTATGGATAAACTTGGGCATGTGCAAGAGAATCTCAATCCAGATCTCTACGATCCTAGGATGACGGGGATTTTGCTTACGGCCAGACTTATAGGTTCGGACGTACCAATTGGAACGGAAAAGGCCATTGCGACGGTCATTGACACACACCACCTTCCGGTACTCAATGAACGAGAGGTGCTCACGGCAATCTCTACACATCTTGGTGTTTCGGTATTTGAAAATCTGAAATCAGACCCCCCGCCCGGTGAGAACCCTGAATACGATGACGCTATCGGGCGAATCAACGAAGCACTTGACGTCGCCGAGGGCTATCTCAATCGTTTTCTCTCAATCCAACTTCCTAGACAAGCGAGAGCTGCCGATGGTCCGCGTATTCGGTCGCGCAAAGATATTGTCGATTTAATTAGCAAGACCACGAAGTATGGAGAAAGGGATCGAAGAGGGTTGGAGGCTCACGCCGCGTACTGTGCACTCATTTCTGTGGCACTTGCCGTTTTTGAATTACAGAAAGCGGAGGCTCACTTACTCCAGGGTGATATGAGGTCCGTGGAAGATTTCTTTACTACGTCCTCTGAGAAAAATGATCAGGCCCCTTTGCTACGCAAACGGTACGCTTCAAGCGATGATGAGCCCGCGATCGCCACATTGAATGGGGCCAACGGGCCTTACCAAGTAAAGGTCTCGATGCGGGACAAAAAGATCGACAGCCAAATCACTAAGTATTTATCGCGACCCGAAGCAAATGTTCGAGAAGCACTGAAAGACGCTATTGGGATACGACTGGAAACAGATAAGGCCCAAATTCCTGATGTGATAATTGCCGTACTATCCTATTTAGAAAAAAACGAAAGTCGACTAGGAATTTCTAACATACTTGTGGAAGACCGGAACATACTCGCAGAACTGGGAGATGCCGGGCTAGCGGACTTTAAATCTCGAATTGACCGCGAGGTAGAAGGCGGGCTTGAAATCAGCTTTAAGGAATCACCCAAAACGGGGGACAACCCAATTTCTTCCCAAAGTTTTCGCGTGGTGAAGATACTATGCAATCTTAAGATCCCGGATACCGACCGGGAGCGGTCGGTAGAAATACAGATCGTCGAAACAGAAAATAAAAACGAAAGGGGGCTTTCGAGCTATCCGGTATACGAATTAAAGAAGAAGATTACCGTCATGACACGGTTATTTGGTGCGTGCAGCGAGAAATGGCTGCGGGCTCGACTGCAGGAAATCTCTTCCACAAGAGAGTACTCTCAAAATATTATTGACGGCCTTCAAGACCCACACGACAAATTTCTCATGTCGCTGCCTGGCAAAAGCGGGAGATATGCAGCAACATCTGTATACTCTCGATGGCTTATGATTCCAGACCTCATCTCCGATCAGGCGGAACGCAATCAACTGATACACGGCTTGGGTTTCGATTCAGATCCTTTGCTGAAAATACCTGAGGAGAAATAAGGCGCGACTCATTGCAGCGTTGCTGGTGAAGTTTCCACAACCCCTTTTAATTTGTAGTACACCCGATTATCAAAACGGAGGTCGATGTACTCGATTTCGGCGCGGCGATTTTTTAGCGTGTCGGAACCGAGGACGAGCTGAAGATTTTTCACGAGAACACTGGGGTCTTGTCGGAGCGACACCTTGAGATCAAATAAGTCGAGAGCAAGACGAATATCTTCCCCATCGATAGTGGCAGACTGTACCGCGAAGCCCTCACGACCGAGGAGATCCATGAGCGTCACGAGCTCATTAAACTGGCCAGGGAGCGCCGACTGCCCGATTGGATTATGTCCCGTGCCTCTGGTGTTAAAAACGTACGATGTCTCGGGCAACGATTCAACAAAGGGAACGTACTTGGCAAAAATAAAACCTTCTCTGTCGACCGTGAAGCAATCGAGGCCGGTCACACACCACTGCGCAAACGGGGTGCGCTCCTCGATCTTCACGATGAGCGTTGTGGGAAATTTTTGCGCTCGATCCACCGTCACGGATTTTATGCGCGGAAACGCAGTAAGTATCCCTTCCTCAATTTCTTCGCGCGGATACGTATAGATATTTCTGGTTGATAAAAGCTGGCGCGTCGGCGCATTCAGGATTTCCTCTACGCGTTCAACGACGCTCTTCTCCGTCACTTTTTTCAAACCCTCTACTTCTATCGAACCAATCGTCATCTCAGGCAAAAATGATATCCAGCGCATTATGCCCAAGAGCGCGCACACCACAATGACGGCCCCAAGCGCGATAAGGGCACGCGCGCGGCGCCTTCGGGCGCGCAGCGACGGCATCCGCTTGTGAGGCAGCTTCGACAGAGTCGGTGGCGCAGGCGGCTTGTGTGCGCGCGCTCCTTTGCGAAGATCAACGACCCTTCTTGATGACGTCATTACCCATGTACGCCCGAAGCACCTCCGGGATTGCAATCGAACCATCCGCCTGCTGGTAGTTCTCTACGATCTGACACAGAATGCGCGGCATCGCGAGCGCGGTATTGTTGAGGGAGTGCACGTAGCGAATCACGCCGTCGTCGCCCCTGTACCTGATGTTAAGGCGGCGCGTTTGGAAATCATGAAAGTATGAAGAAGAGTGCGTCTCGCGATATCTTTTTTCACTCGGCATCCACGCCTCAATATCATATTTCTTTACTTGTCCCAATCCCAAATCACCTCCGCAATTTACTACGACGTGATACGGAAGTTTCAATTCTTGGAGTAACGCCTCGGAGTTCGCGGTTAACTCCTCATGATGCTTCACCGATTCGGCATGATTCGCCTCGCACAACACGACCTGCTCATACTTCACAAACTCGTGAATACGAAATATCCCCTTAGTATCTTTGCCATGACTCCCCGCTTCTCTGCGAAAGCAGGGCGAGAATGCGAAAAATTTGATGGGCAAATCTTTTTTGTCGAGAATTTCTTCCATGTAATAACCCATCGACGCCACCTCTGCAGTGCCGGCCAAATACTCGTCATCTTGCGTCTTATACAAATCCTCTTCGCTTTGCGGCAAATAGCCCGTGCCCATAAACGATTCGCGTCGCACGAGCGACGGAACGATCATCGGGACAAAGCCATCACGATGCACCCCGTTAGAGGCCACGGAGCCTGCTGAGGCACCGTCCGTGGCAGTGCCTCTAACGGGGTAAATAAACCGATCCTGTACAAAACGTTCAAGCGCCCACACGAGTCGCGCGCCATCGTTTTTCAAAAAGTATCCGCGGAATCCTGCCACTTTTGCGCCACGCTCGTAATCGGCCATGTCGTGCATGAGGAGCAACTCGGAGTGCGACTTCGGTTCAAACGCAAAGCTTGGAACCTCTCCCCACGTGCGTACTTCTTGGTTATCCGCGTCCGATGTGCCGTCGGGTACCGACATGTCGGGGACATTGGGCACCTGCACCATGAGCGCGCGCCACTCTTTGAGGACGGCTTGCATCGATTCCTCTTCGAGACGCAGAGTCTCTTTCACACCCTGCATGCGGGTGATCACCTCCTGCCGCTCTGCATCATTCTTAGCCGACGCAATCGCATTCGACGCGAGGTTTTGCTCGGCCCGACGCTGATCAATAGAGAGTTGCAATTCTCGACGCTTGTCGTCAATTGCAATGAGCTTCTCAATATCGACATCGATGTGCTTCTTCTTCGCTCCCGCGATCACGATGTCCTTATTTTCACGAATGAATTTAATATCGAGCATACGCGTCGGAACTTCCTAGGTGGTAAAATCATAGCACATGGCCGATGACCTCACACTCCTCAAACCAGCCGATTTTCCAGCACTCCTGCGTGAGATTCCGGGTCCACCCAAGCAACTTTATGTGCGCGGTACGATGCCGAGCTTTGAGCACCGCTGGCTTGCAGTGGTCGGATCGCGCGCAATGACTTCTTATGGCAAACAAGCCTGTCGCCACCTGATCGAGGGGCTGCGCGGGTATCCCGTAGTAATTGTCTCAGGCCTCGCATACGGAGTAGACGCCGAAGCACACAAAGCCGCTCTCGACGCGGGACTCCTCACCGTCGCCGTCCCTGGATCTGGCCTGGATTGGAATACGCTATACCCCAGGGCCAATGTGGGTCTCGCGCGGGAAATATTAAAAGCGGGCGGAGCGCTGGTTTCGGAATTCAAACCGGACCAAAAAGCCGCTGACTACACCTTCCCGCAACGCAACAGAATTATGGCGGGCCTCTCACACGCTACGCTCGTGATAGAGGCAAAGGAAAAATCAGGCAGTCTTATAACCGCGAAGCTCGTGACGGAATACAATCGCGAATTACTGGTGGTGCCCGGTTCAATATTCAGTGCGGAGAGCAAGGGTACGCACCAATTCCTCCGCCTCGGCGCTACGCCGGCAACATCTCCCGAAGATATATTGATTGCGCTCGGCATCGCAAAGCGCGAGGGACCGATCTCACTGAGCGATCTGCGCGACGATCTTTCTCCCGAAGAACTTCGAGTTTTCGAAATTATTCGGTCACCACTGTCGCGCGACGAGCTGATCGGTGCGCTTGCACTACCGATCACCGAGGCAAATGTCTTGCTTTCAACTATGGAAATAAAAGGCTTGATCGTGGAAGAATTGGGACTCGTTCGACTCATCTAAGACAATACCGCGCGACCGGCGCTACGAAACTGGCACGAGCTTTCCTTGAAATGTTTTTTGGACCTCCTGTGGCTTTGGTGCGCGCTCATCTGGATGCATGAGCTGCATATGGTGCTTGATCTCCTCCTTCCCCCAAACGCTGAGTATCTGTAACGCGGCATCCTCACGGGAAGATGCCCGCAGGATCGTGGTATCGCCACAATGACACATCGCCAAAAACGAGTTCATAGATCGGATCACTCACTCGGATGTCGGTCCTGCTTTTTGATCAGGTGGGTCCAACAAGGGTCCCTATTTGGATTCAATTGAGAACGCATCCGAGTGAATGAGCCTACGTTCCAGTGTGGGTCAACCAGTAAAAAAGTCAACGCGCTGAGCCACTCAAAATCGTGGAAACGGCGTGGATATCATGTGTACAGGTATTCGATGGCTGGGGATAATCTGTGCATTCCGATTATCCGTGCGCGCACACCCGAAAGTCCAAATTCTCCCGCGAATTCGTTTGCGGGCTTGACACATGCTAGTCTGTTGGGATATCAATGCGCTTCGACGTGCAATTGAGGACTTGATATACGATTCATGAAATTGGTTATTGTGGAATCCCCAGCGAAGGCGAAGACGATCGAGAAGTACCTCGGTAAGGATTTTCGAGTGCGCGCATCCGTCGGCCACATACGAGACCTTCCAAAAAGCAACAAAGACGCCGTCGACATTGAGGGCGGCTTTATACCACGGTACCAGATCGTAAAAGAGAAGCAGAAAGTAATCGACGAACTTCACGAGGTCGCAGAGCAATCGAGTGAGGTCATCCTCGCTACCGACCCCGATCGCGAAGGCGAAGCAATTGCATGGCACTTGGCAGAGACCATAGGCCTCAAGAAGCCCAAGCGCATCGTCTTTCACGAAATCACCGAACGAGCCGTGCAAGAAGCGCTCGCGCACCCTCGCGCAATCGACAAGGAGCTCGTTCAGGCACAAGAAGCGCGACGTGTATTGGACAGACTTTTTGGCTATGATCTATCCGGCCTCATTTGGAAGAAGGTCCGCTACGGACTCTCCGCAGGGCGCGTACAATCCCCCGCCCTTCGCATTCTTATGGAGCGCGAGCGTGAAATACGCGCATTTGTGCCCGAAGCGTTTTGGGTGTTGACCGCAGATTTAAAGACGCAGAAAGGCGAAGTGTTTACCGTGACGTGTGTTGAAGAACCTCGATCTGAAAAAGAAGCAGAGCGAATCCACGAAATGGCGAAACAATCGGACTGGAAGGTCCAGAGTGTGGATGAATCAGAACAGGCCCGCTCACCCAAGGCGCCTTTCACAACATCCACGCTTCAGCAGGCTGCGTCTACTCGCCTTGGTTTCTCCCCCTCCCGGACAATGGGTATCGCGCAAAAGCTTTACGAATCGGGCTTCATTACGTACATGCGCACCGACAGCACGAACCTCGCGAAAGAGGCGCAAGATGCTTTGGTCCACGCAGTCAACGGGGAGTTCGGTGAATCTTATGCCGCACCGCGCGTCTACAAAACAAAGAGTAAAAGCGCGCAGGAAGCGCACGAGGCGATCAGGCCAACCGATCCAACCAAACGCAGCCTCGGCCATAATGAAGAGCAAAAAAAATTGTATGCGCTCATCCGCGCGCGCACGCTCGCGAGTCAGATGACAGACGCGCGCGCCCTTCGCACAAAAATTACTACAAATGTTGCTGAGTCCACCAATCCCATTCCCGATTTCGTCGCAAACGGCTCCCGAGTCATATTTGACGGCTGGCTCAAAGCGGATCCGGATGCGCGCGGAGAAGACACCGAACTCCCGCACGTCGCCAAGGACGACGCGCTCACGCTCGTCGAGGCTCACTCCGAAGGCAAAGAGACCCAGCCGCCTGGCCGCTATTCTGAAGCAGGACTCGTGAAAGAACTCGAAAAACGCGGCATCGGCCGCCCTTCCACCTACGCCGCAACGATCAGAACCCTTGAAACGCGCGGGTACGTTGAGAAACAAGGTCGCACACTTATCCCAACGCCTACCGGAGACGTCGTCTCGACGTTTGTCGAAGCAAACTTTGGAGAATACATTAGCGACACCTTTACCGCAGAAATGGAAGATGAGCTCGACCAAATAGCGGAAGGAAAACGCGAGTACAAAAAGACGCTCAAGGATTTTTACGGACCATTTACTAAAGCGGTTAAGTCCAAAGCGAAAATCGAAAAACTTACCAATATGGGAGACGCGCCAAAAGAATTTCCGTGCCCGCGCTGTGGCGGCAAAATGGTCTACAAGCTTTCAAAAACTGGCCGCTTCATGAGCTGCGCCAACTTCCCTACCTGTCTCGGCGCGCGCAAAGAAGACGGGAGTGAAATTGCGCCACCAAAGGATATCGGTGAGGCGTGCCCGGATTGCAAAAATGGACAACTCATTGAACGCGAAGGTCGCTTTGGGCGGTTTATTGCCTGCTCAAATTATCCGAAGTGTAAATACGTACGACAAGATCCTACCGAAGAAGCGCGCACAAAAACAGGCGTGACTTGCCCCACATGCAAAAAAGGCGAGATGGTGGAGCGCCGCGGACGCTTTGGGGTTTTCTTTTCGTGTTCAAATTACCCTGATTGTAAGAACGCGATAAAGGCGCGACCGACGGGGCGCATATGTGATACGTGTGGATCTCTCATGATGGAAGGTACCAAGACCATTCCCGAACGCTGCAGCTTGAAGACCTGCCCGAATCACAATCCGCATAAAAAGTGACGAGTTTACGCCACCCTCTTACGCGGTGGCAGCAGGAGTCTAAAGGCGGTAAGCTGTGCGTATGCCTTTAGAAACTCTGCGGCCCCTGTCAGATATCCTATCGGAAATGGTATCGAAGACCGAAACAGACGTCGCTACCGTCACCAAAGCCTACGAGTTTTCAGAAGAAGCCCACAAGAACCAAAAGCGATACTCGGGAGCAAATTACTTTGTCCACCCCGCCGAGGTCGGTTATCTCCTTGCAACTGCCGGCATGGACGCACAAGCGATCGCCGCGGGGCTCTTGCACGACACAATCGAGGATGCGGGGGTGAGGCCACAGACTATCGAGGAAATGTTTGGCAAAGACGTGCTCGCCCTCGTCGAGGGAGTCACCAAACTCGGGACATTGCGATACCGCGGTCTCGAACGTCATACTGAATCACTGCGCAAACTTTTCGCCGCAACCGCGAAGGACGTGCGCGTCCTCATCATCAAACTCATGGATCGTCTGCACAATGCGAGAACGCTTGAGCACGTACCACGTATTGAGAAACGAACACGCATCGCCGAGGAAACACTCGAAATCTACGCGCCGATCGCCGACAGACTGGGTATGAGCGTTGTGAAGCAAGAACTCGAAGACGCAGCCTTTCCGCACGCGTACCCGAAAGAGTACGAAAAAGCAAAGGAGCTTTTGAAAGAACGAAAGCACGAGAGCGACAAACGACTCGAGAAGGTTGAGAAAACTCTGAAGCGAGAACTCGGCGAAGCAGGGATTCGTACGTTCCGCACCGAAGCGCGGATCAAGGGCCTCTACAGTCTCTACCTCAAACTCGGACGGCGCGATTGGGACATCGACAAAATCTACGACATTTTGGCGCTGCGCATCATATTTCCTTCGGTAGCCGATTGTTATTCCGCACTTGGAATCATTCACGCGCATTGGAGGCCGGTGCCAGGAAAAATCAAGGATTACATCGCGTTTCCAAAACCCAACGGCTACCAGAGTATTCATACTACCGTCTACACGGGTGACGGTAGCGCACTCGAAGTCCAATTACGCACCGAGGCGATGCATCGAGAGGCGCTCTACGGCATCGCATCTCACCTCACCTACAAAGAAGTGCAGGGCGGTACGCAAGAGACCAAGCGTGGCCTCGAATGGATTCGACAATTCTTCCCCCGACTCAGACAAGACTCCGCAGAAGAATTGGGGCAGAGCCAACCGCGCGAGAGCGTGCCCGCCTGGCTTGAGGAGTTGGCTCACGCCCACCATGCGAGCGAAGAATCTGAAGAGTACTTAAGGACTCTCAAGTCTGATTTTTTCAGTCATCGCGTGTTTACTTTTACCCCGCGCGGCGACGTCATAGATCTGCCAGTTGCAGCCACGCCGATTGATTTTGCATATGCGGTACACTCCGACCTCGGTAATCGGATGTCGGGCGCGCGCGTCAATGGAAAAATGGTCTCGCTCGATACGTCGCTTCGCAATGGCGATATGGTCGAAATTCTCACGAAACCTTCCGCGAAACCATCTCGAAAGTGGCACGACATCGCAAAAACGAATATGGCGAAAAAACACATCCGTGCCGCTCTCGCTGCCTTGGAGGCCAAAAAGAGCGCTTAAACACTGAAGTTATTGATCGAGTACAGATCCGTATCGGAATCTTCTTTTTCGGCCGCAATTGGCGCGGCACTTTGAGAGGGCGCTTGATCTGGTACCGCTACACTCGCTTCTGTTGCATCGCTCGTAACTACGGATGAAGCAACGGCTCGCTCCCGCGAGAGAACACTGCGAATATGCGCGAGATCATCCACTGAGAAGAAATCGATAAGCACCTTCCCGCCTTGGTTCTTTTTTTCAATCCTGACGCGCGTACCAAGCTTTTCGGTGAGTTCGCGCTCAAAGAGCAAAAGTTCTGGAGTTAGATCACCCTTCCGAGATTTGTCGACGGCGATTCTTCGCGCGACCTGTTCGGAGTCACGTACCGTGAGACGCTTTGCGATGATTTCCTTAAAAAGCGTCTGCTGCTCTGCCGGACGATCCATAAGCATGAGAAGGGGCCGCGTGTGACCCTCGCTAATTTCTCCCGCGCCGAGCGCCTCGCGCATCTCTTGAGGCAAAAGGAGGATGCGAAGCGTGTTGGACACGTACTCACGGCTTTTACCCACGCGTTTTCCTATCTCAATATGCTTCAGGCCAAACTCTTTTGCCAACCGATCAAACGCGAGCGCGCGATCGACGACGTTGAGATCCTCGCGCTGCAAATTCTCGATAATCGCAAGTTCGAGCTTCATCCGATCCGAATCCTCGCCCGTACGAATCACGACGGGCACCTGAGCGATCCCCGCAATTTTCGAGGCGCGCAAACGCCGCTCGCCAGCTACGAGCTCGTACTCTACGTAAATCCCCTCGCCGGGTCGCTCGATTTCTTTGCGCGTAACGGTAAGCGGCTGAAGCACTCCGTACTGCCGAATCGACTCCGCGAGCGAGAGGAGCGTCGCCTCGTCAAAAGTCTTGCGAGGCTGAAACGGATTCGGCTTGATGCGGTCAACCTCGACCCAAAATATCGAATTACCCTGATATGCACTCTCCATTCTCGCGATTATATCATCCCCTCTGGAAGTCTCTTACCTCCCCGCGCGGGGGATTTTTATCCACTTATTTGCCTCCATGTGCCACTGCGCCACATTTGCCTTCTGCAACTCATCCCAAAGTTTTCTTCCCGACTTGGTGTAGAGTTTTTTGTCCCTCACAAATTTCCGCATCTTTGCCCACTTCGCCGGAAGCTTATGACCCTGCTCCTCATATTCTTTTAATTCTAGATCAATATCAAGATTGTCGGCATCTTTTACGATCTGCGCCTCAATCGTGTCGCGCCGCTCATACCGCACAAGGACGACTTCGAGGTCTTTGAAAACGGTCCCCGCAAACATATCGTGTGCCGCGCGCACTTCATCGCTCTCTGAATACACCTTGTGCACGTAGGCGAGATCTGCAGTGCGCGTCTCGGCAAGATCGTGGACAAGTGCCATCTTCATTATGAGATTTTCGTCGCCGCGTTTCTCTCTGCGCGCGATGAGGAGCGCGAGAAAGACAACCCGCATTGTGTGTTCCAAATTGCTCGCCACTGGCACGCCGAGGTGCTGTATCCACGCCCGCGGTATATTGCGCAGAGAACCAATCTCAAAAAGCAACTCTAAGTCGCGGCCTTTTTTGCCCTTCATGTCGGGCAGTATCTCACAAACTACTTCATCCGCACACCCTTAAATGCCCGGCCTTTTTTGGCCATTTGATCCATAAATTTACCGGTCTTCGCATCGACTTTCGTCCATCGCCTGTTCTGCGGGCTCAGCACCTGAGAGCGCTGACTCACTTCGCCTTTCCTCCCATGACCTTTCTGTGCGTTTTTTGCCATGCCAAAATCATAGCTCGCGCAATGATTACGTAAAGTCACTTATCCACGACCTCTCTATCACGATGCCTGCCACTGCGCTATAAATTCAAATGGGTAGAGGAGGTTGATCACATTGAGCGTGAGGTTGTCGCGGATGGAAAAGAGCGTAAAAATCTCCAATCCGAAGACAAGAACGACAATCGCCACTATGGGCAATCTCCGTGCCATGAGAAAGCCGGCGACCATTGCGAGTGTGTCGCATATCGAGTTGATAATGCTGTCGCCCGTGTAGCCCTGCGCAAGCGCCTGTTGCCGATAGTGGTCGATAACCATGGGGGTGTTTTCAAAAATTTCCCATGCCGCCTCTATGCCGATTGCAAAGAGTAGGCGCCGGAATGTCGACATTCTTGGAAAGAAAAACCACAGGCCAAAATAGAAAAGGACGCCGTGAATAATATGTGAAAACGTATACCAGTCGCCGAGATGTTGTGAATTGCCCGAACTCAACACCACGCCCTCCCACACCTTCACGTACCCGCATTCACAAATCGGCGGTTGGCCGAATGCGTAGAGGACGGCTGCCTGGACACCCAGAAGCGCGAGGATGACGCCAAGTTTTACCACGTAAACACGTTTGCCGACCATCGCACCAGTGTACCCCGTGTTCGACAATGAAGACGCCTCATTTGTTGATTAGTAAAAAACAAAGGCAGTACTTCGGAGCTCCTTTCGCCGCGCATGATGATCGGGAATGAACAACGCGACCAGGTTCCAAAAATCTCGAGAGTGATTGAAATGGGTTAAATGACATACCTCATGCACGACGATATACTCTGCGAGATGCTCGGGCAACGCGGCAATTTTGTAGTTGAAACTGAGATTGCCCCTTCGGGAGCAACTTCCCCACCGCTTCCTTTGCGCACGAATCGAGATTTTTTTAAATTCTATGCCGAGCGCAACTGCGTACCGTGCGCAGCGCGCGCTCGCGTATTCGTGCGCACGCTTTTTTAAAACCGGTATCTCTCCGCGTCGCAACCGAACAACACGAACATTTTTCGCCGCATCCACTCGCCTTTCAACCCACCGCGCATGATTGCGAACGAATCGCCCTATAGATTGCGCTCCCAAAAAATAGGGCGCGGTAACGACCACGCGCGCATCCGGATGGACGGTGAGTCTCATACTTCTCGCTTTCAAACTTCTCTTTACCTCATACTTCATGCGGTTAGAAATATCCTGCATTGCAGACCGCTTCCAGGGCCGCAATGTCGTCGGCGGCTAGACTGAGGTCATCGCCCTCATTTATTTTGTACATAATCGCCTTCGGATCTGCTACGTGCCCTATCCCTATGGCATGACCGAGCTCATGCGCGAGGACGCGCACGAGGAGCGTGCGACTCGAGAATTCATAGATATCGATCGTCTGCACCCCGGCCGAGCTCTGATACAAACCTTCCTCAAACTCCCCGAGCGATTCACCGACCTGATTGTAGTGTGCAACATTTAAATTCAGAGCCTCAATCAAATTGTTCAACTCATCGGCGAGCGCGTTGAGCTCGCGAATATCAGCATTAAGTTGCACTTCGAGAGCGCCCAGCTTTTCGAGCGCTCCCGCAAGGACTGCTCGCTCGCGCTCAAGCTGATCAAATACCTTTTGTGGCGCTCCTCCGCGCCTGTTCCACGATGTCACCGTATCGTTGTACGATTTCTCGCGACTTTCATACTCGGATACATTTCTCTCGTACAACGCCCTCTCTTGCTTCACCAATGCTGCAAGTGCCTCGTATTTTTCCCGAAGTGCGTCGTACGCGCCTTTGTGAAGGTCGATTTGAGCCTCCGTTGATTTGAGAACATTGGTACTCTCTTGCCTTCGATCGTACACGAAATTAACGGTCACATCACCCCCTCGTTCTGAGTATTCAAAGAGATCTTTGCCGGTTGATTCCCATACTGCTTCAGCGTCTTTCAAGCTGGCGATCACCTCGCGTTCCGACATATTAAACCGAGAATCAACCGGTCCGAGCGAATACGTGATGGGACTACGGCAGGGCAAAATCCTTGCCCTGATTTGACCGACGGCAACTCGAACTTCGGACGGATGGTAGTACCAAAACACACCAGCGCCGATTACCAGCACCGCGAGGATTAATAGATCTATCTTCCTGCGCATTGCCGATAAGAATATCACCTTCGATAGACCCGCGCGAAAAAGGCGGGTGATCCACCTATCCCATCACCCCCTTCACTTGTTCCTCTATTGCGCGTTTGATTTTGCCCTCGAAGAGTCGCATCATGAGCGGTAATTTCGCGGTCACGTCAAATTCTTTGTCCTTTATCACCAGATTTCCGCTAATGTGCTGCTTTTCTGCCGTAAACGCAAAGTGAAGCGTGTCGCCTTCCCAGCGCTCTTCTTCTATCGTAGCCTTCCCCAGAAGCTGCGGACGCACGTGATCGAGCGTCTTTTTTACACGCACCATTGCGTCGTGCTTGGAAAATTTGTGTGGAATTGTGAATTGCATCGGCAAACTATACGGCATCGGCGCGCTTCACGCAAAACCCGACCGAGCGAAATCCTCGGGAAGTGGTGCCGTAAATGTTTTCACATTGCCGTGCAAGGTGATCGAAATACTGTACGCGTGAAGCGCCGGGCGCGTAAAACCAAACAGCGAGGGCCTATCGGATGCGTACAAGTGGTCCGCAACGACAGGATGCCCAATCGAAGCAAGATGCACGCGAATCTGATGCGTCCGACCAGTACGTGGCGATGCCTCTAGATAGGTGACATCCTCCCCTCCCTGATCCTGCCTGCTTTTCAAAACTCGCCACGATGTTATCGCTGCTCGTCTATCGTCTACCGCGCACGGACGCGCATACCATTGCTTTGGCGCAACACTGCTGCGAGCAATTTCTGCAACAACCTCACCCTCGCCTTCCATGAGACCATACACGAGCACGCGGTACGTTTTCAAAACACGACGGGCTTTGAACTCCTGTTTGAAGTATTCGTACGTTGGTTGATTTTTTGCGACGAGCAGTACGCCGCTCGTCGTCCTGTCGAGCCTGTGGAGAATGCCGTTGAGCGGCACATGCATGTCCTGTGGCGACACCCAATCGCCACCAATACCGGAAAGTCCCGGAAAATTATGCGCTACCCAATCGGCAACGCTCGACTCCTCGGTTCTCCCATCGCTGTGCACAATAAGGCCAGAAGGCTTGTTGAGGGCGATTATATTTTCTGTCTCCTCGATTGTAGTCGGCACAAATCACATTCGCGGCTCTAGAATAAACTGTATCATGTCGCCTGCATCAACCCCCTCGGCTCGACGCACCTGAGCCTTAAGCGGCAAAAGGTATGTGCCTGATTGTTTATCGGGAAAAATCGAGGTATCCCAACGAGTTTTTCCCAAGGTGGCAGAGACGCGGATGGAACCAAACCCTCGCTTCACCTTCCCGTATCTCTCCTTAAGATCCGCCGATTGTTTCTTATCGACATTTACAAAGTGCCACGCGGTCTCGCCCGGATAGAGCCAAACCTGCGAACGTACCGTGTATCGTTTCTTCATTGCGCTACGGCGTAGGCGTGGGTGCTGCCGGAGCAGGCGCGGCAGCAGGAAGTGCACCGATGCGAAGCGAGTGGCGAATTTTGTCGAACTCCCCAAGAAGCGCGCCGCGATCATACTCGCGAATTGTTGCTGGATCGTAATTGCCTATCGCTGTTGAGTGGATGAAGTACCTAAGCGCTGTACACGGCGCGCTGCCCACAAGCGCGTACACTGCCTCTTCATACACATTTCCCGCCGCAGCTTCCGAGGAGGTGGCGACGGAGTATTCCACACCATTTTCTGTGATTGATGTCGGCTTTACATCGGCAGCAAGATAAATATCGCCCGTACAATTCTTCGCGCGTGGCAATTGCTCAACGGAAATTCCTGTATCAAAACTCGAAAGATTGGTGCCCGTGGCCATCGCGACAGGGATTGAGAATTTCACTCCATAAATCGGCTTTTTAGGATTTACTTTGTCGTAGACGTACGAATCACTCACCGAAAACTCCGCGGGATAGACAACGGAGAACGTCGTGGTCGCGTATGTGCTCGTCGCCACCTGCACTGGCGCCGCAACGGGTGCTTGCTCGGATTTTTTACCGGCGGGCAATGTCGCCCACACAAACACCACGGCTCCAACCAAAAAAATAACCGCAATCCCCCCAATGATCTTTGTTTTATTTTCCATAATAATTACTGCTTATCTGTTATTTTTCTGCATTCTTTCCCCCCATAATATCTTTGGTCTGAATGGGCGACTGGATACCGGGTACCCACTCCGCATTTATAGTACCAAATTGCTTCTCGTAATCAGCAATCTGATGCGCAAGGTATTGCGAAAGCCGCTTCATGTGCTGTGGCGTAAGCGCGTACATAACCCCGCTTTCTCCGGCGAGCATCCCCATCACGAAGAATTCTTGCGAAAATGCGACCGTAATGTTCTCACAAAACTGCTTCGGGACCTTGTTGAAATCCATGTGCATATTATAGACCCGTGGGAGTCCTTGTCCAAAAGGTACTATGTATTCTCAATCGGGCTAGATCCGCGTAAAGCGCGCGGCACTCCCGTTCTCCATACTCAATAACTGGAGCGCATCACCAAGCCAGCCAACCTCAAAATACCGGCTTTCTCCTTCGATCGTCACCTGCATGTACACAATCCCCTCACGCATCCACTCTCCCGCGCCTTCGGGTGCCATTTCAGCCGTAAATACTCCCCAGACCCCGTTCTTCGAAACGGGTGAATCTCCGTCGTACCGACTAACGACCGTGCCGTCAGCGTTAAACACAAGCTTGGAGCGTGGATCGGCGTTGCTCTGCCACTCTCCGGGCAGCACCTCCCATACACTCCCTGCGAGCGCGCTCATTCCCTCGTCCGCTACGGGAACCGCGACGACCGCGACAGCCACACTTCCTGTTTGCTGCGAAGGCATTACAGCATACTGAGCAGGCACATCCATCGATGCCACAAAATGTGCGGTAACGCCAATCGCGATTGCTACCACAATACCAAGCAGAACCTTCTGATTCGGCTCTGCGTTTTGTGATTCATCCATACAAAATTATTTTTCTTCTAAATCTAAACAGACAGAATTTATACAATATCTTTTTCCTGTGGAGGTCGGTCCGTCGTCAAAGACGTGACCCAAATGTCCGCCGCAGCGCGCGCACGTGATCTCCGTGCGCACTACCCCAAGTGTAGCATCTCTGTGCTGCTCAACAGCCCCGGGAAGTGCATTATCAAATGAGGGCCAGCCAGTACCAGAGTCGAACTTGGCGTCGGAGCTAAAGAGAGGATTCCCGCACGCCACACACGCATACGTACCATCCGCTTTTTCATGCACGTACTCTCCCGTAAACGGAGCCTCTGTGCCCTTCTCTCTCAAAATTTTATACTGCTCCGGTGTGAGCATCTTGCTCCACCCCTCTTCATGTTCGGGCACGTGCGGCCTACTGGCCTTAGTACTTCCTCGCTCATCGCTCGGTCGCATCTGTTTTTTCACATCATTATTGTATCAAACAACATATACAAAAGACGAAGGGCGCAGAGTTGCAACCCCGCGCCCTATTCGTCCCGACTGAAGTCGGGGACGATGTGATTCAGCCTGCAGACCAACAGGTAAAGTTCGCCAACACGATGAACTTTCCACAGATCGTTCCCGCGATCTAAAAGGCGATTGTGCAACCCGATCGGCTCAAGAATATCCTCGGCGAGTAGAGCTAGATCGATAACTTCCAGCGGGTCGACCTCTGCAGTCCCGTCCACCCCGCGGGCTGGCAAACGTTCACAAATTTTGGCAAGCAGACTTGGTTGAGGTGCCATGTGTTGTGCAGCAAGGTTCGCGATAGCCGTCACGAACCCCGTAAAGGTAAGTGCGGCCATTGCCTTTCTCCCCAGGCGGTTTCTCTTAGGCCACAGTACCTAAATTGCGTCAACGGGTCAAGGCCGCAGAGTGAACTTTGTGAATCGCGAGTGAGTAAAGAAGCGCCGCGACGAAGATCATGCCTTGCACGAATACAATCGAGCCGCCTGTGGAGATGTCGAGGTAATAGCTCAGGTACGCGCCTGTGATGGCGCTCACGACGCTCGTCGCGACTGCGATCCAGAGCATGGTCGAAAATCGCTTGGTCAGAAGCGAAGCGGTCGATCCTGGAGTAATGAGCATGGCGATTACGAGTATGATACCGACTGTCTGGAGCGAAGCGGTGATGGTCGTCGCAAGCAGGACGAGAAGAAGGTAGTGAACCGCCTTCACCGGTAGTCCGATCGACTGCGCATGAATTGGGTCGAAGCAGTAGAGAAGAATGGTGCGTCGAAACGCGATGATGATTGCTGCGACTACGAGCGCGGCGATAATGGTGTAGATCGCCGCGGAATCTGAAATCCCAAGCACGTATCCAAAAAGCACGTGCATAAGATCGACTGAGCTGACAGTACGCGAAATGAGAATAAGGCCGAGCGCGAAGAGCGTTGTAAAAACTATGCCCATCACCGCGTCCTCCTTGATCTTCGTGTTGTTTTTGACAGCGCCGATCATCACGACGGAAAGCAGCGCGAAGACAAACGCCCCGATGCTGTACGGAATGCCAATAATGTACGCGATCACAACACCTGGGAGCACTGCGTGTGATATGGCGTCTCCAAGGAGAGACCAGCCTTTGAGAATAAGAAAACACGACAGGAGCGCGCAGACCCCTCCGACGACCGCCGAGACGAGTATCGCCTTTGCCATAAAAGCGTACTGGAGTGGTTCGAGAATGAGTGAAAGTATGTCCATAGAAATATTACGAGGCAAATTGCACGCGATGCACAAGCCCGTCGAAGGTGCGCGAAACGAGCTCACGGGTAAACACTTCAGCGGTGGGGCCGTGCGCGATGATCGTCCTTTTGACGAGCGCGACATGGTCGCAATACTCTGAGAGTGAAGTGAGCTCGTGAGTGGAGAGGACGATCGTCTTGCCTTCTCCCTTCAACTCGAGAAGGAGCTCGGTGAGCGCACGCTCGCTCTTGGCATCGATGCCTGCAAACGGCTCGTCGAGGAGCAGCACCTCGGCACCTTGTGCGAGCGCACGAGCGACGAACACCCGCTTTCGCTGCCCACCCGAGAGTTCCCCTATCTGCCGATTTTTGTATTCAATCATGCCCACTTTCTCGAGCGCAGCCTCTACCTTCGCCATATCACTTGGCCTCGGCGTACGAAACATATTTTGCGTCCCATATCTCCCCATCATTACGACGTCGTACACAGAGACAGGAAAATCCCAATCGACGAGCTCGTTTTGCGGTACGTATGCGACACATCCAATCTTCTGCGCCTCTCGAGCACTCCGCTCGCACACCGAGACCGATCCGTGAACAGGAACGATGAGACCCATGATCACCTTAAAGAGCGTCGACTTTCCCGCGCCATTCATCCCAATCACGCCGGTGAATGTCCCGTGTGGAATTGTGATATTCGTGTCATGAAGCGCGAGAAGATTGTGGTAGCGTACCTCAACCCCCTTGATCTCAATCGCACTTTTCGTTTTATCAATCATTGTTTTGCAGTGAGTCCAGAAGTAATGGTGAAAACTGTGTGCTCGAGAAGTTTGAGATACGTGGGCGCGGGGCCAGATGCATCTGAAAGAGAGTCGACGTACAAAAGCCCCCCGAGTCGTGCTCCTGAAGCGCGAACTACCTCTTCCTGAATTCGCGGCTCGATGGTGCTCTCGCAAAACACCACCTCAATGCCATTCTTTTTCACTGCATCGACAACGCTCGCAATCTGCTGAGGCGACCCTTGCGACTCGTCATTGATCGGCCACAGGTATAGCTCTTGGAGGCCGTAGTCGTTGGTTAAATAGCTAAACGCCCCTTCGCACGTCACGAGATACCGCTTCGACTCAGGAATGGTGGCGAGCGAAGTGCGCAAGGTCTCATCAAGTTTTTTGATCTTTTCTGAATACTCGTGTGCCCGCGCGTTGAAATACTCTGCATCTTCGGGCGAAAGTGAGACGAGCGCCGCGCGAATATTTTCTACATACACAAGTGCCTGCGCCGGCGACATCCACGCATGTGGATTTGGTTTGTCTTTGTACGCGCCGGCACTTATCGGCATCACATCCACTCCTTTACTCAACGTCACGTGCGGAACATCGGGAATGCTCGAATAGAGCTTGCTGGCCCAGACCTCGAGATTGAGACCGTTGTCGAATATCACATCCGCCTCCGCCGCACGCACAAGATCGCCAGGTGTCGGCTCGTAGCCGTGAATTTCCACGCCCGGCTTCGTGAGCGAGCGCGCATCAACGCGATCCCCTCCCACTTCTCGTACCATGTCGGAGATAACAGTGAACGTGCTGAGCACCACGAGCGTGTCGCCTCGCTCCTTCGGCGCCACACTCGCGAGGGCGAAGTAGCCGACAACTATCAGTAATAAAACAATGCTCAGTAAGACTATTTTTTTCATAATGGTATTAAATACGTGTAATTCGAGAGCCGTGCGGATCGGTTTTAGGCGTTCCCAAAAAAACGGCAAGTTTCTTCACGACCGCGTCGCTGAGTGCATGTTCTAGTTTGTGCGCCTCTTCATGAACTTGATTTTTTGGGATTTTAAGGACCTTATGGAGAAATACTTCTGCAATCCTGTGCTTGTATGTCAATTTTTCGGCTAATTTCCTGCCTTTTTTGGTGAGAATTATTTCTGAATATTCGGCAGGTGCGACGAGCTTCTGCCGCATGAGATCGCGCAACCGCTCCGAGACGGTCGATTTGCTCAAATGCAAGTACTTCGCCACGCCAACGGTCCCCGCCTTGCCGTCGCGTTCCTGCGAAATCAATATCGCCCGAAGATAATCCTCTTGCGTCAATGTAAGTTGTTTTGTTTTCATGCAAAGTTCGTATACCCGAACATTTGAGGTACTGTATCACCTCAGCTTGTACAATGCAATACCATTTCCCTCTGATCACTCAGACACTAACTTTGTCCTATAGGACAAAGTTAGTGTCTGTACCCGACGAGGTGCAGCTAGCGGCGGGCGCGGGAGCGGTCGGTTTCGGTGAGCTGTTGTTTGCGGAGGCGGACGGAAATCGGCGTGATTTCGAGATATTCATCTTCCGACATAACTTCGAGGCCTCGTTCGATTGAAAGCGCAAATGGGGGTATGAGGTTTATCGCCTCGTCTGCACCACTCGAGCGCATGTTGGTGAGCTGTTTCCCTTTCGTAGGATTCACGTTCATCTCCTCACCTTTCGACGTATTGCCAATCACCATACCTTCGTAAACTTCAACCGCGGGGCCGATATAGAGCACACCGCGCTCCTGCAAATTCCAGAGTGAGAATCCGAGCGCCTTCCCCGAAGCCATCGATATCATTGAGCCGACCTGTTTACGCTTAATTTCGCCAACGTACGGCTTAAACCCAATCACGCGAGACGAAAGAATACCCTCCCCCTTCGTGTCGAGTACAAACTGCGATCGAAAACCGAGAAGTCCACGCGTCGGCCCCTCAAAAATAAGGCGGACACTATTCTCGTGCACCTTCATGTCCTTCATGATGAACTTGCGGGTCCCGAGGCGCTCGATGATCGCTCCTTGATACTGCTGCGGCGTATCGACAACCACTTCTTCAAATGGCTCGCGTCGTTCTCCCCCTTCCTCATGGAAAATCACTTGCGGCTGAGAAACTTGCATTTCGTAACCTTCCCGACGCATGTTTTCGAGCAAAATTGCGATGTGAAGCTCGCCGCGGCCCGAGACTTTAAACGTGTCTCCCCCAGAAAAATCGACGCGCAATCCCACGTTGATCTCAAGTTCTCGCTCAAGCCGATCGCGAATCTGGCGCGACGTAACAAACTTTCCCTCTCTCCCAGCAAACGGTGAGTTGTTAACGAGGAAGTTGAGAGTGATGGTGGGCTCGTCGATCGCAATGGCAGGAAGCGGATCTGCATTCTGATCGGTCGTGATCGTTTCCCCAATATAAATATCTGGAAGGCCCGCGATCATCGCGATGTCCCCTGCGGCTACCTCGCTCGCCTCAACCTTTTGCAAACCCTTAAAGGTAAACATTTTGGTGATTTTGCCGCTGCGCGTCTCTCCGGTCGGCTTTTTCACCCACACAGCATCGCCAGTTTTCAAAACGCCCTCGTATACCCGCACGACCGCGAGACGGCCCAAAAAATTATCGTATCCGAGATTGAACGGCTGAAGCTTCGCGGCGCGCGCGTCATCCGCAACCTCCGTGGGTGGCACGTGCGAAAGAACGACGTCAAGAAGCGGGGTGAGATCTGAAGACTCGTCGTCGAGCTTCAACTTCGCGATACCTTGCCGACCGATAGAGTAGACAATAGGAAAATCTGCCTGCTCATCGCTCGCTCCAAGCTCAAGGAAGAGCTCGAGTACCTGATCTTCCGTCCGTGCGGGGTCTGCAGCAGGCTTGTCAATTTTATTTATTACGACAATCGGCTTGATGCCGAGCTCGAGCGACTTTTTGAGCACAAATCGCGTCTGCGGCATCGGCCCCTCTTGCGCGTCAACTACGAGGAGTACGGAATCAATTGATCGCAACACACGCTCCACCTCAGACCCGAAATCGGCGTGTCCGGGAGTATCCACAATGTTGATCTTGGTATCCCGATAAAACACCGCGGCATTTTTCGAATAGATCGTGATCCCTCGTTCACGTTCGAGCGCGTTAGAATCCATCGACACGCCCTCTTCGGCAACGCCAAGCTGACGCAAGAGTGCGTCGGTGAGCGTGGTCTTGCCATGATCCACGTGCGCAATAATTGCAATGTTTCTTATTTGCATGTTGAAATAAATAATCCGCCGGCTGGCGGATGCCCGAAGGCAATGCCAAAATATGCCTCTTTTCAGGCAAAATGTCAATCAATACGTGTACGTTACAATTGCGCTTCAATCGCCGCGATGAAGTTGGGCAGTGGTTGCGCCCCCCCAATGATCTGTTCTCCAATAACAAACCCAGGAGTGCCCGTGACCCCGACCTTCGCCCCCTCCGCCTGGCCTGCAGCCATAATGGCGTCGTACTCGGCAGCCTTCGAGGCAACGCGCGCCTTCAGCTTACTCGCGTCCATGCCTCCAATTCCCGCAATGAGCTTGAGAATACTCGCCTCATTGCCAAATCCGCCGTGCTCCTGATCTTGGGCCTTGTACATCGCTTCATTCCACTTGAAAAACTTATCGGGGTACAATTCCCAGACCGCGTGCTTATAGTGCGCCGCCACCGTGGAATCGGGGCCGAGAAACGCGAAATCCATAAACACTATTTTGAGTTTCCCTGTATCGACATAGTCTTTGACGAGCGTCGGCAAGACTTGTACTTCAAATTGCTTGCAGTACGGGCACTGGTAGTCTGACCAATATGCCATGGTAAGAGAAGCCTTCTCCTTTCCAATATATGGGAGATTCTTTATATTGACATCCTTTACGTCTACCGCGACCGGCCCCGTAGGGGCACCTCCTACCGCCGCGCGCTTGGGAGAGAGTGCGAAGTAGAGAGAGCCTCCCACAAGCGCTCCTGCCACGATTATCGCTATCGGCGTATAGAGTGCACTCATGTCCTTGGCTGGCGCTGCAATAACTTCGGATGTTGGTGCGGACGCTGGATTGGCCTGATTTTGTTCGTGTGTCATCGCGCCATTTTACACTATGGATTAAAATTGCAAGCGCTACTTCTTCACACCTTCGAGCGTCTTCCAAATATTTGGATCCTGGCCGCCATCAAACTTAAAGACTGAGATACCTCGCACTCCCAGCTTTTTTGCGAGATCAATCTTGGTCTGCACGGAATACGCGTCGGGCCAATTTACCAAACGAAAACCGAGGTGAGAGTTGTATGTGTCCGCATACGCAGTGGCAGCAATTGCCGCGAAAAGCGCAGACTGAGCCCCGAGAGAAACGGGCGTTGTGCTCGTCGCCGCTTCCGCGACGTACGTAAAGTACATTTCTCCCGCCGAGTTGCGCTGTGGGGTTACGCCGTGCGCTGCCGCGAGCGGAATCGCGTACCCGGGATTGAAGGTCCACAGAATGTCGTAGATGTACTGTTTGCCTGCATACGCCATCACATCGTACTCGTACCCATACGTCGGCACGCCGATGAGGATTTTGCTTTTCTTAATATCTTTGGCCATGAGATTTATCACCTTCTCCACCCACGCCGGATCACCAACTGGCGCATAGAGTTGCGAGGAAGACGCCGCTTCGGCCGCAAGTTTCAGATCAATTCCCTGCTGATCGTACGCCATGATGCGCACGCGATCACAATATTTGTTGATCGCCTTCAAATCATTCGCATACATCGTAGCGTCAGCGGGAGGCGTCGTGCCGTAGTAGCGCGATTCGAGAGGCGTGCGCGATTCAATCGTACACATTACCCACTTATTTCCCATGCGTTGGTAGAGACCCTTCAGAAAAGTCGAAAAATAATCTTTATCCGCGGCCTTCTTTCCCTCAAAATCAATGTCGATACCATCAAAGCCCTTGTCCTTCACGAGTTTTGCGATTCGATCCTCGAGCGCAATGCGTTTCTTCTGGTTGCTCAATATTTCGTGGAGCAATTCACTGTTGCTCGTCATGACGGTTGGAATGACGCGCACTTTTTTTCGCTTCGCCTCGGCGATGAAGCTCTTCCACGGCTCTTCATCGAGCTTGCCATTATCGAGGAGCGAGCCGTCGGATTTGATCGTATACACGAAAGGATTCACTTCCGTCAGCTTGTCGAGGTTGGGCAGTACGTCCGCAGTACCCGTCGCCGCGCGCCAGTACGGAATCCATCCCGTGACCTCAAACCTCGTCGCCGCTGCCATCGCACCCTGCGGGACAACGACAACAATAAGCGCCACAAACACACCCAAAACGTATCTCATATTTCTCATGACGTCTCAGTGTACCAAATCTTGCAAGAATCTATTGAAATTTGTTGGAATCCCAAAGTTGCACGAACTTTTTCTCTCATTCCCTCTATTGTTTATCTTGTCCGGCCGGACAAGATAAACAATACTTTTTTCCAGCGCACTTTTAGACAGCGACGAATCGATGCTTTCTCTTTCACAATACTGGACTCACAAAAACACTATAAATAGGGCCGTAGACTATCCGCCAATCGCTCCTCTGGAACCAGCATAAAGCAGGAGGGCAAAAAGAATGACCGTAGGCATGGCAAGCAGAAGAAAAAGTACGAACCAAATTGAGTGTTTTTTGACTTTCGTTGCAGGATCAGAAATAGGAATGGAGGTCGGTGAAATTCGATTATACATGGCGGCCCCTACGGTAATGATGCAAAGAATTGCTATCGCAAACATTGAACCTGCACCATATTGACTTGAACTGACCTCTCCGAGCAAATCCCTAAATATATCCGCAGGAGTGAGATCGTTGACGGAAAATAACATAGCCGCACCGAATAGTACCGTAATTGCAAGAATGGTGAGCTCAATTTTCAGAGAGGCATACTGCTTTTTTACTGCGGAATACACGATCAAACAGATGAGTAGCGCAAACATCAGTGTCAAATACGCCGCGAAAAAATCATTGAGCACCGCCGACACGAGGACGATAGACGCGAGGACCGCACAAACTGGTGCGAGGAACGAGGATAGCAATTTCACAATGCAATCATATCACGCGTGGCGGAAAGGGTGCATAGACATGTTAAGGCCCTTCGGAGTCGAAGCGGGAGATGGTGCCGTCGCGAGCGATTTTGCGATACGCGAGCGCGAATGCCGTATACCCGAGCACTACGTACGCAATCGCGAGTAATACCCCGATAATAAGACTCGTGGTTGAAAAAGTGCCTCCGAGCAAGACCGAACGCATTCCCTCAAACACGTACGTCGGCGGAAGTAGATGAGCGATTGCCTGCATCCATGCAGGCAGCACCGTGACAGGATAAAATATCCCGACAAATGGCCCGAGGATTGCGGGAATGGGCCACATCAACCACTCGGCTGAAGGCCCGTAACGAAGTACGAGCGCCGTTCCAAAAATCCCGAGCGAAACACCAAATAAAAAGAGGATAAAAATAAATGGAATAAGGAGTGTCCCAAGATACAAGAGCGAGAGACCGAAGAGTGCGCTCGCAATGAGGAGCATGACGAGCATCCCTGCCGCACTCGTAATAATGCTCGTGAGCACAAACCCCACAATGTACTCTCGAATGGTGAGCGGTGAAGCGAAGACGTTGAGAAAGTTTTTGGACCATACGTCCTCAAGAAACGGCAGCGTAACCCCCTGCTGAACGCGAATGAGAAAATCCCATAAAAGGACCGCCCCCAAGAGCATTGGGATAAAGCCGAGATCGGGAGTTGTCTCATGCAAGTACCGCGTAATGTAACCCCACAAGACAATATCGAGAATTGCCCACAAGAAGTATGGTACCAGCCGCATTGGATTGTCGCGCAAAATGTACACCTGACGAAGAAACACAGCGTAGATTCGAGTAGTATTCATACGCTAGGTAAGATCGAGCGATAGCGGCTCGCGCGCGACGGTGATAAAAAGCTCTTCGAGATTTGCCTTATTGTGCTCGCCGGGAAGAGTCTTGGGATTTCCCTCAAGTAGGATCGTACCGTGCGAAAGAAAGAGCACGCGATCACACACTGCCTCGACCTCGTGCATGTTGTGTGATGTCCAGAGCACTCCACCTGATCCCCTATCCGCAAATGTGCGAATTTTCTCCCGAATCCCGCGAGCGGTAGATGGATCGAGCGATGCGGTGGGTTCGTCGAGAAGGAGAAGATGAGGATCATTGAGCATTGCTTTTGCGAGTGAGACACGTGTTTGCTCTCCTGAGGAGAGTAAGCCGCACTTTGTGTTGGCGTACGCATTGAGATCGAAGTCCTTGAGTACGTGCTCGATTCTCTCTTCGAGACGTGCGACCGTATACATGAGTCCGAATATTCGGAGATTTTGTAGCACCGTCATGTTCCCGGGAAGTTGCGCGTACACCGCGGCGAAGTTGGTGCGTGTGAGTGCGCGTGATCGCTCTTTCAGAAGATCAATCCCCTCGACCACGATTGATCCACCACTGGGCTCCAGAACGCCGAGGATCATGTTTATGGTCGTCGTTTTCCCCGCGCCATTGGGCCCGAGGAGTCCGACAATCTCATTCGGATGAACAGAAAAAGAAATATTTTTTACGGCTTCCGTATCTCCGTACGATTTTTGAAGATTCTTGATTTCGAGGACAGGCACGCTCATTGCGCCCATCGTACCACTTCATTACCGCTCAATCCCTGGGTATCAAAGGTCGGCAGGTACGCGTCTCACAACCACGTCGATAAGCGCTTTAATCGATGCGGGGATCTCGCGCAAATAATCATAGAATGATCCTCGTGTGCCCGCCACAACACCCTCTGCATCGATGCCCATCCATTGTGCAATCCACAGAGCCCGGGGAAGATGAAAATCCTGCGTCACGATAAGGAGCGAATCAATTCCGTATACATGGCGAGCTCGATACATGCTCGTATAGGTATCAAACCCTTCGTGATCGAGAACTATGTGCTCGTTTGGAATCGCTGCTCCGACGAGGTAATCATACACAGACGTTACTTCGTCGTGCGTGTAATGACGACTATCTCCCGACACGAGTATCTTTTCGCCCCTTCCCGCACGATACAACTCAATTGCGGTATCGGCGCGCTCTGCGAGTATCGGCGATGGCGCGCCGCGCACCACCGATGCTCCGAGCACCAGAATAGTTTCGACTCTCGGCGCATCGTCCGCTCTGTGAATATGCCGACTCACCGCGATTCGCATTCCGATGGGCACGAGGAGCACCACCACAGCACCCGAAAGTACACAGAGGACAGTTTTTTGAAGAAACGAGGCCATATCATTACGCCCAAACAGAGGTGCACCTCGCCCTCTGCGCTAATTGATGATTTGTAGTTGAATGGTGTTCGTCGTCCCGTTTGCGTTGGTCACGTACACGGAGATCGGCCCAGGAAGAACCTGCTGAGCCAGCATTGTGCAGACATTTCCTGGCGTTATTACATCGCACGGAGACACATAGGCAGGAACCGTGTAGTAAATCGTGCTGCCGTTGTACGAAGGAACGTGCTGCATTCCGCCGATTCCGAAACGGACGGTGTTTTCCAGTAGGGTAAATCCGCTTCCGCTCAAAATAATTTGTGAACCAACACGTGCAGACATTGGCGAGATCGAGTTCAGCGTCACTCCCCCATACGAACCCGAGCCGCTCACCACCACGGTCGCGCTCGCAGTGCTTGATAGTCCTGATGCATTCGTGACCGTAAACACAATCGTGTACGTACCCGCAGCATAGTATGTGTGCGTGAATGAGAGCGTGTTTTCACCCTGCTGGTACACCGTTTGTGGCATCGCCGTGTTGGCCAGGCCTGTAGCTGAATCGCCCCAATTCACCGAGGTGGTCATGTAGGTGGCACTTGGATTCTGAATTCGTACGGTCCAGACTCCTTGCGTACCGGTCGGAAGCGCGGTCGGCCCGCTTATGCTCGAGACCGTCGGCGCACCTGCGGATCCGGACGTGACCGTAAAGGAGACCGCATTGCTCGTGTACCCCACGTTATTCGATACTGACACGCTGTAGACGCCTGCAGGAATGATTGAACTATACCCGCCGGAGAAATACGAAGGTACGGTAAACGTGAGCAACGTTCCGTTGTACGAACTTACGTTTGAGACGACAGCGCCTCCAAACCGCACAGTGTTTCCCGAAGAACTAAATCCTGAGCCATACACCGTGACACTCTGTCCAATCGGGCCAGAATTTGGACTCAGGTACGTGATCGTTGGGTTCGATGTAACTGGCGGACAGTACCCGTAGGCTGGCGTCCCATAGTACCCGTACACATTTGACCCATATCCGTACTGGCCACAACCATAGCCGCTTCCGTACCCGTAGCTACCGAGCACGCCAAAATTAAGGGTGTTGCTCGTCCCTCGAGAATTCGTCACGTAGAGTCCCACCGTCCCCGGTGCACTTTGCGGAATAGCGAAGGTAAGAGAGCTTCCATTGTACGAAGGAACATTTCCAATCGGCGTGCTGCCGAGATACACCGTGTTGTTGATGTAATCCAAACCTGAGCCGTGCACCGTCACGTTTGTGCCCGGCAAGCCGGTCGTCGGCGAAACTGACGTGAGCGAAACCCGGTTGTAGTTGTAGCCGGACCACGGGTACCCCGATTGATATTGGTAATTAGTTTGATATTGGTAATCGCACGTGTACGGGAACGTGTAGTAACAATTCGTGCTGCTGACAGGAGGATAGGTGGTCGGCGATACATACGCATTCCCATAGTTAAATCCTCCGTAGCCGCCGCAGCTGACACGATAGATCGCGGCACGCGTCGCAGCATCAACGATGCCCGTCGCGGGAAGCCCCTGCTGTGCTTGGAAATTGCGAACCGCTGCGAGTGTTGCAGACCTGAAATTTCCTGTAATCATCCACGCGCCACTTCCCGGAAAATTCTGGCTCACGAGAAACGTTTGAAGCTGTCGCACCTGGCCGCCATTCGAGCCGTACGAAAGATCGCTCGTAATGTTGACGCAGGCAACTGATGTGTTGTACGAGGGGTAGAAACTCGACGCCCCGTAGGTCGGAGTCGAATAATAGTAGCTTTGCGCCGACGCAATGTTCGCGCCCGCCACAAAGATTGCGAGAACCGAAAAAACGAGTATTTTTTTCATACAAGTGCTTAAAATATGGCTTAAAAGCTAGGCGCTAATACAAGCGAGTAATTTCTAAGGCCACTATGCACCTACTTGCACATTTGCGCAAGTGTGGCGTGAAAGGTTACGCCTGTATTGAACCGAGGGCAGATTCCAAGCTGTCGATCACATCGCTCGTGGTCACGTGCGCTTTCGTGAGGTACTTATTCGCGCCGAGCCGCATTCCCTTCTCTATATCCTCCGCGCGACCGAGATTCGACAAAATCACGACGGGAATGTCCCTAAAATTGGGATCTGCCTTCAATTTTTCAAGAATCCCAAACCCGTCCATCTCCCCGGGCAGCATCAGATCGAGAATGATGAGATCGGGTTTTTCCTTTTTGAGAGAAGCGAGGGTTAGCTCGGCATTGGGCACATTGGATACAACGCACTCATACCCCCTCAATTTCATTGAAATGATGTCTGCAAAAAATTGGTCGTCCTCTACGAAAAGGATCTTCCTCCCCTTGAGCCAAATTTTATCGTCCATATGCATGTCCTACACACCAATCGTATCATTCACAATCATGTTCTTGCGCACCGTGATGGTACGCCGGTGGATGACGAGATCGCGGGTCGAAGAGAGGATCTCAAGGCCATACGCGCCAGGGGCGACTTTGAGGAAGAAACGGCCCCGAACGTCGGTTGTGGCGCGTCCGACGATTATTTCGGGGAGCGTGGGGTGTCGGAGCTGCACGACGAGACCTTTGACGTCGCGACGAATACTCGTGATCTGACCCCAGAGGCGCGGAGACGGCAGGAATTTGTTGAGGACAATGAGGAGCGCGTAGACGAGGGCAAAGAAAGCATTCTGGAGAGTTGGATTTGCAACGAGTACGACAATGACAGCGACGAATCCCGCCCAGAAAAATATTTGAAGCCCCTTGATGACTAAGGCGTCGAACTTGAAGGTGAAAATGCCAAATCCGAGACGTTTCTTCTCCTGCTGATTCCAGTCGAAGGCAATCTGATCCATGGGGATGTTGGGAGCGATGACGCTCGACTCGGCGCGCACCTCGAAGATCTCTCCGTGATACACGTTCTCAAAGACAGCGTCGTTGGTGCCCGTCACGACTTGGGACGGAAAGCGATAGTGCGTCTTCTGAGCGCGAATCGTATAGGTGCCGGGGCGATCGAGAAAACCAAATCGCCCTTCCATGTCAGTGAAACTCTCCTCTACAACCTTTCCCGTTGCGTGCTCCACGAGTTCGACGAATGCCGGATCAAGCGGTTGCTTGGTGACGGAATCATACACAGTGCCCCAATAGCGACGGCGCTTGCGCAGGCCAAAGAACCACATGAGGCCATTGAGTGAGAAAAGCTGCGCCAGTGGAAGGTCGGCCAGACTGCGCAGGCGCCAGAGGAAGTTGGACTTCGCGAGCGGAGGGCGCGATATGAGCGCGAGCGCGCCGATCGAAAATGCAGTAATTTTCGCGACCGTTTCATTCTCCTGGATAGCGATGATGAGCGGTTTTGCCATTGCGCGCGCATCTGCCACGAAAGCGGCTACACGGGATGCGCGGGTGGATTGCTCTGCTGTCTTCGGCTCTGTTTCAAAAATTGACTTAGGTTCTTGCGGGACGAGCGGCGCCGGTTCTGTGGGAACAACGACAGCAATACTTTGCCCCGAACCACCGGATGATGGTCGCTGAGCCGGTGATGCGGCGCTCGCAGCGCGCACCGGATCGGAGACGGGTGCGACATACACGGAGCTCGTTGAGGCTGGCACAAACACCGGGACAAACGTCGGAACAAACGGTGTTGTGGGTCCGAATGTCATACCGGTCCATGCGCCGCCACTCCCGCCCCCCGATCCGCCTCCGCCACTTGCACACGCGCTCGTCGTAAACGTCGTATCAGAACCGTAGACGGTGACTGTTGTGTTCGTCACGTACGCGTTGAAATGGTAGGTCGTATTACATGTCAGACTTGAAGCGTTTGCCGTAAACGCACCCGTCGAAAATCCTCCCCCGTTTGATTCGGTCGTCGTCGCGCCATACGCAATCGTCGCGCCGTAGACGAAACCGCGCGTCGTCGGAGCGTCGCTGCCGACTGAATCGATAGTGCCATTGAGAGTGGCTCCCGTGGTGGTAATGGAGGAAGCCGCCGCTGAGCTAACGGTGGGAGGAGTAGCGTACGAGTAGGTGCCGATCCACAATTGGTTATTATATGTGTCGCCGATTGTAGTACTGTTTCCCCCCTCGACCGCTACCACCACGTTCCCTGTACCCGCCGAAGCGATAGCTCTCCACGTCCGCTGCCCCGCTGTCGTCTCTTGGCTCCATGTGACACCGCTGTTCGATGATGAAAAAAGGTAGTCAGCTGCTGAATCATCATAACAATTACTAGCGGCGGCGACAAGTTTTGATCCGTCCGTAGAGGATGTAATCGCGCACCATTTCCCAAATTGAGAGCCGGTCTGTTCGGTAAAAGTGGCTCCACCGTCGGTTGAGGTAACGATATAGCCACTTTTGCTATACGTCGAACTTGCGATGGCAAAGGACAGTCCATCTGCGGAGGATGACACTCCTGGCCAGAACCAAACTACGCCCGGATCACGAGTCCAGTTTGCACCGCTGTTGGTAGACGTATACAAACGGTATATACAACTTGAAGGACACTCCTCGGCAAGAACCGTAAGGCGACTGCCATCACTTGAGGACGTGATCCAAGACGCGGCGTTATAGTTGGGATTCACACCGGACAAGGATCTCGTAGTCCAATTCGCTCCGCCATCCGTCGACGTAAAAACCTCCCATTCATCCGTTCCCGCCAATTTCAATCCGTCGGCCGACACCGCAAGGAGAGGCGCGAAATCACTACTTGAAGAAAACGAAGGAGCAGACGCCCGCACCGCCCAGGTCGCACCGCTGTCGGTCGAATAGAATATTTTGTTTGATCCGTTGTCGAGGGCATACATGCGTGTCCCGTCTGAAGACATAACCACCTTTGTCCACACATGGTGACCAGCAGTGATAAGCGGAGCCCATGTTGCACCGCTATCCGAAGATTTGTAGAGGTTTCCAGACCCACTATTGTAAGATGGGGCTGCGTCAGCCGCCAATAATATGCTGCCGTCAGAAGACGCGGCTACAGACACCCAATTAAATATACCGTTTGTGACGTAATTCTCCGTCCAATTCGCACAACTATCCGTGGAGGTTTGAATGCCTCCCGTATTGGCCGCAACGGCAACTTTCGATCCGTCACCAGAAACTGCCATGCTAACCCAATAGGCGTGGGATTCGGTGCCCGGGCCTTTTGACGGATTTCCACACACGGTCCAATTCACTCCACCGTCCGTAGAAACACTGGCGACATACCGAGAGGATGTTGCTCCACCCGTAAAGAGCGAGTACAAAATAGACCCATCAGAGGACCATTGAAGGTCCTTCCAGGAGAAAGTCGGTGAGTAGGCAGACTGTTGGGTCCAGGTTGAACCCCAGTCGTCTGATGTAAAAATATGAATATTGGCGGTGCCGTTAGTCGTACTTGCGGCGGCGAGATGAGTACCGTCTGCGGATGCGCGAATTATCCCCCATGCGCGATCTCCCGCAGTTGTACTCGTCGCCCACGTTGAACCACTATCAGTCGAGGTGAAAATATTCCCGCCAACGAGTGACCCTCCTTGAAGATGGAACTCCGCAGCAGCAAGCTTTGTACCGTTCGCAGATTGCGCCAGGCTACTCCATCGTTTAGTACCCGCATTCGTGCGTTCCGTCCAATTGGCTCCTGAGTCTGTGGAAGTATAAATCGCACTGAGATTAGAGCCTGTGAGAACTAGGGCAGCAAGTTTGCTACCATCTGTTGAAGACACCACTCGATTCCACGCCTTCAAGCCCGCGCCCACCTGCTCGGTCCAATTGGCACCACCATCACTCGATGTGTATACATACCCCGTAGTTGAAAGACTACCGGTGATTGCAATAATCTGTGCGCCATCGCCTGATATGGCTACATCATTCCACGTGCGCAATCCGGCACCGTCTCTTCTCGTCCACGTGGCGCCGCTATCGATGGAGGTATAAACGTATCCCTGACCGGTTGTAGAAAAATCGTACGCTGCAAGCTTTGTACCATCTGAAGAAGAAACAATCCGAGTCCAATCGTGTGGGCCAGGAATGGACGCGTCCTTTCGCGTCCATGCGGCATACGCATCGCTGGGTGCAACGCAAATCCACACGGTAAGCACGAGCACCGCGGATGCGGACAAGCGATTCGCCATTTTAAACCGCGAAAAAAAGCGTGCACTCTCAGTCACGCACGAAGTATAGCAAACGATTCTTTTCTACCTGTACGATCGGCGCGGGCCGCCGCGAGATGAGGAACCACCGCGAGGACGACTGAAACCGGATCCGCCTGGGCGCGTGTAGCCACCTGGCTGGGGGCGCGAGAATCGGCGAGGGCGATCGTCATCCACATACGTAGTACTCATCGCACGCGCGGGAGGCAAGGCAGGGAGTGTCGAGATCGGCACGGTCTTTCGGATCAAACGCTCGATGTCGCGAATTTCGCGCTTCTGGTGCGGCTCTGCAAACGAAATCGCGTGCCCCTCGGCGCCAGCGCGGGCCGTGCGGCCAATGCGGTGCACGTAATCAGAGGTGTCCATCGGAAGATCGTAGTTGAGCACGAGCTCAATCCCCTTCACGTCGATTCCGCGAGAGGCGATGTCTGTCGCGACGAGCACGCGGTACTTGCCGCTCTTAAATCCGTCGAGCGCTTCTCTGCGCTGCGCGAGCGAGCGGTTGCCGTGAATCTCAGCTGCCGCATGGCCCATGGATGCGATGGTGCGCATAATCTTTTTGGCTCCGTGTTTTGTACGAGAAAATACGAGCGTTGAACCACGGTAATCACCGAGTATTTTTTCGAGCAATCGCCCTTTGTCCTCTTTTCGAACAATGAAGAATTCCTGGCTGATCTTTTCCACCGTCGTACCCGCGGGCGCTACCTCAATGCGAAGCGGCAGCTTCATGTGTTGCGTCGCAAGTTGCATGATGTCTTTTGACAGCGTGGCGGAAAAAAGCATCGTCTGTCGCTCTGTCGGAGCGGCGGCGATGATTTTCTTCACCTGCGGCCAAAAACCCATGTCGAGCATTCGATCTGCTTCGTCGAGAATGAGTACGGCTACCTCATCGAGTCGAATGGTTCCCTGCGAAAGGTGGTCGAGTAGGCGGCCCGGAGTCGCTATCACGATATGCGGATCGCGACGCAGAGAGGATACCTGCATACCCATCGATGCGCCTCCAATAAACACGGTTGTACGAATGCCGAGAGGTCGAGCGATGCGCACGAGTGTCTCGTCGACCTGAAGCGCGAGTTCGCGCGTCGGGACCAGAATGAGTCCACGCCCCGTTCCACTTGAAAGGCGCTGGAGAAGCGGGATGCCAAACGCGAGCGTCTTGCCCGTACCCGTCTGCGCCACCCCGACCACGTCCTTCCCCTGCACGCCTTCGGGAATCGCTCGATACTGAATTGGCGTCGGAGTGGTGAAATTGAGTTTCGCAAGTATGTCGAGAATATTTGGCGAAATACCAAGTCTATTAAACGAATGCTCAGGCCCCTGCTCTGGCAGGTGTGATGTTGATGTGGGAGTCATGCAGAAAAGCCCGCGGGCGAGGACGTATAATTAATACGTAGACAATACCATAAAATCCCGAATTTGCAATTCAAAAGATAATCTATGCGTTCACCCGCGAAAAAAGCCTAGTGAACCGAGGCTATTGCTTCCTGCAAACTTCCGACAACATCGTTGGGGGTGACGTGCGCTTTTGTCATATATTTGAAAGCCCCGAGCTTCATGCCCTTTTCTATATCCTCTTCCCTGCTCAGGTTGGAGAGAATAATGATCGGAATCTTGCCATTCACGGGATCTGCCTTCAGCTTCTCAATGATCGCATACCCATCCATACCTCCCGGAAGCATGATGTCGAGAATCATCACATCGGGTTTTTCTTTTGAAATTGCGGGGAATACGGAATCACCATCTGCAACGTGCCGCACTTCGCACCCGCTCCCTTTCAGCTTCATCGTCATTATGTCAGCAAAAAATTCGTCGTCTTCGACGAAAAGAATCTTCTTTCCTTCCAATGACCCCTTTTCTGACATGGCAAAAGTATACCATCGCCACCATCAATAACCACCCCGCAGAGTGCACATACTAGAGGAAGAAGTACCCGATGCACGCTGCCCCAACCCAGCCCGCAAGCGACACAACGCCGCTCGCTCCGAGAATAATCTTCTCCCGAATCGAGAGATGTACAAACGGTACCTCCGAGGCGCGCAGCGAGAGTCGTCTGATGAAAAACGCGTTGATAACGAGCATGAGGACGAAACCCATTTTGAGCACAAATACGGGCTGCTGTATGAGGTATTGAATGCGATCCGCTGCCATGTAGGTGCCCGTCGCGATCATGCCGATGAGCCCCGCCCACACCAAATAGTGGAGCCTCTGTATCGTATGCGCTTCGAGCAGCTCACGCCTGCCCCGCACGTAGAGATATCCCAAATGATCCGCGCACAAAATGACGCATGCCGTGATGAGCAGAATGCTTAGGTGCACCCACGCCATACGCTATTTGAGAACGCCGACCTTGAACGAAGCGAGCATTGCCTCGGGCTTTTCCGCGCCTTCATGCTGCTGCGTGAATGCAGCCGAACCATCTTTGCCGCATATCGAGAGAATTCGCTGAGCACCACCAGGATGTTTGTCGATCCACGTCGTCAAATCGTATACGACTCCCCGTATTGCGCTCCAGCATGAGGTCTGATCGCCATGAAGGGCGACGTCGGCGAGAGTGTATTCTCCTGCGCTTGACGACACCTCATCAACAATTGGGGTTACGGGTTCATTCGCAGCTGGCTGTGTATTCGCCACTACTTCTTCCGCGGGAATGGGTGAAACTATGTCGTCGGTGGACGGTTCTTGAAAAACGTACAATCCCCCCAGCAATACAACGCCCCCTAAAACAACCGCGAAGAGATATTTCATAGGACGTATTGGTAGGAAATAGTATACACCGACGGCAAGGCGGCGTCATAATGTGCCGAGTTACGATTTGGATTTCTTTATCAGCGCGAGCTTTCTTTTTCGAGGCCACTTTTTTATTGCCGCTTCGCGCTTCAGTGCCGCGCCAATGGTCGCATGTCTTTCCGAGTAGATAATCTCTTGTACCCCGCGCATCCGCGTGTACTTCGCCCCCGCCCCCGCCTTGTGCCGCTTGAAACGGCTTTCTACGTCCTTGGCCATCCCCGTATAAATAGATTCATCCGCGCACCGCAGGAGGTACACCCAAAATGCATCCTTCCCCTTTTTAGCCTTGCGCATTTGCCTTCCGTAAGACTTGAGTAATTAATTGGCCCTGATTTGAAAGTTGTACATTCCCATGCCACAGATCCCCTGCACATTCTCGCCCGATTGAGGAATACCGAGATCGATGACCTCTTCCCCTGTCGGCTGCAGTACTTTTTGGAAACCAACGGAGCGAACCGCGAGCGATGCCGAACAATCGTACGTGCCATCTGTCTTCACAATCAATGTGGTAGGAAGCCCAGCGTCGATGTTGGTCTTTCGGGGAAAGTAACCCCCCTTCGCGTTGACCGTTACGTACTGTACACCGTCTCGAATCTCCACATTCTGCGATTGTCCGACACTTGAAAATACCGAGCTGTCGGAAACGAGATACAAAGTCCCCCCGATTATGGCGAGACTGATGACGATGGATACGATGGTGCTTTTTTGCATAGCGCGTGAGAGAGATTATATGTTGAAGATCGGATTGATAACGCCAAGACCCGCAAGCCCCGCGAGAAGCGCGAACGCGCCAAGCCCTATCACGACTACCCCCGCCGACTTGAAAAAGAGCGGCGCGTGCTTGGAATGAGCAAACGACGCCGAGCCAAATGAGAGGAGCGCGAGCATGGGGAGTGTGCCGAGCGCAAACGCACCCATGATGAGAAGGCCTGAGACGAAAGAGCCGCTCGAAAGCGCCGCAATCTGCATCGCCTGGGTAAATCCGCACGGCAAGAAGAACGTGCCAGCGCCGACGAAGATCGGCGCGATAGTTTGGTGCTCAACCCTCCGAAAGAAATTGAAGAAGCTCGCGGGCAGCGCGATGATGTTTTTCTCGAAGACGCCGACGAGGTTGAGTCCGAGCATTATCATCACGGCCGATGCAATAATTCCGAGTATCGCTGTAAAGGTAAAGCTGATGCCAATCGCCCCGCCGATCGCGCCAAGCGCTCCCCCGAGGATCGCAAAACTAAGTATCCTTCCACCGTGAAAGAGAAGCATTGGTTTGGTATCAGGCACCAAATCTTGCGACACGGTTGCCGAGAGCGAGAGCACCAAACCACCGACGACCGCAAGGCAGCTCGATACGGACGCGACGAGGCCGATGATAAAACTCGTAAGCGGAGTGGCCGTCCCGCCCAAGCCGAAGTTGAGGACGCCCGATTTCTGAATGATGAAAAATAAAGCGAGAAACGCGAGGCCGATAGGGAGCGCCTGCCATATAACCTCAGAATTACTTTTTTCTTTTGCTTTCTTCTCGACTGAAAGCGAATAGCCATTGCTCTTTATTTTTTCTGTCAGCATCTCCGCAAGCTTGTCCTGGCTCTCCTCCAGTTTGGTTTCAAGAACGACCGTTTCGTTCTTCAAATCAACCCGCGTTTGCTCGATGCCAATTTGCTCATTAAGCGTATCTTCGATAAAGATTTTGCAGGAAGGACAATGAGTGCCAGAAACGTGAAATGTGAGAGTTTTCATAAACAACCGTGCCGAGTTAGATTACCTCACCGCGCTCCTCGAGCATCATGTGATGAATTGTTGCGACCTGGAGCCAGGTTGCAATAAGGATAAGTATGCCGGCACAGAGCAGGGCGTCGATTTTAGTGACACCCAATACGGAATCGTCGGCTCCTCCAAAGACTGCAGCTAAAAATGAAATCGCTCCGATCAAACCGACTGCAACACTCGCGACATGCATTACTTTTGATAGTTTCATATACTTTTGCTTAATTATTTTTTAATACCACTGCACATACCACGACTGCATCTGCTGTATTTCCTCTGACTGTGAAGAAATGATATTTTTTGCAAGCTGTTGCATCTCCGGTCGATTGGTCCCTGACTGGAGCATATTCGCCATCATGATTGCCAACTGATGATGAGGGATCATTTGTTCAATAAAGGCCTTATCGAAATCGGATGCGTTTTCCAGCGCAGTCATGTCCTCCTGTCCACCCATGTGCATTCCGCCTTGCGACATCATGCCACCGCCCATCATGCCCGTGCTTACCTCTGGCACACTTGTTCCAAACCAATCCTTATACCAACCGTTCATATCTTGAATCTCTGCTGTCTGGGCTGCAATGATGGCTGTTGCTAAGGTTTTAATCTCTGGACGCTTTGCATTTTGAAGAGCGAGGTTTGCCATAGCGATCGCCCCATCGTGATGAGGGATCATTTGCTCTATGAAATGTTTGTCGATCGTGCTGGCACCTTCCGTGTTTCCATTTCCACCATTCATCATCCCAAAGCCTCCATACCGCGTCATCGGAGTGAAGACCGAGATCACGAGAATTCCAAGGATTATTCCTCCGATTCCATATACTATTTTGCTGTTTTGATTGTTCATATTTTTTTATTATTATTAATTTGATAATTTTCTTACAGTCGCTTTGCCTTAATTCGTAATGAGTTTGACACGACCGACACCGACGACATCGCCATGGCAAACCCCGCAAACACGGGCGAGAGCATCCATCCAAAGAGCGGATAGAGAGCTCCCGCTGCAAGCGGAATGCCGACGATGTTGTAGAAAAACGCCCAAAAGAGGTTTTGTTTAATCCCTCTCATCGTAATCTTGGAAAGCTTGATTGCTTTGACGAGTTTTGAGATATCCCCGCCAAGAAGCGTGATGCCTGCCGACTCGATAGCGACATCCGTGCCTGTCCCCATAGCGATGCCGACATCCGCTTGAGCGAGCGCGGGAGCATCATTCACCCCATCACCCGCCATAGCCACCACGCGGCCCTCTGATTGGAGCGACTGGATCTTTTTGAGTTTGTCCTCGGGGAGCACGTGCGCCATCACATCGTCGATACCCACGAGCGAAGCGATATGTCGGGCCGCTTTTTCATCATCGCCCGTGAGCATCACGACCTTGATGCCGAGTTTGTGGAGATCGGCAATGGCCTGCCGTGACTCTTCCTTTACCTCGTCGGCCACCATGACGAAACCGAGCACTTTTTCTTTTGTCGCAAGAATGACGGGCGTCTTGCCTTGTGACGTGAATTCGTTGAGCGTCGAACTATCAAATGCGAGCTTCAGATCGGATGCGAGCTTCGCATTGCCCACGAAATATTCGACTCCACCGAGCACTCCCCTCAGACCCTTTCCCTGTATTCCCTCAAAGTCCGAGACCTCTGACACTGAGATGTGTTTCTCCTCTGCATAGGTAACGATGGCATGCGCAATGGGGTGCTCAGACTTTTTTTCAAGCGACGCAATGATCGAAATCAGCGCGTCATCTTTCATATCAGAAAGATTCTGTAGGTGCACCAAAGTCGGCTTGCCCTTAGTGATGGTGCCCGTTTTGTCGACGACGATCGTATTCACTTTGTGAAGTTTCTCAAGAGTCGCAGCATCTTTGATGAGTATTCCCTCTTTAGCGCCTTTGCCCACTCCGACAATAATTGCAGTGGGTGTCGCGAGGCCGAGCGCACACGGACAGGCAATAACGAGAATTCCCACAAATGCGACGAGCCCAAACGACAATGCTTGAGAGAATCCAAGATATTGGGAGCCGACAATGAGCCACGCCCCGAGTGTGAGGAACGCGATGACGAGAACAATCGGCACAAAAACTGCCGAAATTTTATCCGCAAGTGCCTGTATGGGAGCTTTGCTCCCTTGCGCCTCCTCGACCATCCGTATGATCTGCGCGAGAAGCGTTTCTGATCCGACTTTTGTCGCTTTGAAGGTAAAGGAGCCGCTCGTGTTGATCGTCCCAGATACGACGCTGTCTCCTTCTTTTTTCTGGACCGGCATTGGCTCTCCCGAAACCATAGATTCATCTACGAACGACGCTCCTTCTACCACGACGCCGTCTACCGGAATCTTGGCACCAGGCTTGATCACAAGAAGGTCGCCGCGTTGTACGTCGCTTACCGACACCTCCATCTCCTTTCCGTCTCGAATGACAAGAGCGGTTTTGGCTTGGAGATTGAGCAGCTTCTCTATAGCATCGCCCGTCCTAATCTTCGATCGCGCTTCGAGATATTTTCCGAGTGTAATAAACGTAATAACGACGATCGTGACATCGTAGTATTGATAGTCGACGTTGATAAACGGCCGGAGTACGTCTTCAAACGCGCTGACGGCAAAACTGTACAAGAAAGCGGCAACGGTCCCGATACCGATGAGGGTATCCATGTTGGCGTTGCCGTATCGGAGAAACCGATAGAAACCAAGCAAGTAGGGTTGACCGACGACAAACAGAATGTAAGTAGCCAGTATCGGAAGAAGGTGATGAAAAAATTCTTTTGTGGTGTAGCTCATCGCGGGGACGGCGGCATACTCTGCGAGAATGTCCCATCCCATGACAATGGCCGCAAAGAGAGCGATCGGGATGGCCGAGAGCACTTTGATCCGCATGTCCGCCACTTCGGCGAGTTTTTCTTCCTTCGACTGATTGAGGCCCAAGTGCGCCGCGTGTTCGCTCGCAGACATTCCCATTTCCGCTGCGGACATTTTTGAGTGATCTACCTTGGGAAGGATAAGGGAGTAACCAAATTTCTCAATTTTCTTCGAGAGTTCGTGCGGATTCGTCTTTTGCTCGTCAAAAGATATTTTTGCGCTTTCAGTGCCGTAATTTACTTCAGCCGCGTGAACACCATCCGTTTTTTTGAAGGTTTTCTCAATGGTCGAAGAGCATGAGGCGCAATGCATTCCCTTCACTTGGTACGTTTGTGTGTGCATAGTACTTGTGGTGCGTTAGACAGACTACTTGCGTTTGAGCTTATACACCCGGATAATCTCCGCTTTTGCCTTAGCAGTTTGTCCGGTTTTCATCTGATGATGGACGCAGTGATCGAGGTGATTCTCAAGAAGCAGGTCTTCTACATTGGAGAGCCCTTGCTTCACGGCGGAGGTCTGAGTGATGACGTCGATGCAGTACGTATCATTCTCCACCATTTTTTGGAGTCCGCGAACCTGACCCTCCAAAAGTTTGAGGCGACGAATCACCTGCGACTTACTTTTATCGTCCATGTATTTCATACGCCCCAGCATACCCCCTAGGGGGTATGCTGTCAACGCGACCTGTGCACAACTAAACCCATCGCCAGTCGAATTTGACAATCCCTTGTCAAGATATCATAGTGTAAATCGGCTGTTCGAGCCAAAAACCCTGTCGAAGGAGGGCGCCATGCGCTCAGCGAAACTGATTCTCGCCGCTCACACGGCGATGTTCCTCGTCTTTCTAGCCGCTTCGCTAGGGGGGTCCGCGTTTGCCATCTGGCGCCCTGACCTGCTACCTGGCCTCTGGCTCGCGGGAACCTTCGGGGTCCTCGGAGCGGTCATGGCGTGGCTATTCTGGCGGTGGGGAGATTGCCCTCTCACTATCTGGGAGAAAGAGGCCCTGATACGAGAAGGTCACACAACCTACGAAGGAATGTGCCTCCCCCACTACCTTCGGGAGTGGTTTGGCATTTCCCTATCGAAATCGGTCGGTAACTCAATTACTAGATCGCTCGGGGCGGCTCCTATAATTGCGGGAATCGCAAGATGGTACTTTGGCTAATCCGGTGCGCTACGCGCACCGATTGCTTTTTTGGAGACAACCGGTGTCGATGTTAATGTGTGGCCTGACCCAACCGGAGGATATCCGCATGCTCTATCTTCGGCGTTTTTTCGGGCCGAACCCCGACCCGCACGTCTACACCACCCACGTGGTTGGTGAACCAGATCCCAAAGCGATCACGTGGACAGGCGAATTACGAAAGGATGGCATACGGTTCGGCGCGTGGGAGGTAGGATCTATTTCTGGTCTAGTAGCTGCCTCGCAAGCAGCGAGAGAAAAGCCTTGAGTTCGAAACCGAGACCGCGGCATCGTTGCCTGCGGTCTCGAACTCTTCTGGGCCGCTAACCACAATTGCAAATATGGTGATTGGCCCTTTTGACTCCATCGCCTATTCGATCACTTCAGCTATATCTCTGCACTTAACGCATCATTGAGAGCCAGATAATACCCGGGATAGTAAAAGCCGGTTTCTCGTTTTCGAATATCTGAAAGGTCGAATCTCCCGTTCGGTCCTCCCGAGAATACCTTTCTCCCTTTGGCCTGAGCCATGGCCATTTCGACGAGGCCGTCATACGCATTTGTGTTTTCGCGATAGACTCCCGCAATGGCATTGGTGGCAAATGATTCTATTGTGGCAAAACTTCCACTGTGGTTTTTTACAGTGGTGAAGGAAATGCCGCACTCTCCTAGGCGATCGAGAACATCTTTCGGAAGCATTTTTTCAGGATCGCCCGACCAAAAAGCGATTTTCTTTTTCAAATCTTCTGGATAGACGAGATTGGGTGTTTTCCCTCGCTCTGAGTAGCGAGAATTCTCCATCACATGAGCCCAATCCCATGCCGGAAAATAAACAAAAGTGTAGAGCATGCGGTGTCCGTCATGCAGAGAGATGATCGTACTGAAATTATCGCGCCCTTTTGAATACGCCGCGGTACCGTCGATCGGGTCAATCGCGAGATAAAGCGGCGACTCACCGCTAAATAAAGAAGTGAGTGGAGTATCTTCTTCCGCAAAGAGTTTGCACTCGGTGAGCTGCGTCTTGCTGATCGCTTGAAGCAAATATTCCTGTACCGCAAGGTCGGCTTTGGTTACAACATCCGCTACGGGATTCCCTGTCTCGAATTTGTTATACGCGCGGACGCCCTGCTGCATTTTCAATGCAAGCTTACCCGCCTCGACAAATGCGGGCTCCAACGCCCTTAGGGCCTCAATCGCATCCATCGAGCCAGTATAGTCTCTTATTAAGTTTTCACACGCCCTAGTTCTCTCGTATTGGTGTCATCTACGCAACGGCTTCGTTCACCGCTCCCAAAGCAGCTCGGATTTCGGAGGAAAGCGCGGCGGAATCGAAACTTCCATTATTTTTCACCCGCAAGAGAGGCAAACCCGCCTGTTTCAATATCCGCTCCACCTTCGAATCCCGCTCGATCCTGTCCGGCCGCTCATGAGTCTTATCGTCAAGCTCAATGAGCAATTTCGGGGATAGATACTGTTTGTCGCAAAGGAGAAAATCGACCGACGTACGATTAATATGTGCGCGAGCGGCCTTCCACGACTGCCCGATGATCTTCTCATCTAGGATTGAGGAAAGGTGTACCTGTGCAAATATTCGATAATCATTGCCGATCGCCTGATTTAATACGTCGTAAAACTCGTGCTCCGCACGTGTAAGGAAAAACTTCTTTGCAGTGTATTGATAAATCGTTTTCTCCCTCTCCGACCCTTCAACTACCCCCTTCTTTCCAATGAAAATTGCGAACAGGCCAAGAGCGACCGCGGCAAGGAAAACAACGCCGATCAGAATCAATAAGGGCGATGCCATCGGAATCATGTCTGTCACGCCAAACATGTTGCAATAGTCCCACAGATCAAAGTCTGTGGGAAATTTTGTTAACAGGGTCCGAAATAATGGTACCCGACACCATTATCCCCCGCTTTTCGAGTCCTATCGCAACGTGCGCAGGCACGTTGCTGCCGCAGAAAAAATCTGCGCTTTTTTCTGCGACTCCTGAACGAAGTTCGAACTATTGCGATGTCAGGAAACACCGTATTTAG
>CAYTFU010000006.1:0-63459 GCA_964437185.1 uncultured Candidatus Saccharibacteria bacterium | reverse complement strand
CATTTGTGGCGTTGAGTGTTGTTGCGAAGAATGTTGTCGAGGTTGCGTTGGTGGTGGTGCTGTTGACGATGTCGAGGTTTGATATGGTCGAGCTTGCTGCGTTCACGAGGATACCGCCCGTGAACGAGAGGAGCGTGGAAGTGGCGTTGTTGGGGAACGGCCACGTGAAGCTGCTGCCCGTGGGCCACGTACTGCGGCAAGTGTCGCCGGTGAGACAAAGTTCGGTTGCAGAGAGTGCTGTGGTGGTTGCGAAGGTGAATACTCCCTTGTAGAAGTTGACGAAGGTGGAGGACGCTTCTACAGAAGAGATGGCGGTCGTGGATGCATATGGGAGTCGGGACGCGGTGGTGGAGGTCGCGACGATGTAGGCGACCGTTGGAGTTGTCGATGCGCGGACAGGACCGTTACCGTCAGAGAAGAGCCATCCTTGGCCGAGTGAGGTGATGGCGAGGTTGGTAGTAGTGGCATTGGTGGCCTGCAAAGTCGCCGCGAAAAAAGACGTGGAGGTACCTCCCGTCATCACGAGTGCCGTCGCAAAAAGGTTGGTTGAGGTGGCAGAGGTGGAAGTGCTGTTGATGATGTCGAGGTTCGTAATCGTCGATGATGCCGCGTTCACAAGAAGTCCGTCTCCGACAGTAATGGGTGAAAGGTACGCGCCTCCGTCAATCCAATTTGATGAACCACCCGCTCCCGTGATACAGGTTGTGCCATTCACGGTGAAGCAGCTTGCGCGCACTGCCCATGCAAAAGTTGAAGTGGCAGACGTCGACGTCGAGACGAGATAGTCTATGGTAGGCGAGGAGGACGACATGAGCGCTCCACTACTGCTAGCGTATATCCAACCCTGGCTAAAAGATGCGACGCCCGTTCCTCCGCTTCCGACAGCAAGTGGGGTATCGAGGATGAGACTCGTGGCTGAAGCGCCGCCCGTAAATAATTGGAGGGCCGACCACGTATTAGAAAAAGCAGTGTCGAGGGAGAGCGTCCCCGCAGAAGTAATGGTCCCGCCGGACAAACCTGATCCGGCGGATACGCTTCGAACAGATCCACTTCCTCCACCGCCTCCTCCTCGCGATGACGTGGTAATGGGATTGACTGAAATAATGGGGTTATTCGGAGGGCCTGAAATCGTCACGTTACTACCAGCCTGTATTCCGTTCACGACATTTGAAGCAAAGACACGACCCCCCTGCAAATCGACATCAGAGCCCGATGTCGTGATACCGCCACTTGCAGTAAGCGCGCCCTGAAGATCCATCGCACCAGACGCAAAAATATCGCCTCCGAATCTCGACGATCCAGAAACAGAAAAAGATCCAGCACGCATCGCTGACCCAAATATACTTCCGGCTTCAAGCAAGCCCGCAAAGCGGGCCCCGCCAGTCACTGATAGAGATTTCGATACTGAAAGCGGCACGCCGACGACAAGCGTCCCGAGCCGCGCATCTGGTCGCGCAACAAGAGTATCTCGAATTACGAGCGGCGTCGTACTGGAGTATAAAGTCAGCTTTCTTGTCGGCGTAGAAGAAGCGAGCATAACTCCTCCGCTCAAACCAGCGGAATGCGCCGCCGCCACTTGGGTTTCCGCCTTCGGCTGGAAAAAATCAAACGCCTTAAAGGTTGGGTCGATGCGACGAAATATTCTATCCGCGGTGTTAGAAGCGAGCGATGCAATTTCACTGCCATAATCTGTCGAAACGAGCGCAAGCGCACCCGATGAAAAAATGAAAAAGGTAAGGAGGCCGACAAGCACTCCGGATCGAGACGACGAGTAAACGGGTCGAGGCGTTTGCACTTCACTTGAAGAAGGAATTTCGACAGCATCTGCGCGCTTCGCAAATAAATCACTCAGTGATTGAACCGGCGGAAGATGCACCACTTCTTCTCCACTGGATGCAGCCGAAGATTTCGGCAGGAAACCAGCCGGATTAGAGCCAGCCATTTTATACTCATCCCGACGCGTCTGACTTAATTGCTTAGCGAAAACCTTTTTGTCATTCTCCACTCGATTTCGAAAATCTATGAGCATTTGCTCGTCCACGTACCATGAGCGACCGATTTGCTTTCCAAACACTTTCCCCTGCCGGCAAAGCTTTGAAACGTAATCATGAGACAAGCGCAATTGCTCAGCCGCATCCCTCGCTGCGATGAGTACACGTCCATCCAAGTTGAGTCGAGCTGTCATGAATCGAGGTCAAAAAAACAAAATCCCGAAAAAGCACACACGTGAGCGATTTCACTAGACTTTATTAGACATTTCGTCAAAACCGACATGCAAATATTTGTAGTAATAATAGCGCGATCTTTCGTAATAAATTCGATAAGATAACAACCAAACTGTGGAGAACTAAATACTGATTAGAAAGCAAAAAACCGCATCGAATTCGCAAGATCTCACGATCAAAAAAACGCAAGTCTAACCACGCCGTACATATACGATACGAGCGTGTAAACGTTTTGCAGATTCGGAAAAAAATTGGGTCGGTGACCTGAGGCAGCGCTCCAATTTTCAACAGAACCGATTCTTTGTCGACAGAGTGAGCATCGCATCGACCACCGCGCGTTTTGCCACGGCATCTCGGTATTCCGAGCTCTATATTGAGCCATTTCGCGGCTCGCTAGGCCATGTCGCTAAAGATTGTTACGGTGTCATCGATCACTCGAATTACCGCGTTTTTGTACTGAAATGCCTTGATTCCATTTTCCGTGAGCACGTTAATCTTTTCGTTCTGGATGAGGGATATAAAATGAGCATGCTGAGGCAAGAGATCGAAAGGACCCTGGCTATTTGCCGAGGCAACGCTTAAAGCCTTACCCTCCCACACGACCCCCTTCGGTGATAGCACTACGACACGGAGAGCATCTTTCGATCGTGCGATCATGATTTTTTGCCTAGGAAGCCTGCACTCTGGAGGTCACCGATGTACATAAGATTTTGTGCTGGCACGTCGTCAACTGCGCCTGAGATAATTGCCTTGATGTCGCGTACGACATCGGCGCGTGACACGACAACGCCGGGCTTACCGCTTTCTGCCTCAGCTGCATACAACGACTGAGATAAATAGTTGAGCAATCGTTCTGCTCTGCGATATATTTGTAGATTTTGTTTCGAAAGCTCTTCTTCGCCGACGACTGCTACCATCCGAGACAATTTATCGTACTGAGAAAGTACTGCGCGCGCTTCGTGCACCGCCCGATAGTGATCGATGCCGACAGATTTAACATTTAACGCATTGGAATTTGATTTTAGCGGATCAACCGCTGGATACCTCCCGCCATGCGTCACCTCTCGCGAAAGAATTATTACGGCGTCCATGTGTGGGAGCGTCGCCACGACCGCAGGGTTTGCGAATTCATCTGCCGACACATATACCGTCTGAATCGAAGTTATGCTTCCGCGATCTGTCGACGTAAGACGATTTTCAAATTGCGCTACTTCTGATTGCAGAGTTGGCTGGTAACCGAACTCGGAAGGAATTTCTCCGAGGAGCGTTGATAGCTCACTCCCTGCCTGCAAAAACCGAAAGACATTATCTACGAAGAAAAGTACTTCGTTTGAAGTCGCAGCGGGAGCTCCGACTCCCCTTCTCAGCTGCGATAACGGCGTATCCCTAAAGTACTCCGCGACTGTCGCTGCGGCGGCTGCCGTACGAAAACGCACGGCTGCATTTGTGTTCACGTACCCAAACACCAACGCTGTTTTATCGAGAACCTTCTGCTCTTCGAGAATTCTCCAGAGCGCATGCCCCTCACGCGTTCGCTCGCCGATTCCTGCGAAAACAGCCACGCTCGCACGAGTCTGAATAATATTTCTGAGGATTTCCGTTTGGATCAGCGTCTTCCCGACCCCCGCTCCTCCCACGAGTCCCATTTTTCCTCCTTTCGGGAGTGGCGCAAAAAAGTCGAGCACCTTTATGCCCGTCTCGATAATTTCGTCCGACCGCGACACGTTCTCATTCTCCGCACTTCGAGGATCCGGATAAATCGATCGCTCTTGATCAGCTTGCACAGGGCCGCGACCATCCATCGGTTCGCCGGAGAAATTTACTGCGCGACCAAGCAAGTTGTAACCGAGCGGTATCGTAATCGGTCGCTGGAGCGAGACAATGGGCATATTCCTCTCAAGCTTCTCAGGACGTGAAAAAAGTAGGCAGTAGAGTGTTCGACCCAAACCGTACGAGTAGGCTTCGAGGAGGACGCTTTTGTCATCGAGCGCAGTCAGCGCCTCCTGCAAACGCGGGCGATATTCTCCTTCGCATTCGATAACGGCGATCTGACCGATGACGCGACGGACACGCCCAACGAGCGGAGGCCCTTCCATTCCCACCGGTAATCCAACCCCGTCTCGCGCTTCATTCATATCCTCCATGCGTTAAATCCAGTAAATGATGCCATGCGCTCGATGTCCGCGAAAACATCAAACTCGTGGCGCAAGATACGCTCGTTTACAGCTCGCAAATCTCCCGCGCGGTCCCGAGCGCTGTGCATCTTCATTGTCCTTGCAGCCGCACGAGCGAGCTCCGCTTCCAGCATGACGCGACCGAAAAGCGCGTAGCGTACTTGACCTTCAAAAAATTCAATCATGCCGGGAATCTCCGGCTCGAAAATATAATCAACATCCGTTGCTGCGCCTTGATCAGGAACGATTCCCTCCGCTACATTCGTCATAACCACTTCCTGCCGAAACGGGTTTACAAACTTCGGATATACCATAAAGACGCGCTCATGACTGTCCACAAGCGAAATAATCTTTTGGAATTCGTCCGCATTTGGAGAGTCGTCCAAAAAATCCATGTATGTAACGTCATTTGAAACTTCCGCCTCATTGAGATATTGAGCGCCTGTCTGCCCAACCATTACGTAATCCGCGTCTTTTTGCGATTTCATGACCGCAATAAACGAACGCGCGATATCCCGATTAAGGGTTCCATAAAAACGTTTATTTGATGTAAGAGCGATGTAGATATCAGCACGTTGTGCGGACCGAGATTTTCTCCAACCCTTCTTCTTTTTTTCTTTTGAATGACGGTGGACAATCGAGTACACCTCGCTAATACCGTTGAAGAAAAGCGCGTTCTGCTCAAACTGCTGTCGGAGCTCCTGCATTTTCGCGGCACTCAAGAATTCCAGTGCACCCGTTATCACCTCCGCGGAGCGATAATCGTCTGCCAAATTACGCGCTTCTGTTATTCTCGACATACTTTTTCAAATATTTCTCGCTTTGCTTCGACGAGCGCGAGGTATGCTTCAAGCGGAATCCCTTCCTTAGCGTGAGCGCGAAGCTCCTGCAAACCAACGTGTTCCTGTATCGCATCGCGGAGCGCATTCTTATTTTTTAGAAAAAAATTCACGTCTCGAGACTTCATCAAAGATGTGAGGGTAAGCGCGACGAGCGGCACTTGCACGTCGACGGGTATCGTCTGTGACGGCTCTTGCCGAATCACCGCTTCGAGCACCTCTCCGAGGCGGAGCGCGGCGCGTGCTTCCTCTTTCAAATTTACACTAAACTCAGCATAATCGCGCTGCTGGCGATAACGACCCAAGAGGAGCCGCACCTGACTCGAAAGCTGCCGCTGCGTCAGTGTTTGCGCTTGTCTACCCATACGCGTTACGGACCGCTCGATACTAATCGCGGGATACACACCTTCTCCTTGCAACTCTGGTAAAAAGAGTAGGTGACCATCAGTGCAGGACATGAGATTTGTGGGAATAATGCTGGAGAAGCTCTCTATGTCGGTCGCAACGACCGGAAATGTCGTGATTGATCCTCCGCCCGCACTTTCCACAAATGTACCGGAACGCTCCATCAAGTGCGCTTGTTGATAAAACAAATCCCCCGGATACGACTCTCTGCCCGGCAAACGCTCCTCCATGAGCGCAATCTCGCGAAGATACTTCGCATGCGCATCAAGGTCGTCGAGGATAATGAGCACATCCTTTCCTTGTCGCTGAAAGTGCTCCGCAATTGTATACGCAATCGCGGGCGCGATCGCAATACGTGGAGGCAACTGCCCGGAGAGCGCGGCGACGACAATCGTTTTTGTCGAATTCGTTGAGTCGAAAATTGCAGAAGCGACACGACGCAACTCGCTCTGCGATTTACCGATGAGCACGTAAATACTGATGTGATCTTCCTGACTCTGGTGCCGCACCACATCGATAAGGAACGATGTCTTTCCTGCGCGATCCCCTCCAAAGATGAGCTGGCGCTGTCCCTTGGCGACCGGAAGCAGTGTATCCACGAGCGTACAGCCCGTGTACAGCTGCTCCTTCACCGGCACTCGCTTGTCGATTCCGGGCGCGTCAGCATCAAACTGGAACGGAACATTACCCGGCGGAAACGCTTTCCCCCGATCAATTGCTTCTCCGAGAGCGTTGATCACGCGCCCAAAGAGATGTTCTCCCACCGAGAGTTGATATGGGTGCTGCGAAAGTCCAAATCGCGTCCCCGCGCGCACTTGCACTGGATCGAGCGCGAGCGCTACGAGGTTGGTGTCGGAAAACGCCTGCACGAGAGCGCGATTCCCTTCTTCGTCGACGATGATGTCGTTGATCCTCGCCGATGGCAAACCCTCCACAAAAAAAACGTAACTTTTTGCGCGCGTGACGTACCCAACCTCCCGCACCTGCTCTTTGCTATCAAGCATACGAGTGAATGACCTTCAGGAGCTCCGCACGCTCCTTCTTCGCGAAGTATGAAAGTGAGACATCGTGGAGCACGTTGTTGTAGGAAAAGATACATCCTCCGACCGCCTCGGGCCGGACGCGGAGTTCGAGCATGATTGCAGGATGTACATTAGCGCGACACCATCGTCCGATGCGCTCGATGAGCGGCGTCGTAAATACCACCGGCACGTCGAGGACTATTCGCGGACACGACTCTGCGGCGAATTTGAGATCACGAATTCGATCGTACATATTGCTCGTCGTATACGTCTCTAAAATCTCGGGTCCCCACGCAGAGATTGCGTTCACGTGCGCGAGAGTTTCCAAATCGTTTTCATGATACAAGGCTCTCAGCAAATCTATTCGAAGACCTTGTTTCGGCGTCGCGTCAAAAAAGTATTGTTCCAGAAAATGTTGCATGATATTGACTCGCTCATAAAGATCCGCGAGCGAAAATGTATTTTCAAGAATGGCGGCAGAGAGCATATGCGATCTTTAGATCATGCCTGCAGACTTCGCTTCCTTAAGCGCATTTTCTACGAGGTCCGCATGTTCTTCTGGCTTGAGCGCCTTTCGCAAAACCACTCGCGAGGTCTCCGCAACGAGGTCGGCCATGCGCTCATCGATAAGCCGCCGCATGCCCTCGCGATACTGGGCCACATCCTTTTCCGCACTCGCGAGAAGCACTGAGAAATGTTCATCTGATCGCTTTTTCAATCCTTCGGCCAGATCTTGAAGCGCCTTGTCGAGACCTGCGATAGCACCCTGACCTCCCTCGTCGAGACGACGGCGAATATCGCTGGTTTGCGCCTGTATTGCGACAAACAACTCTTCAATACCCTTCTGAAGTTGATCGATATGCGCCTTTGCTCCCGCCCCCTGCTGCGAAACTTCTTTCAGAAACCGTTCTGTCATTTCTGCTTGTGCAGCAAGCGCTTTTACAGTGCCACCCTCAATGACGTGCCGCGCATCCATCGCGAGATTTTCCAATGTCTTTTGATACAGCTTTGCTCGCTCCACGGACTCCGATTGTTGAGAATTCGAAAACGCCTGTGCCGACGCCCGCGCAGTTTCAAAAATCTTGCGCCCCTCTTCCTGTGCTTCGTTTACAATCCGCTTCACATGTTCATCGGACTCGGCGCGTGCGTGTTCATACACCGATCGCGTCGCGCGCGAGCGCATGAACATGAAGAGCAAAAAAGATATGGCAACGCCGCTCACGATACCGATGCCAATACTAAACAACACTTCATTGGAAATCATTGATGTAACCATACCATTCTACGGCGTTACGCTTGCGGAATTAATAATCGATGGGGAATCTCCAATAAGCAGAATGGCGACAGCAGTAAACAAACCGATCCCGGCGATCGTGAGCGCAAGAAAGGCATTGAAGTAGACAAGCGAGCGTATTGAATTTTTCGCGCTTGGATTTCGCCCGATCGAAATAATTCCGTAATTCGCATCAGACATAAAACTTCTAAATGCAAACAAGAGTGAGATGGCAGCAATGACGCCTGAGAGTGCGTATCGCGACAATGACATAACAACCTGTGGCTCAATAATTGCCAACACGCCGCACAAAAGCGAATCGCACTTTTCAACTCCCACCACCGATGCCACCGAACCCACTCCCCCCCTCTGCATATCTGCAGATATCGTTCCAGACATAATCCCTGTGCCGTCAGGTCCCTCTACTAAAACGCCTCCCTCGCCAGAAAATCCCTCCATAGCGACTGCAAACGAGGCCTCTCCTGCAACCGCCTTTCGAGCTTTTCCAGGGACTCCTGCTGCTGTCAGAGGATCCCCACGAGCAATGGGGCCAGCCTCAAGAGTCACGTTCACAAGCACGGTACCCTCACTGACCACAGGAATCCGGCCCTCGTCGTCTCCAAACATGAAGAGGAGCGCCGGATCTTTTATCACAACACCGAAGACATCCTGAGCGGTTGTTTGATCTGCCAGCACGAAGATGTTTGAATCCTCCGCAAAGACGACAATGTCTCCATAAGCAACAGTAGGCCCAGAGAATGTCACCATAGTTGCAACTGCGCTTTTAGATTTTGGGAATACGGAGACATCCCCCACAAGTTGTTCGGCTGGAGCGGGAACAATCTCCTCCTGTGCATGTACATACGAAGACCCCGCATAAAAAACGCCCGAAAAAATAATCAGGCACATCGCAAATGCAATAAAAAAAACAGTAGATATAGTGAAACGAATATGCGTGAACGTCATAAAAAATCGAAGTCGAAAACCCCTTACTGTTATTCTACTTGATTAATCGCAAACCCTCCGTTCGGCAGATCGAAACGTGTGGGGATAGTATCCAAAAAACGACGGCGAGTTGCAGCTATACATAGCCTTAGGGGGGCACGATGGCTAATTTTTTACAAACGTGACTTATCTTTGTCTACCTCTTGTAGGTAATCTCGCCAACCAAAAAGCTTTCCAGCACGTCACCGACAAAATCCACCATTCTCATAAAAAGACCCGCGTCCGAAGATTGCAAACGAAAACTATCAGTAGGTGCAAGTTTAACAAAAACGAAAAAAAGCAGAGCAAAAAAACCCAGAACAGCAAAAGCAAATATAAAGCCATAATATATAGATTTTCTGGCTACTCGTACTTCTCTATTTACTCCAATTACGCGTCGACCTACCGAGTCAGGCGGGGGTGTACGAATGGGTATGATGACGCTATGGGCGTAACCATCATCCTCTTCTGACTCGTCTTCCAGAGCGTCTGTTCGCCTACCAATATTTGGATGTAAATCACGAGAATCTTGCGAGTACGTATACGATGCAGCGTCATCTCGTCGAGAATCTGCGACATTTGTTGAGCTTTGTGGCGGAGAATGATGTATCCCTACTGATTCGGATTGGACAGCGCCCAACAGTCGGTCCTTTTCTGCTTTGTGTTTCAAAATCGCCTCTCTTCCAACGTACCATCGATTACCGACCTGCCGCGCTGGGACTGTGCCCGATCTGGCCAGTTGCCCTACATAATCAGCGTTATATCCGCATAATTCCGCAGCTCGCGATGCCGAGACATAGTCCATTCCGTCAAATGTCACGAGTGAATCAATGTCAGACAAGGTACTTCGATCGGCGTTCTGAACAGATGTCTGCTGGGATTTCGCCTCCCGAGACTTCTTTTCGTGTTCCTGCACTGATGGCAACGATACATGCCAGAGCCCGCCCACGCGGCGCGCGTCAATATACCCCCCGCGAGCGAGTTGGCCGATGTAATCTTGAGAATAACCCGTCATCTCGGATGCCCGCTTTGACGAGATATATAATTTGCCTTCAATTACAACGTCGTCAGACATGTCCCTATTATACCCTGAATAATCGTCTCGCCTGTGCGTGAATAGCGCTACGGTGGAAACTGTGCTCACTGCTACTCATGCGCCGCGATGAGGCGCAGAATACATTCCCTTGCGGCCTGTGGCACCGCCTTCCCCTTGCTACTCTTCATAACCATACCGACGAGATACTGAATTGCTGCCTCTTTGCCCGCCTTGTAGTCCGCGACCACAGCGGCATTACTCTCGAGCACGTCACTTACGATTTTCTCTAAGTCCGATCGCGATATTGATACGAGGTATCCTGATTCCTTCGCAACCAACATTGGATCCATCGCCCCACTAACGGATCGTGCGAGAATATCCTTCGCCATCGAAGATGCTACTGTCCCCGAAGAGAGGAGATCAATAATTTTTGCAAAATTCTCAGGTGTAATTTGTATCTCGCCGCTCACTTCTGTATCTCGACTTTCGGTATCTCGGAGGTACGGAACCAAATCGTTTGCGATATAGTTACTTGCCGTCGAAACCCATTTACGATCATCCTGATGACCTCTTATGACTTCCTCAAAAAAATCCCCCAGTATTCTGGTCTTCACAAAACTATCTGCATCCTGCTGTTTGACGCCGAGGGCCATATAGCGCGCTCTGCGCACCGCAGGTATCTCCGGCATCGTTTGTCTTATTGTGCCTGCGTCAAACGCCGCGAGTTCCGACAGTCGAAGGCTCGGCAAATCTGGATCAGGGAAGTACCGGTAGTCGGCGCTTCCCTCCTTCGCGCGCTGAGAGAACGTCGCCTGCTTCGCCTCGTCCCACCCAAGAGTCTCTTGTACTATATTTTCGCCTCGCGCAAGGAGCGATTCCTGGCGCTTAATCTCGTGTTCAATGGCTCGCTCCATTGCTCGGAATGAGTTGAGATTTTTCACCTCGACCTTTGTGCCACGTTTCTCGTCTCGGCTGATAGAGATATTGGCTTCGACGCGCATCTCACCCTTTTCCATATTTGCCTCGCTAGCGCCGAGATATCGCAGGAGTAGCTGAAGCTCGCGAGCAAAGTCTCCGGCCTGTTTAGAAGATGTGATGACGGGCTCAGTAACGAGTTCCATGAGCGGCACTCCCGATCGATTGTAATCTACGACCGTTCCCACCCCTTCTTCGTGAATTGAGCTCGCTGTGTCCTCTTCGAGGTGCACGCGTGTAATGGCAACCCCATGCAGCGCGCCTCCTGAGACGAGTGGGTACTCGTACTGACTTAGCTGATAGCCTTTTGGTTGGTCCGCGTAAAAGTAGTTTTTTCGATCAAATTCCGTATAGTCTGCGAATTGACCTTCCAGCGCAATCCCGACCCGCAGTACGTGCCGCACCGCCTCCTCATTAATGACGGGCAACGCCCCAGGATGCCCCATGCAAACGGGGCATACGTGCGTATTTGGCTCGGCATTAAACGGATCATTGGCAGAGCGACAGAACATTTTTGTTTTCGTCTTCAATTCCGCGTGAATTTCAAGTCCAATGGTAGGAATGTACATACCCATATAGGCACAAATGTACCATCAAGGCAGACGCTCGCCTATAGCAGACATGTGGTGCGCGGCCTAATCTTATCTTATATACTTACCGTTATGCGTATTTTAGTAACGGGGGGGACAGGGTTTGTTGGATCCAACCTTGCACTCACACTTCTCGAACAAGGGCATGACGTTATTCTAACGGGCAGCACTTCGGAACAAAAACTTCCACAGCTAGCTGGGAAAATATACTATATCGGAACTTGCGAGATTCCATGGAAAAAGCTAGGTAAAATTGATGCGCTTTTTCATCAGGGAGCGATCGCCGACACAACGATAACGGATCGCGATGAGATGTTTCGCGCAAACCTGTACACTTCACAGAAGCTTTTTCGATACGCGTTGGAAAACGACGCGCGACATATTGTCTACGCGTCATCGACAGCGGTCTACGGTAATCTCGCAGCTCCCTATCGCGAAGACGGACCCGTATCCCCCCTTAATCCGTACGCAGAATCTAAGGCAGCCCTAGACGACTTTGCAATGGGGTTTGCCGCTCAACATCCAAAAATACGCGTTGTCGGACTTCGCTACTGTAATGTTTATGGACCTCGAGAAAACCACAAAGGTACGATGGCCAATATGATTTACCAGTTTGCTCAACAAATGCGAAACGGCAATCCGAGACTCTTTAAAAATGGTGAGCAGAAGCGTGATTATATCTACATTAAAGATGTAGTCAGGGCGAATCTTCTAGCGTTGGATGCTCAAGAGAGCGCGATCCTCAACTGCACTGGCGGCGAGCCGACAAGCTTCAATGAAATTATTTCTCTACTAAATGCGACACTCGGTCTTTCGAGAGTACCGGAATACATCGATAATCCGTACGGCGACACGTATCAAAGCAACATCGCTTGCGACATATCCCGCATTAAAGCGACCATCGGTTTTACTCCTGAGTATAACCTTACCCGAGGTATTCAAGATTACTTTGATTCGGGATACCTGCCTCGATAGAGACGGATGATTCGTTGGATCAACTGCGTCGTTGATGGTTCTCCAGCGTGCGGAAGTCTTACAACACGCCCGCCATATTTTTCAACAGCAGATCCTTCGACAATTTCGGCGACAGCCCTGTCAGACCCCTTCGCGTGGACATGGGGGCGTATCTTAGTAATCCAGGAGACGGGAGTCTTCGATGCGAACACGAACACATAGTCTACAGGTCTGAGTGCCGCAACCATTCTCGCGCGTTCGCGGGCCGTGACGATGGGACGCAAGGAGCCTTTGCTCTGCCGCACCGAGGCATCGGAATTTACTCCGACTATCAAAATATCGCCGTATGCCTTCGCGAGCGAAAGGCTCCGAACATGGCCGGCATGGATCAGATCAAACGCGCCGTTTGTTGTCACGACACGAAGCCCTTTGCCTCTCGCCCTTTTGGCGATTTTTACAGCCTGACTAAGCGATATGATGCGCTTATCGACCTCTCTCAATTTTACTTCACCCATATAGATGGCATCATATGTTGGCGGGCTCGCACGTTCAAGCCCCTATAGAATGCGGCACGGACCTCCACGTCGTATACAAGGATTGTGCCCCGGATGAATTCAGTTCGCTCATTCTCCGCGGATTTAATCCAAATTGACCTGGAATTGCGACGACGACTGAACCAGCGGCCATACCGGCCGTTATGCCAACTATCGAGTCTTCGAATACAATTTGCTCGGTCGGCTCAATTTGCATTGATGTGGCCGTTCGTACGTAAACTTCTGGAGACGGCTTCAAAGACGTGACATCCTCCCGAAAAACGCACGATTTGAAATCAAAATACATATCGAGTCCCGAGCGCTTGAGAATTTCCCTTCCAAACTCCCGTCGCGTTGTCGACCCAATAGAAACGGGAGCTCCTATTGATCGAAGATAATCGAGATAATCCGTAAGCCCTTCTCTTGGATTAAGTACCGCCTCGTTGAATAGCACGTTGAAATGATATTTTTTACGCTCGTAGAGAGCCGATTCTGTCAAACTCGGAAAGGTAGTGCGTAGGAAGGAAAAAATGAAAAGATTCCCCCCGCCGATTGCACCTGGGATGGAGGCCACTTCTTCAGCACTCATGGTAACGTCAAATTCAGCCAGCGCACGTTCGTATGCGGTGAAGTGAAGAACTTCTACATCTACACAGGTTCCTTCAAGATCAAAAGCAAACCCTTTCATGCAACAATCTTCCACTCCCCTCCCGCAAGCAGAGGCTCCGCTTTTTTGTACTTCATTTCCTTCGTCTCTATCCCATTCGTAATTTTCACCCGATCATTGCGCTCGTAATTCGTCTTTGGAGTGGCACCTCCTGTCGCGGAGATAGTGGAAATAGCTTTTTGAACGGCTCGTTCTGAAAGCGAGGTGGTGGCACCTGTCGCCAATCGCGGAAGTGTGTGCGCCACCTGCGCGGCAAACGATGCTTCCATGGTTTGAAACAACTTCAATCCCTCCTTCTTATATTCAACGAGCGGATCGCGCTGTCCGTACGCGCGAAGGTTTACTGAGCTTCGTAAATACTCCATCGCTTCCAAATGCTCCACCCATAGGTAGTCGATAGTCTGAAGGAGAAATCGCCGGACAGTGGGGTAAAAAGCGTCGCCGATTTCCACCTTCTTTGCCTCAATCGTGGAAGCAAGCTCGACATCCGTCTCCGAGAGGCGCTTCAGCTCATCCTCTACGGTCTTCGTATCGCCCGTGAGAAGATCTCTGCGCCTCTGGTACACGCTCTGACGCTGGATGTTGAGAATATCGTCGTAGGCGAGCACGTGTTTACGCGCGTCAAAATTGAGCTCTTCGATACGCGTCTGAGCTTTTTCGAGGGAGCGTGTGATCATAGAATTGTAAATCGGCTCATCCTCGGGAATCTTAAAGGTCCCCATGACGCGCTTGATCATGTCCGAGGCAAATACGCGCATGAGCGAATCTTCAAGCGAAACGAAAAATTGCGTCTCTCCCGGATCACCCTGACGGCCGGAGCGTCCACGCAACTGATTGTCGATTCGGCGCGCTTCGTGTCGCTCCGTACCGAGCACGAAGAGACCCCCCAGACCCTTTACCTCTTCGTACATTTCTGGACTCCCAGGATTGCCTCCGAGTTTGATGTCGACGCCGCGGCCCGCCATGTTGGTCGCTATCACCACCGCGCCCCGTTTCCCCGCTTGCGCAATGATCTCGCCTTCACGCTCGTGATTTTTGGCGTTGAGAAGTTCGTGCGGAATCCCCTCTTGCTTAAAGTACACCGAAAGCAACTCGTTTTTTTCGACAGAGACAGTACCCACAAGCACCGGCTGCCCCTTCGCATGGAGCGTAGCGACGTGCTTCGCAATCGCTTTCATTTTCCCTGCCTCCGTCTGAAAAATGAGGTCGTCGAGATCCTTTCTCTGCGCCACCTTGTTGGTCGGCACGATGACCGTATTGAGCCCATAGACTTTGTAAAACTCCTCAGACGAGGTGGCAGCCGTCCCTGTCATACCCGCCAACTTGCCGTAGAGTCGGAAGTAGTTTTGGAAGGTAATAGACGCAAACGTGCGCGACTCCTGCTGCATGGCGACACCCTCCTTCGCCTCTATCGCCTGATGTAGACCCTCGCTCCAACGGCGGCCAGGCTGTAAGCGGCCCGTCGATTCGTCAACAATAATGATCTGGCCATCTTTCACGACATACTCTTTGTCGCGTCCGAAGAGGGCACGAGCGCGTACCGCCGTCTCGAGATGGTGTACAAACTTGATGCCCGCATCCGTGTAAATATTCTCAACACCGAGGGCTTTTTCCGCCTTTTCAATACCGCTGTCATTGAGGACGATCTGCCGATGCTTACGCTCTACCGTATAGTCCTCGTCCTCGATAAGACTCGCCGCAATTGTCGTAAAGCGCCCGTAGAGGGACTCGGCGTCTGAAACAGGAGCAGAAATGATGAGGGGCGTGCGGGCTTCGTCAATCAGAATTGAGTCGATCTCGTCGACAATCGCAAAATTGTATCCCCCATCTCTTGGGAGTCGCTGACGAAGGAGGGATGGGTCGTATTCAAGATTGTCGCGGAGATAATCGAAACCAAACTCATTATTGGTCCCGTAGGTTATGTCGGCTGCATATGCCTCTCTGCGCGTACACGGGCGGAGAAAATCGTACATGACCTTGAAACTCCCGAGATTGTCGCGGACCTCATCTTCCTTCGCCAACGCATCGGAAGACACGTGTGAAGGATCGTAAAGAAAGGACGACTCGTGATTGATCACGCCCACCGAAAGCCCGAGCGCGTGGTAAATCTGCCCCATCCACACGGTATCTCGACGCGAGAGGTAATCGTTGACAGTGACCACATGAACACCCTTTCCACTCATCGCATTGAGGTACGCCGGAAGCGTCGCGACGAGTGTCTTACCTTCTCCCGTGCGCATCTCCGCAATTCCCCCTTGGTGCATGATCATCCCACCGATAAGCTGCACGTCGAAGTGCCGCTGCCCAAGCGTTCGCCTGCTTGCCTCTCGAACGGTCGCAAACGCCTCGGCGGCCATATTATCGAGTGACTCACCGCTCTCATGTCGTCGCTTAAATTCTGTCGTCTTTGCCCTAAGCTCAGCGTCGCTCAGTGCTTTCATAGCCTCCTCGAGGCTATTTGTGGCTGCCACGATCGGCTGTGCCTTTCGCAGAGCTGTCAGATTTTCATCACCCAAAAGTCGTCTCCAAAATGCCATCGTGGCATCGTACCTTAAAATGAAGACTTTTGCGATTGATCTGTACGTTTGATCGACGCATCCATATAAAAAACAACCCCTCTTTCGAGGGGCTGTTTTTGAAACCACTATCGGCGCTTCTTTGCCTTCGCCTTCTTCTTTTTTGCTGCCATAAAAATTTTTTTTATTGAGTGGTAAGCTCGACCCGCACTTGCGTATGCACGCGAAGATGCGACTACAGAATCATTATTGCACTCTGATGCATGTGAATAGCATTTGTAACGCGAGAATGTGGATAACTTCGCACACAAAAAAATTCACAGAAAAGTTTTTTTAAAAATATTTTTCTTGCTCTTCTCAACTTAGAAAAATGGTTTGAGAAATTCTGTGAGGCACTTTGCGGAGGACGGGTGCGAGCACGCAAAGAGCTTCGCTTTAAGAACCTCTCGGTTCTTAAGTATCTCCTCCACGGGGAAACTACAGTTTCCCCGACCCCCTTCGCACTTTGGATTAAGAAAACAAACTTTATATTCGATGTTTTGAGTATGAGGCACTTTGCGGAGGACGGGTGCGAGCTCCAAAGTGAAAGTCATATGTGAGTGCCGCCGCCCTCCACACAATGCCCCACATGCAAAGCGTATCATCCTCACACCGTGTTGCAACTCAACAACACATCCAGAAACACAAACCCCGCCTTTCGGCGGGATCTATGCGACTTTCAATCGAACCACACTGCACACGGATGTGTGGCACTCACAAGGGAATTTTAGCACCCTCTTAAGCCTATGCAAGCACCTCTCTATTCTCCCCTCAAAATGGCACCTGTTGACACCACTGTCTCTGCGGATGGCCCGACAAAGTTCGTTCCCATAAACGCGGCGAGGGCAAATATCAGCAGAATGATTCCAGCGGTAATTATAAATCCTCTGTACATGAACTTATTTAACGAGGTGTTGGGGTTGTCCAAGCCGAGAAAACGTGCGGACTTTCCAAAAGTGGCACTATAACGACGTGCATAAAATGCACCGAGCCTTTCGGCGAGAGTCTTGTTCCGGATGAGAATTCCGACGCCCGCTAGTGCCAATACCGTCGCAAAGAGATAGTTCATAGCTTAATCCCCATTATCAGCAAATTGATTACCTTGAGAAGAGGAAGATGTGTCAGGTACATTTTCGTTAGAGGAAATGGTGGGAAATGGTGTCAGGGAAATGGTGTCAGGGGAAATGGTGTCAGAGGGGAAATGGTGTCAGGTACCTTTTTCAGGGAAATGGAAGGAAATGGTGTCAGGTACCTTTTCATGCTTTCGGTCTACCACGCCCTCGAAGAGTCCCCTGCAGCTTGAATCGTTCGACCATACGTTCCATCCAACTCATCGTACCAAGTGGTTTGCTTTTGTTAACCGAGAGACGTACTTGTTGTAGATCTTCGTCTTTGTCGGGGGTGTTGACCCAGCTTCGGTAGTTACGTGGGAGGTCGGTGGGTGGATCAGAAAGCAGGGACTGCTCTTTTCTCGTCCCTTCCAAACGTCGATATCCGCTTCCCCATCGCCACGCCTCGACAGTTCGAGTTAAGTTTGCCCGCACAGGATTGCGTTCGATGTACTTAGTGACCGTTACCAGGTAGGTATCCTTCTCGACAAGAAAAGACTTGTATCGACCTTGATATATGTGGCCGTGGCCTGTCGTTTTCTTCCAGACGTGGTACTGCTGGGTATGTGTGAGGGTGAGCCATTGCATGAAGAGGGATAGGTCTCCGTCGCCGCGAGGATACACGAGTAGATGCCAGTGATTGGGCATGAGTACGTACGCAAGGAGGCGCATGTTGAATTTCTCGACCGCCTCTTTCAAGAGCATTTCAAAATGACGATATTCGTCGGGAGTAGAGAAGATAGATCGTCGTCCGTTTGCACGATTTACGATGTGATAGACCTCATTGCCAACATCTACGCGCGGTGCTCGGCCCATACGCACTGATCATATCAAACATTAATGGTGCCTGACACCATTATCACCATTATCTGCCAAACATTAATGGTACCTGACACCATTATCCTGACACCATTATCCACAGGGTTATTGTAGCAAGATGAACGACTTCTGTTTTACAAAAGTATGGTACCTGACACCATTATCATTATCCGACACCATTATCCCACTGACACCATTATCCCGACGGGTGAGAAAAAGAAGGAAACGACGAGCGTGAGAGCGAGGAGTTTGTAGGTCACGGGGTTATTGTAACAAAGGGTGGTGGATGTTTGGGGTGTTGTTGGATGGGGTGACGCCCCCCAACTTTATCTTTCGACAAAATCAATAAAATCTTCGTGTAGTGCCCCGTTGGTGAGAGGTTGCCCATTTTTCCTATCAATGAGCTCCAGCGCCTTGCCCTCATCTGAAAGAGCGGTACCGCCGTCAATTGAAACGAATAGCGAATGAACTACACCTTGAGATACTGACCCCAGTAAGTGCTTGATAGCTTGCACCTCATCAGTAGATAGATTTGCTTCGATAAGAGTTTTGTACGCAGCCTGATCGATATCGTCCATCCAGAGGCCGTCGATCTTCTTCTCGGATATTGCTCGCTCAAAAAGGCCGGTATACCGATTGATCGTTGCGTATATTTCCCCGAAAAATCGGTTTGAGAGATTATTGGTGAAATTCATGCGAAGGAAATGGTGAGGAAATGGTGTCAGGTACCTTTTCATGCTTTCGGTCTACCACGCCCTCGAAGAGTCCCCTGCAGCTTGAATCGTTCGACCATACGTTCCATCCAACTCATCGTACCAAGTGGTTTGCTTTTGTTAACCGAGGGCTTGAAAAGGTGCCAGGAATTTTTTCCCATCCTCCTCGTTCATCATCAAATTCGTTAGATCTGAACCGTACCATTCTTTACCTGCTGGATGAATTGCGCTGCTTGGGCGGCGACTTCGGGAGAAATTTTGGAGGCTGCTTCGAGTGTCGAGATTGCCTTTGTAGTGTCACCACTCCCGTAGTACGCAGCTGCAAGCGTGAAGTACGCCTGCGAATCCTCGGGCGACGCTTTTACTTTCCCCTCCCAAACGACAGCAATCTTATTGTACTGCTTACCCGCGAGATACGCCGACAAAATGCTCCTATCAGCCGCTTCGCCCGTAGGAATGATGGGGGCAAGGATGGGATCTGCCTCTGCGCTTCTTCCCGTCTGAATGAGTACGGTAGCGTAAAGAATGCGGGCCTTGGAGTTTGCAGGCTCCACCTCATGCGCTTCTTTGAGGGCGGCGAGGGCGGCAGGGATGTCGCCTCGTGCTTGCGCGTTGTTGGCGATTTCGTAGAGAATAGATTGCTTTCCGGGTGAATTCTTGAGCGCACGTCGAAGTGCTTCAGCGCCCGCTGCGTAATTGCCGAAGGAGTTGTGAACGATGCCGATAAAGAGCGGAAAACGCGCGTCGAGCGGAGATTCGCGTTCCTGTTGCGTCATTTCAGCGACAGCGGCTTCATAAAACGCTTTCTTTTGGATGGGATCAACTTCCGGACTATTTGCGACGCGAGCCGCAAGCTGAGTCAACTGTTCACGAGCTTCTTGCGTGCCAAAGGTCCCGTACGCGATTGATGAGTTCATGATTTCAAGATTTTTCGCAGCGCCTCCCTGCTGCGGGATGATCGCCTGAATGAGCGCCTTGTTTTGTGCGATTGCTCCCATGTTTGCCCAATATACGAGGGTCCAGGTGACCGCCACAACACCGACAGCGACGATCCACACCGCACTCTGCGGAATATTCTTTCGCCAGAGTGGCGGCTCGTTAGTGTGCGCGGAGCTGCGCCACGCAATATACGCGATCACCATGCCGAAAAGCATGTAGCTCGTCACGTTGTCGAAGACGAAAAAGTTGTGGAAGAAGTAGCCGGCGAGTAGCCCCGTGAGAATACTTGCCTCGACGCGTGTGAAGGCGCGCGACCAAAGAGCTGCGAGCGCAGCGGCGAAGATGGATAGGTAACTGAGGAGTCCCACAAAACCACCCGCAACGAGCCAGTCGAAGATTATATTGTGCACGCGGTCAAACCACGGCTCTTGTGCGTACATCCGAGGGTCGTAATATTTGTCGAAGACGAGCGCAAAATTCTCCTGCCCCCATCCGAGTACCGGACGCTCTTTGACTCCCTCCCACGCTGTGGACCAGTTGATGAGGCGAGCCTTCGTACCATTCTCCTGAAGCGAAATAGTGGAAAGCCGACCCAAGAAACCAATCTGTTGCATAAACGGACTAGAACGGGCAGCAAAGAAAACCCCGGCAGCGATTACGATACAAACGAGGTAGCCTACGGCCACCCGCCACGGCACGGAAGACGATCGAATGCCCGCGCGTGGTCGTTCAAAAAAGGCTACGAGCAACGCGGCGAGAACGGAGCCACCGAGGAGCCCGAGGATGGTACCGCGCGTACTCGTGAGGAGGAGTGTGGCGACATTGAGAATGAGCACAAATGACAGAACGTATGTCTGACGGAAAAACATGAGCCACATCACGATCGCATCCCACGCTACGAGCGCTGCGTACGGATGCCACCCAACTTCGGCCTTTTTGAGAATCCCCGCGAAAATAGCCGTCACAATGAGAGCAAAGAGGGCTACTGTCGTCCGCTCGATGGAATTCCATTCTTTTTTCCCAGACTGCGCGATGAGGAGGGCAGCAATAAATACCTGGAAGAGCATGAATGCCGCGAGGTATATCGGATTTCCAAATGTGCCATCGATACGCGCGGTGAGTCCGGCCACAACGCCGTTTCCTATCCCTACGACGCCAATAACCTGAAGAAAGCCGTAAATCGACACGCAGGCTGAAAGCCCGAGAGACGTCTGAAACAAGCGGCGCCACAAGCCCTCACTCGCTATCGTAGACGCGGCCACGAAGATATAGGTGAGAAGGTGCGCGAGCGTCACCCATCCATCCATGCGTTCGTAATTACTCCAAAAACTTTTGAATGGGTACGCGCCGAGTGCGTTTGAAAGCGCGATGACTAGCACGAAGACGGTAAACGCGGTAAGTACCCACGAACGTCGTGGCCTGTAGGACGGATTGAGGAGGGCGAGCACGATCCACGCCCCCGCCATGATCTCTACGATGATTCGGAAGGCGAAATTCTTGCCCGTTATGTACGGAAAGAAGAAGGTCTCGGCAACGATGAACGGTATGAGCGTGAGAGAAAAAATTGCCCCCAAGACGAAAAAGCGCAGTGACTTTTCGAGCATGGTCGGCATTCTAGCACGGAAGACTCGTGGGACGCACTAGACGCGACCGTGGTCATCTTGTAAGCGCACGATGTCATTCTCATCAAAATTGCCGTACGCTACCTCCACGATGACCCCCCCTTTCTTCGAGGACAATCTGTGTACCTGCCCCTTCCCAACCCGAAATACCTCACCTTTCTTCAGGGCGAAAGACTTTTCTTCGTCTCCTTCATGGACCGTCGCCATCGCGTCACCTTCGACGAGCAGCCACCACTCCTCGCGATGATGGTGGTACTGGAGACTGAGCCTTTTCCCAGGCCTGATGTATATCGTTTTCAAATTCCATCCTCCGCCCTGATCCCATCCATAATACTCGCCCCACGGACGCACGGACTTTGAAGCGGGTCGGCGCGCAGCGCTGATCATCCACGATGATGATTGCACTTTACCCCCTGATCCAACGTTGAATACCATTTTGATGCCGAGCTCTTCGCACACCGCGACCTCGGGAACATTTTTGGAAACCCTATCCCCACCGTTTGCAAAAATATGAGGTCGAACCTTCGCAAGCGTACGCTTCACACTCTTATCTTCGTCGCTTTTTTTGTGATCGGTAAATACCACCTTATCGACAAACGGTAAGTGCTTGATGATTTCTGCCCGCTCTCGCTGCGGCATAAAGACAAAACCCTTTTTTTGTTTCAGCCAGTTGTCGTTGTTCATGATGACGACAAGCTTGTCGCCCAGTTTTCGCGCCTCCTCAAACATGCGCACATGGCCGATGTGTAAGGGGTCAAACCCTCCTGATACGGCGACCCAGGTGGCGGCCCCCGTAGCTCTAGCATTTATTTTCGATCCTCGCGCGCCTCGCGCACCCCGCGCTTTTCTATCATACCCCTTTTTCATAACTGCAGTATGCCTGTACACAATCGCTCGCGCAAATCCCTGCGACCTTGCACTGCATGCCATCGAAAGCTACCATGCACCGATACATCATTATGAAAAAAGCACTCATTACGGGCATTACGGGACAGGACGGCTCCTACCTCGCCGAATTACTTATTGAAAAAGGGTACGAGGTGCACGGAATTATCCGCCGATCAAGCTCTTTCAACACGGGCCGCATTGACCATATTCTCAAAGACCCACACGAAAAGAATCGCCGCCTCATCCTTCATTATGGAGACCTTGGAGACACAAGCAGCCTTAATCGAATCCTGGAGAAGGTTAAGCCAGCAGAAATCTACCACCTTGGGGCGCAGAGCCACGTGCGCGTCAGCTTCGATATTCCCGAATATACTGCCGACGTCGATGCTCTTGGCACACTGCGGATGCTCGACGCAATTCGAGAGACCGGTATTAAGACGCGCTTCTATCAGGCCTCGTCGTCGGAAATGTTTGGAAAAGTTGCAGAAATCCCCCAAAGAGAAACGACCCCCTTCCATCCGCGCTCACCTTACGGATGCGCAAAAGTATTCGGATACTGGATTGCCAAAAATTACCGTGAGAGCTACGGCCTCTTTGCGTGCAACGGAATTCTTTTCAATCACGAATCCCCCCGTCGCGGTGAGACATTTGTAACGCGCAAAGTCACCGCAGGGCTTTCGCGTATAAAACGAGGTAAACAAGACAAGATTTATCTCGGCAATCTTGATGCCAAACGAGACTGGGGCTACGCAAAAGATTACGTAGAGGGCATGTGGCTCATGCTTCAACAAGATACACCCGACGACTACGTACTCGCGACAGGCGAAACTCATTCCGTCCGAGAGCTTGTGGAAGTTGCCGGCCGGATCCTTGGCTTCGACATCGTATGGAAAGGTAAGGGGAGAAAGGAGAAGGGGTTCGACAAGAAGACTGGAAAAATCCTCATAGAGATCGATCCGCACTACTATCGCCCCGCGGAAGTCGACATTCTTTTGGGTGACGCGAGCAAGGCGCGCAAGAAACTCAAGTGGAAGCCCAAAGTGACCTTCAAGGGCCTCATAGAACTCATGGTAACGGCAGATCTCGACCTCATCGACAAGAAAATAAGCACGGAGCATTGATGCGCGAAGAGATGTATACTTTCGGCATACGTCTCGCATGCATCGTATGAAGAAAGATTCCAAACTATACGTAGCTGGCCACCGCGGACTCGTCGGCTCCGCTATTGTGCGCGCACTCGAGAAACACGGATATCGAAATATCATTTTCCGCGCGCACGCCGAGCTTGACCTTACGGATCAGCAAGCCGTCCGACGATTCTTTGCGGACGAGCGGCCGGAATACGTCTTTCTCGCCGCCGCCCGTGTCGGCGGTATTTTGGCCAACCGTGATCTTCCCGCGGATTTCATCCGCGAGAATCTTCAAATTCAGACCAACGTCATCGAAAGTGCGCATACACACGAGGTCCAAAAGCTCCTCTTTCTCGGAAGCTCGTGCATTTATCCGCGCATGGCCCCTCAGCCCATGAAAGAAGAATATTTCATGACCGGGCCACTCGAATCGACGAATCGTGCCTATGCCATCGCAAAAATCGCAGGTATCGAAATGTGCCAGTCATACAATCGTCAATTCGGTTCACGATTCGTCAGCGTCATGCCGACCAATCTTTATGGCCCCCATGACAACTTTCATCCCGAACACTCTCACGTGCTTCCTGCGCTCATTCGGCGTTTTCACGATGCAAAAGTCGCCGGAGCTGGCGAGGTGCAGGTCTGGGGGACGGGAGAGCCGCTGCGAGAATTCCTTCACGTCGACGACCTCGGCGAAGCGTGCGTATTTCTCATGGAACGATATGAGGATGCTGAAATCATAAACATCGGGACGAGCGAGGAAATATCGATCAAAGGTCTGGCCGCGCTCGTGAAGAGCACCGTTGGTTTCTCGGGTGCTATTTCCTGGGATCCTTCCCGCCCCGACGGCACTCCGCGCAAACTTTTGGATACCTCAAAAATCAATGCCCTCGGATGGCGACACAACATTGGTCTTGCAGAAGGCCTCTCACGAACCTACGATTGGTTCAAAAACTCCTACGAGGCCTGAAGCAGCAACAATGTTACTTGTCGGCCTCAACATTGAGACTCACCAACACCTCGGAATCACCTGCCTTTATTTTGCGTGACGACCGATCCTTGAAAGAATGATGCGCGGCGGTTTCAGGTATCCAGCGGCGGATATTTGTAAATCCCGCACCCTCTAAGACTTCGTTCATTTTCGCTTCATTCCAAAGTGTATAGTGGTTATCATACGGCGGCTCCTGCCCGAGAACATTGTCACGGACCAAATCTACCTGTCTTCCTTCGTTAATATATGCGGTCACAAGATTATCGAAATCAGGTACGGAAAGTCGGAGAGTTCCACCTCTCTTTAAGACACGTCTCCACTCCTTGAGCGTCGAATCTAGGTTCGGTCGCGGTATATGCTCAAACACATGACTCGCATACAGCAAATCTACAGATTCGTTGGGAAACATCGATAAGTCACTAATGTTACGAACATAGTGAATGTGTGGTAACGGCAGTACATCAACATTGATGAATTCGGGTCCAGAATCGAATCCACACCCGACATTGAGAAAAACTTTTCCTTCTTTATTTGTCGGAATAACCGGAACTTTCATCCACCGACGAAAAAACAAAGCTCGTCTTCGTGAATATTCATACACACGAACCAACATCTTTTTGCCGGGAAATATCATACTCTAAGCGGCGTAATGCTAACACGATACCCTGGCGGATCAAACTGGCGGGATGAACACAAATACTGAGTCATACACCCGGTCGAGCGGGTCTTTGTAACGAAAAAAATTCAGTACCTTACCGTCTTTGTATTCTCGAAAATCCGTACCGTGAAGACGGAGGAGTGGCTCGAGCACGTAGTTGAAAAAACGAACCCCGAGCGATCTTCGGTAACCATCGCTTGAAACAGTTTTACCTTCACGTTCGTAGGTAAACGAATACCATCTGCTCTCCGTCATCAGAATCTTCTTGCCTGGATACCACGAAAGCACAGCGTTCTCAGAAAACTGCATGTGCGAAAAGCTTATAAACGCATCGTCTCGAGTGATGGGCAGTCTTCTTAGCTCAAGAATATTCCGAAGAAGCGATGGTACCATACTAAGCCTTGCGGTGTACCACTGAAACGGAACTGAAACGATTGTGTCGAATTCAGATAGAAAACGTGCTCCCGCAACTACGTCCCATCGAGGGTGACGAATTTTGAGCAAGCCAAATTTCACATTCTTTCCGCACACCTGCTTGATATTTCTGGCGAGCATAGAAGCTCGGATACCGTACGCTGGATCTGCGGCCATACACCACACGGTCTTTGCGTCTCCAAGGGCAGCAACAATCTTTTCGAACGATTCTCGTTCTCGGTTCGGGTCGAGAGATACCGCGGAAGGGACCGGGCTGTCGAGCGAGCGAATAAAAAAAGAATCTGGAAAGCCCTCGAAGTAACTTCTCCACCCCATAAGCGCGTCATCAGGTACGGCACCAGAAAGCTGGTCGAGAAAGACCCCGGCCCTCAAACCCATAGAGTACGCAGTCGCCGCCGCCCAAGAACAAGCCGCGAACACCCCTTCAATTCGGCCAAACTCTTTCCACATCAGAACATCCGCAATCGTTTTCTCTCCTACGTTAAACTCACCGAGTTCTATATGGGTATATTCATCTGTTTCGTTTGGATGAGGTTGGTACAAGTAGCGACAGCCGGGAAAATTCCTCTCTATATACCTGAGCATATGGTTTGTTTTTTCGACAAACAGCGGAATATCTGAGCCCTTCGGAAAATTATAGAAGTCCGCTCCAAAGAAAATCACAAGCTTCTCACCTCCAACTTGGGTGCCCACTCCGTATGGAAAAATCACTTTGTGTATGTGCAACATATTCGATGACATCTGCAACGCCTTGGGCGTTCAGTTACGATATACTACCCTATCGAGAGAGCGCATCGAAATCCGCACGCGTCATTAGACGTACAAGTTCCGCGAAAGAAACGTGCGGCCTCCATCCAAGTATCTTCTTTGCTTTCGTTGCATCGCCCACCAACCCTCCCAACTCTTTTGGTCGAAAAAATTTGCTGTTGACCGACACGACAACCTTTCCCTGAGCGTCTCTTCCCACCTCATCCATACCTTCCCCCTCCCAGGTGAGCGGTATCTCAAGTACTGCCGCCGCCGCATCAACAAAATCACGGACGGCGTGCTGTATCCCAGTTGCGATCACAAAATCTTCCGCGGTACTCTGCTGCAGCATCGAGTGCATGGCCACCACGTACTCCTTTGCGTACCCCCAATCGCGTCGCGTAGCGAGATTGCCGAGTTCGAGACGATCTTGCAGGCCGAGTTTAATTTTTGCGAGGGACACTGTAATCTTTCGCGTCACAAAATGCTTCCCGCGACGCGGCGATTCGTGATTGAACAAAATACCCGAACATACGTACGCGCCATTCTTATCTCGATTCTCAACAACGAAGTCTCTATGCGCACGTAACTTCGCTTCTCCATACGGACTCACGGGCAGAAAGGGAGAAAGTTCATTTTGGGGAGCGGGTGCCGTGCCAAACATCTCTGAAGAGGATGCCTGATAGACCCTGAGACTCGTATTCGCGGCAAGTGCCTCAGTGATCACTCTACCTGCCCCGAGATAATTGATTTCCCAAGCGTCGTCTGGCAACTCAAAGGAAACGCCAACATGCGATTGCGACGCGAGGTTATAAAGCTCATCCGGCCGTGCGATAGACACGGCTCGCTTCAAGGATTCACTGTCGTGCAAATCCCCGTGTATAAAAGTAAGCCCGCGTTCACGATGCAGTCGCTCGAGTAATTCGGAAGGGCCAGCACTCGTCCGGCGCACCAACCCATAGACATCGTATCCTTTATCGAGCAACAATTCGGCGAGATAAGAGCCGTCCTGTCCCGTCACGCCCGTAATCAGTGCCCGTTTCTTCATACCCTCCATTCAACCACGGCGGCGAGTAATTATAAATCAGGGCGTATCTTTATGAGATTGTGTACCGCCTTTACGAATCCCTCGCCTCCAAATTTGTGTCCCTGCCAAATCTCGGGAAGAAACCAAACGTCCTTTTTGACGAGCTGCTCCAAGAGCGCATCGAAATCGATAGAACCGTCGCCAATCTGCAGCCCTTCTCCGTTAAATTTTGCGGCGTCAGAAATGTGTACATACTTGGTAACCGGTAGAATCGTTCGTGCGAATTCATTTAGATCTTTCTTGTAATAATTGCAGTACAGTGCGGCATGCGAGGTATCAAACACAATGCCATACCCGTTTTTTTTCGAAAAGGCGGCGATTTCTGCCGCGTCCATAAAATTTGCATGATACCACTGACCTCCAAAATACCACGGGCACCCCGGCATATTTTCGAGTAGAATTTCAAATCCCTCAGCGTCAAGTTTGGAGAGTGAATCCGCAAGATTTTTGTTGAGAGTATCGATGTGCTCGCGTAGTGGCTTATCCATCGCCATCCCCCCAGGATGCACCACGAACTTCACGTCGCTCTTTCCATTTTTGAATAGCTTTTTGACCTTTCGCGCATGGGTAAGTGCACGGTTGAAAAACTCAACTGAACGCGCGCGTACGTCGGCATCCATACTCGATAGATTCAGGAGCAAATCGTGATTGTACTCGGGCCCATGAAATGCAACGTCGATATTGTATTTTTTTGTGTACTTTAGATCGGCAGTTACATCTGAGTCTGTGAGGTGGATTTCGACAAAATTTGAGCCGCAGTGCAGCAGGGTCTCTATATCGCTCATGCGCGCCACCACTCCCCATTTGTGCTTAAGCGTCATCGGCCCGTACATGCTGGCGGGCCGCAGGTCGATATCGGACTCAAGAATGTAGTCATCCTTCTTAACACTTCGTTTCGTCAATTTTTTACCGACAAAGATGTCGAGCTTCAAGGGGCTCGTGCCTTTCCCAGGACTTTTCAGGTCTAGGTCGTCGTAGGAGAGTACCGCACCCTTTTTTATATCGTGGGCAGCGACGATACTTTTGGACAGGGTCTCTCGATTAAGGTACTCGCCTCGGGACGGAAACCGGACTCCGTCACCGAGCGCGGACTCTACTATGCGGATCTGCTTCACCAATTCTGCAAACTCCGCCGGCAACAAACTGGCCTTGTGATCGGGCCCCGGGAGCGTTTTGTCCGTGGTAAGGTGTCGCTCAATCACTTTCGCCCCCATCGCTACGGCCGCGCACGTCACCGTTATACCTGACTCATGTCCAGAGTATCCAATGATCTCACTGAACCGTTCCTTGAGCACCTTCAGAAAATTCAGATTGACGTCGTGGTGTGGCGCCGGATAGGTGCTATTGCAGTGAAGCAGAGCGTATTCGGCATTCGATTTTTTGAGAAATGTTGCGACCTGCTCAATCTCCGAAACAAAAGACATGCCAGTCGAAATAAGCATCGGCTTTTTGAGCGCGGCGATTTTTCCTAGAAGCCTGAGGTTGAACATGTCTGCGGACCCCACCTTGTAGGCGGGCACATCAAGTGTCCGCAAGAACATGAGACTTTCTTCGTCCCACGGGGAGCAGAGGAACTCCACATTCTTGGAGCGCGCATAGCGACACAACTCCGTCATCTGCGCATCGGATAATTCTGATTTTACGATATGTTGCAATGTGTAATGCGTGCCGTGCTCTTCGGCACCCGCGTGCTTCATCGTACGGTCGGTGTATACATCTTTCAATGATCGTTTCTGAAATTTGACCGCATCTACGCCTGCCGCGACCGCGTGATCTATGAGCGTCTTAGCCATCTTGGGGTCGCCCTGATGATTGAGCCCGATCTCTGCGATGATGTACGTGGGATGCCCATCACCAATAAGCCTCTTCCCAATGCGCATTTCAGACATAGGCACCACCGTACCACGATTTATGCCTCCATATCAAAGAATCGCGGCACACTACCACGCAGTCCAACCACCATCAACATACACTTCCGTGCCAGTGACATAGCTCGACTTCTCGTCCAATAAAAAATCAAACGCGGAAACCGTCTCGTCAATATGCATCATGCGCTTCATCGGCGCGTGCGAACTGTATCGTTCCACGAATCGGGGGTCCTGTGCAGGATCCGCGACACCGCCAAAAATGACGGTGTTGACGCGGATATTGGGCGCGTAGTAGGCGGCAAGGTACTTAGACATTATGAGCACGCTCGCCTTCGAGAGCGAGTACCCTACGTGTTTTACGAAATCGGTATAGATATGGTGCTTGGGGGATGCGACGCCGTAGAGCGAACTCACGTTTACGATTGAACCTTTCGTATTGTGCCGAATAAATTCTCGACAAACACTAAACGCACTCACGACATTCACGTCGAGGTATTCTCTGACCTCGGTGAGCGGCACGTCGACCGGTTCGACTCGCTTTGAATCTTTCGTCGGGACCGGATTATACGCATGACATACAATCATCCCGTATAGATTATTATTTTTTGAAAACCAGCCTCTAACAAACTGCTCGTCGGTGAGATCGTGTCCGAGGACACGATCGAGTCTGAGAACTTCGTATGCATCTCCAAAGTACTCGACGAGTTTCTTTCCAATCAAGCCCTCACTTCCCGTAATGACAAGGCGCTTTTTTTTCATGTGCGGTGTTGTGCATCGAAAAACGCAATCGCTTTTTTGAGCGCATTCATCTGGAGGTTCATATCTTTCTCAATCCCCTGATTGGTCGTAAACTGCATGATTCGCGGTTGCAATTTCTCGGCTTTCGGACAGTGCACGCCTTTCAAATACCCCTTAAAGTGCTTCGCCTGCCCAGGCAGGTCGGGGAAAAAGCGACCCTCCTTGTGAATGAGTTGCATAATCGGCTCATCGTACACGAGCGCCCACGCGGAGTAGATGCCGTCGCCACCATATTCCATAAACTTTTTCCGAAAATCGTACCAACTCACTCCCCGCTTCTCCTGCCCCTCGTAGCGTACGGCAAAGGTGTAATATGAGTTTACATATCCTTTAGGAGCGCATTGCGGCACGATCCAGTCGCATCCTTCTAACGCTTTTAAGTATTTAGCTGCGATGTGTTGTCGCTTCTTTACAAGGAGGTCGATGCGCTCCACCTGTGCCAATCCCACCGCAGCAGCAACTTCCGGCAGACGGTAGTTGTAGCCGAAGGTATCATGCCGCAAGTAGCTTGGATCCTGAAACGTATCTTTATTCTTGCGCACTTGCCCATTAAGCGCGCGGATGTTCTTAAACCCCATGCCACCGAACTTCCGCATTCGCTCGGCAAGAACTTCCTCATTCGTGACCAAAATGCCGCCATCTCCCGTCGATAGGTGTTTTGAGTTTTCGGTGCTAAAACTCCCCACATGCCCCATCGTCCCGCCGAGACGACCACGCCTATCCGTACCCAAGTAACATTGCGCGCAATCCTCAATAACAAAGAGCTTGTGTTTTTTTGCGATGCGCATAATCGCATCCATATCACACACTTGGCCGTACAGGTGAACGGGCATGATCGCCCTTGTACGTTTTGTGATCTTCTTCTCAACATCCTTCGGATCGATTAAAAACGTGTCGGGGTCAACGTCGGCAAACACGGGGCGTGCACCGGACATAATCACGGCGTAGCCGCACATAACCACCGTAAGCGCAGGCACAATCACTTCGTCCCCCGGCCCCACTCCAAAAGCCATGAGCGCTTGGTGAAGTGTGGACGTGCCCGAATTTGACGTAACGGCAAATTTCGCTCCCATGCGATCGGCAAATGCGCGCTCGTAACGTTGATTCATATTGCCCGACGTCGAGCTTCCGAACCCCGAATTTAATACTTCGCGCACATACTTCACCTCGTTACCGACAAAGCGCCAGCTATTGCTCGTCTTTTTGATCTTCTCACCGGCAGGTTTTTTCATATAATTTTGCGAAATTATGCCGCGTAACGTCCATTATAATGCGGCTCTTATTTCTTAATTGTAAGGTGCGTCCTCTTCTTTTGGTTTTCGAGAAATTCCTGTTGACGAAAGAAGTTTATTGCTGCAATTTCAGGCTTCTCACCCAACATCTGCAAGATATCACACAGAGGCACCGTGTTGCTAGTCATGTCCATTTCCTCAAAAACTCGCTGGAAAAACTCGTAGTCTTCCGGGTAATCTAGGGTGAGGCGAATTTTTTCGTTCCAATAGGTGGGATCCTCGACCTTAAAATCAACAACCTTAAAAAGGCCCGTATCGGTAAAGTACACCCACATCATTTCTGTATCACTCGTGTCTTTCATGGCGCACACTTTTTGGAGAGCAGAAACTTTAATCCCAAACTCGGCCCCGCCACAGACGAGCCCCTTCGGAATATTGAGAAAATCGGGTTGCTCGGCTTGTATCTGCACTATTTCCTGCTCTATGAGCTCTGGCCCAAAAAAAGGGTCGTCTCCGTCGAGTGTAATGATGTAATCCGCACCAAATTTCTCCGCAGCCCCTCGCCAACGATCGAGCTTATCCTCAAGACTGCCTCGAAAACACAAGATACCCTCCGGACGAGCAATCTCCTCGAGCACATCGTCCTCTGGACGAGCCGAGGTACACAACACCACGCCGTCCAGACCGCGAATGCTTTTTGCACGATCAATCACGTGCTCGATGACTTTTCGACCGCGTATCGGTAATAGGGCCTTGTTCGGGAGTCGCGACGAATCGCTACGAACCGTGATAAACCCCAGAATCTTCATGACAGGAGTATACCAGCTCTCCCCTAGCGCGAGACGGACTCACGCTGTAGCATTGGTTCAATATGTTTCCGCGGTTACAGAATTTCGCGCATACGCTCTTACTTTGGAGCGAAACATACACCAAAACCGACATGGTCTACGCGGCACGCGGCGGTTTTTGGCTCGTCATTGCAAAGGGCGTTGCTTTGAGCACCTCGCTTTTACTTGCGATCTCAATGGCGAATCTAATTTCGCCCGAAGTTTTCGGAAGCTATAAATTTGTCCTCTCCGCAACAGGCATCTTCGGCGCTTTCACACTTACCGGCGCAAGCACCGCGATGATCCAATCGGTAGCACGTGGATACGAAGGTGCTTTTCGAGTATGCACACGTGAATATCTTAAATGGAGCATCGGGTCCGTAGGAATTGCACTCGCGGCAGCAGGCTACTACTTTATCAACGGCAATAACGTACTTGCGCTTTCGTTTCTCATAGTGGCAATCGGTAACCCCATTCTTGTGAGCTCGTCCTTTTTTAGTCAGTTCATTTCTGCAAAGAAGGATTTCAAGACGGGATCAATATTCGATAGCATCGCCGACGTTGTACCGGTAATTTCTCTCATTGCAGCAACATTTCTTACAAAAAACCCCTCACTCCTGATCGCCACGTACTTTTTCTCCGGCATTGCGGTAAACATTATATTGCGCGAGGAGACCCTTCGAAAATTCCGCCCCAATGATCGTATCGATCCAGAAACATCATCCTATGCGCGACACTTAAGTGCCATGGGCATTATAGGAAAGATAGGCGAAAACATAGATAAGATTTTGGTTTACCACTACCTCGGTGCTGCGTCCCTCGCTGTGTATGCCTTCGCACAGACTCCCATTGCGCAGCTCAAACTTCTCAACGACATCCCCGCACAGTTAGCATTCCCCAAGTTGAGTGAGCGAAGCCTACCAGAACTGCAAAAAACACTCCCCAGAAAAATATTCATGCTGATGGGAATTATTCTCGTCATTGTGTGCACTTACATCTTTGCAGCACCATTCCTTTTTTCACTTTTATTCCCCAAGTACGTCGAAGGCGTAATATTCACGCAGGTGCTTGCGCTTTCGCTTGTGTTTGCCCCCGGGTCACTCTTTAGTGCTGCCCTTACCGCGCATATGAAACGAAAAGAGTTGTACATTTCACAAAGCGTTCTACCACTTATCAAAATCGGACTTTTCATTGTCTTGCTCCCACTCTTTGGAATCTGGGGTGCCGTGATCACCATACTCACTTCGCAATGTATTATGTTTCTACTCTACGGATATCTTTTTTTAGGGGCTACGCACGCACACTCACAATGAACCACCTCATACAGCGACTGAAAGAGTTGGGGCCGAAAAAGGCAGCTCGTTTACTGACCTTGCGTCTCACAAAAAAGATCTCGCACACTGCGTACCGCCCTCTATGGTATTGGTACAAGTGTAAAAATCTCGGACATAGCTACCGCGAACAGAGCGGCACCCGCATTGACTCTGGAAAATCCAAAGAAATGCACATTCGCGGAATTCTTGCCCACATTCCGAAAGGCTCCTTCCTCGAAATCGGCATCGGGGAATTCCCCCACTTCGAACGACTCGCACGAATGCAAGAGCTCGGCATCGCTTACACTGCTTGCGACTTTGAGTCGGTGTGCAAAAGCCACCAAAAAGAGATCGCCTTAAAAGGATTCGACACTAGGAATATGCGCTTTGCGACCAATTCTACAGGCACATACGCATGGACACTTTTTGAGATGCTTCAAAAAGGTGAGCGCTTTGATGTCATTTATGTGGATGGGCATCACACGTTTTACATTGATCTACCGGCTATAATACTTGCGGATAAACTATTGAAACCGGGCGGATATTTGCTCCTCGATGACATTTCGTGGAGTCTCGCCTATGTGCGATCACGCATGATGCAAAGTATCAGTCAGTGGTTTTTCTATAGAAAGATATATGACTTCTCCGAGTATACAAAAGAGCAACAATCTCTCTGTCACATAAAAATGATTGCTGAAGAGATACTGCTGAAAGACGGAGGGTACACCAAAGACACAGCACTCTCCCTCCCCGACTGGTGGGTATTGAGAAAGAAATAACCCTCCCTCTTTTTTACTAGTTGAGGTCGCGAAGATTTCTGAAAAGCTCCGACGGAGCATTGTCGGGCAATCGCGTAAGCAATATCGCCGTACTGTCTGCAAATCGAACTACGTGGTAGACGACGTGTTTGGGGAAAAGATCGACAATTTCTTGTCGCACAAAATCGTGAAAGTGATGCTGATTGTAGTGTGTGGTCTTTTTATCGGGGAATGAAACGATGACATTCTGCACCTTGCAGCGCTCCACAATTTCAGGGACAATTTTTGTATCCTTAAGATGTTCGATGGTCTCGAGACACACGAGTGTATCAAACGATCCTGTGACCTTGCGAGCGTCGGCGATCTTGTATGTGATGTTCGGATGTGAGAAATGCATCTTCGCCCAGTCAATAGCCTCTTCGCTAATATCGATAGCGGTGACCGACTTCACATCGGGATTGAGTGCGAGCATGTACGATCCGTATCCACAGCCACATGCAAAGTCAAGCACTTTGCCAAAGCAAAAACGTCGAATAGAGCCATAGCGTTTCAAATGCTCCTGCACCAATACCTGTTTCTCTATCTGCTTAAACTCATCAAATGTTAAGTTGTACCGCTCTACAACGCTTCTCGTGACTTTAGGTTTGATGCTCATATATAAAAGATAATACGCTGTTGGAGAAATCCGCCCAGCTGTGGCATCTTAGCGCATACTCCCGATTTTGACGAGCACGCTCCTGAAGAGACGATTCATCCTCTTCTTGCAAGCTCATGAGTAGGTTTCGATTCAGTGCTGTGTCCGAAACCGAGAGCGACAGAATGGACGAATGTTCATAGCCGGACTGTGGAGTACATGCCATGGGAAAGCCGAAACACATCTGCTCTAGAATGGTCGTCGCCTGTGGATCGGCAGAGCTGGTGCCCACACTGATGTCGTATTCTTCCGCAACCTTCCGCATAAACGCGGGTGAGAGTTCTGTAAATTCGGATATTTTTTTCCACCCATCCACATCTCCCACTCCGATGTGTCCGCCATCAAAATCTGGAATACTCTTTGCGATTGCCTCAAGCTGTGCAACATTTTTATACCAGCCTGTGTGCCCGATGTAGAGATATTTTCGCGTCCCTTTTGCATTGAAACGCTTCTTCACGAGTGGATAGTCCTTTGGATCCACTGCCATATTCACGCCGAGTATTACTCTCTTGGTAAGATCGCCGAGCGGCGTCGACGAAAGGTCCTTCTGCCAATATTCCCCACCAATCAAAATCAGACCGTCTGCTTCGCCCGCAATACGTTTGGCCCACCCAATGTAGCCCTCGTCGTTTGCAAAGGGCATGATGAGGAATTTGTTTTTGTTGTGCGGATTCGATCGAATCGTTCTTGAGACGATTGAATCAGAATCATCTGTCGGCGACCGCGCCTCATAATTAAACTGCCCCACTGGAACCGGCTGCCCAATCATCACATCCTGTGGCCCGAGATGAATGAGTCCTTTCTCGTACATACTATAAAACTTCACGCGATACTTTTTCTTGAATTCTTTAAGCAGGTTATACGAGATCGAGTGTGGTGCGCGAATCGGATGCTTCCAACCAATAAGTGCATCAGTGCCACACCGATGAAGCGGTGGAACCCCAGTGGCTGCGCTCATACGCCGCCACCCCCGATGCAAGAGTGTCCCCTGCGGGACGGTATAGATAAAGTGAAGCGTTCTCTTTTTTTCTGTAACGCTCTCCATAATGCCTGGATTATAGGCAATTTCCACTGATCACACCAGAAACACCCGTAGCAGCGGGTACTTATATTTGGATGGTAAACTGAACTTGATATATTTACTCGTTTACCCAAACATTTTATGCACAATTCTTTCAGCGGAGTGTCTCGAGATGGCCCAGTTATTGGGTCTCTTATAATGGTAGGGGTATTTTTCAGCGTGACTATGGTCGTGGCAGATGTGATGTTGAAATCCTTCTCCACGGGCATCTCGTCGGACCTAAACGTCACTCAGCTACCCATCAATCGACCCGGAAATGTGAATCCTGGCGATGTTCTTGTAGCCAACATAGCGGTCAATGGCGGGTCCGTCGCCCAACTTACCGCACCATCACCCAATTGGAATGTCATTCTTCGCACCGACAACGACTCCAATGTGAGCGTCATCTCTTACTGGAAAATCGCGGACGCTTCGGAGCCCGCATCATATACGTGGCTCATCAGCCCGCAAAATACGGCTGTGGGGGGAATCACAAGCTATTCAGGGGTCGATATCACGAATCCTATCGACGACGCAGGAGGTGCCGTAGGAAGAAGCCAAACCGCCGAAGCTCCATCGATAACGACAACCTCTGAGGACGCAAAGATCGTCACCTTCTTCGCCTTTGATGCGGGCAAGACCGCCGTTGATCACTTTGCCACCTCATCCGGTATCGGAATGACCGAGACGTACGACATCACGAATACTCCCTACGGACCTTCAGCAGCTATGAGCGAAGGGGTGCAAGCCGTCGCCGGACCATCGGGAGCGAAATCTTCCGCGATCAACTACGCGGGCCAACGCGACTGGGCCGCACAACAGATTGCCCTGCGTCCTGCCCCCGATTCGACCCTCCTAAATGGCCTCGTCTCGTACTGGAAATTAGACGAGAACTCGGGTGATGCGTTTTCCTCACTTAATGCCTACATTTTAAGTAATATTGGGAGCGCTGACTACGTTAGCTCGAAGATAAACAACGGATGGAGTGGAGATGCTAACAACACGACAAAGGCGCTTGTCACTAACTCAATCCTCGGATTCAATTACTCTACACCGTTTACTTATAACTTTTGGATCAACGTTACCTCTCAACCGGCCCCCAACACCGCTGCCACCCTCCTTCAATGGTCGGATAACGAAACACCAAACAATCACGGATACCATGACGTGCAACTTTATAATGACAACGGTACGATGCAGATATACATTGGACGCAATAACGTTGCGCTCAACGAGCAGTTTGGCGCGAATTACACTTTCATCCCTGGGGCATGGTACATGCTTACATACTCATGGGATGGATCTGTGCTGAAACTCTTCATCAACGACAACATATCCCCGATAATTTCAGCTCCCTCGATATCAACTGGGACCAATGGCGTAATCGGGATTGGCACAGGATTCAAACTGGGTGCCGACACATTTACTAATCGTTACTTTAGCGGACTTCTTGACGAAGTCGGCGTGTGGAACAGAGTTCTTACTCCCATCGAAGTCACACGGCTCTACAATGCTGGCCAGGGGATCCAACATCCTTTCTAGTCGTTTTCTGGTCTGATCAGCCGAAATTGAGATTCCGGCTACCCACATCTGGAAAGTGCGGTAGAATCTGCTCACCATGCGGGGAAACACGGAAGAACTGTTTGGCTTGCTACCCCTCTACCACACTCTTTGTGTCTCCTACCCGGCACAGATGCGGATCGCGAGATTCGTCGTCTCGGGCGGCACGGCAACAATAGTGAATTTGGGGGCACTCTTTGTATTCACTCAGATGTTTCAAATCTGGTACCTTTTTTCTTCAATATTTGCATTTGGGGCATCATTTCTCGTAAGTTTTACCCTGCAGAAATTTTGGACATTTGGAGACACCTCAAGAGAACGAATACACACACAAGCGTCCATTTTTCTTGTCGTTATCGTGACCGCACTAGTCCTCAATACAACACTCCTTTACCTCTTCGTAGAATACGCTCACCTCCATTACCTCCTCGCACAACTTATCAGCGGTATCTTTATAGCGTTTATCAACTTCTACAGTTATAGGCACTTTGTCTTCAGAACCAGTGAATATTCGGAGACCGTACCGGGCAGATGGTCGCTATCAATACAACACGTCTTGCCACTTCTACTTGCCGTAGCGATATTTCTTTCCCTTGCACTCTTTCGCCTGTCAGAAAATCCCCCCACGTGGCTCGACGAAGGAAGTATTGTGCAGGTGTCGATTAATCTCTCGAATGAAGGAATCTATGGCATTCAGATAGCTCCACATCGCTTTGTCTCCACCGATTTTCTAACGACTGGCTTCCCAGTGATACACCCAATTGCTCTCTCCTTCTCCTTGTTCGGCACGACGCTTTTCAACGCTCGGGTGGTCATGGTGCTGTACATGACGCTGCTTTGCGTGTGTTCATACTTCCTCATTCGTGCACTCGCCACGGAAAAAAAATACTTCCTTTCCCTTTCCTCTCTCTTGTTATTGGTAACATTTGCACCACTGTACGGTCACGGTAAAAACGTCCTTGGCGAAGTGCCAGGCCTTATGTTTTTTATCGCCTCTCTGATCGTCTTCTACTTCGCGGAGAAAAACCGCCACTCCCTGCTTTGGCTTATTTCTGGCGTGCTGGTGGGGTTGTCTATGGCGACAAAACCGATTTATCTTTTCATTATCGCGCCATCAGCGGCTTTGACGTTTCTCCTTCTGAGGCAACACATCCCTTCGAAAAATATGTTTGTCTACGCCGCCGGAGTTTCTGGTCCGTTGGTCGTATGGTTTTCTCTCCAGGTTGCTAGCGTCGATGCGCTTCGCCAGATCCTCTTTGCCGCTAATGTTAATAGTGCGCCGCTATCCGAACGCCTTTTGCATACTGGCATGCAGTTCGTCTCAGAACCTCAACCCATCTACTTTCTCACATTGCTTGTTATTTGGTCAGCATCGATACTCCTTCGCTCACGGAGAGAGGCGAGCGCTTCGCACGTCGAATTATTTGCCTACATTTTTTCTATAATAAATTTTGTCCTTTACCTTGCGAGCCGAGGGTTTTACCGATACTTCTTCGCAGCGGAAGTTCTCGCGCTAATCTTCCTGCCCATCGCTCTTTATCAAGTCCCCGTGAACGAACGCTATCGCAAAGTGTTCAAAAGGTCATGTGCGGGATTTTTAATCCTTCTAGTCCTGTTCCAAGGATATCAGACACTTTTCCATTCCTGGATCTCTGAATTTCGCTCGAGCGAGCGTTCGGGGCTGCTCTCGAAACACATGCGTAACATCCCCATACATAGCAGCATTTTTTTCTACAATGTGCCCGAGGCAGTCATATTCTTGTCTTCGAGCAACTACTACCAGTATCTTCGCTACGGCGACACTGTCATTCGCGGAGATGAAAACCTCGCGCTACTCTTCTCGGGAGTCCCCGACTTCCTGCTTGTTGACGGAAAATTTCCTCACACTGAGAATATCACACCACTGTATACTGAGGTTTCGAGATTTGATAAATACATACTCTATAAAAGAAGCGGCAGATGAATCTCTATGAATTCCCCAAAAAGACTTACTGATGAAGAGTACGACTACATATTTGATCGAGCGGTGCGACTTAGTGTCGACCTATTCATTACCTCAAAGGAAGGTGTTCTCCTGTCGCTACGTGATATTGATCCATTCAAAGGTATGTGGCACCTTCCCGGAGGGATCGTGTACAAAAACGAAACGATAGTTGAGGCAGGCGTAAGAATTGCTCGCGCGGAAACAGGCTTAGAGGTTAAAATCGGTGCATGTATTGGCTATATCGAATATATACACGCAAACCAGAACGGCCACGATAGACACACCGTGAGTGTCGTTATGGAGGCCGCTCCGGCTACTCACATACCGCGACCTGATTATCAGGCAAAAACGATCCAATTTCACCACACAATACCAGGAAACATCATCCCCGAACAAAAAATATTTCTCATCGAACGCGAGCTGATGTAACGCAACAGTTCGGCACAATGCGGTTGTAACGCGAAGATTTACTGTCCGAGGATCCGCACATCTGGCAACGGAACGATGAACCTTGTCCCTTGTGCCAAGAGGACGGACTCTCTTTTTATAAAACCTTCTGCAAAACTATAGGGTAGAGCAAGTAAATAATCGGGTTTCGCGACGCGCATCTCCGCTTCATTTTTGATCGGAATGTCCGAACCGATGATGTACTTGCCGTGTTTGAAGGGATTAGAATCTGCGGCCGCTACTATTTCGTCTTTACCGATTCCACAGTACTGTAAAATCGTATTACCCTTGGTAGAAGCGCCGTAGACCCAGATAGATTTTCCATCCGCTTTTATTTTCCTGCAGAGTTCCCTGAGGTCAGTGCGAGTCTTCTCTATTCGCTGCATAAAAGACTCGTACGTAGCAATTTCAAATATTCCGTCTTGTACCTCCTTCCCTAACAGTGCGCGGTAACGTTCAGTCTGAGAAAATTTGGGGCATCCCTTTTTTTTAACGAATACGCGAAAGCTTCCACCATACACATCATTCTCCGTAACATCGAAGACTTCGAGTCCCACGCGTTCCATCAGCCATTTCATGTGAACGGCTGCATAGTAACCAGCGTGTTCGTGTACGATATTATCGTACATATTGGTCCGAATCATGGCAGGAAGGTAGGCCATTTGAATAATCCAGACGCCCTGCTCATCAAGGCACACCTCGACATCTCGCGCGAGCTTTAGCGGATCGTCCAGATGATAAAACATTGCGATACTGAAGACGAGTTTAGACTTCTTCCGCGCAACCTTCTGATATATCGTGGCAGAAAAAAAGTCGTGAATTGAAATGTAATTCGGCGCGTCAATAAGCGATGTTACGTTCTGGGCCGGATCAATATTAATGAGCGTATACGGATCATTCTTGAAAAAAGAAAGTAGTGTGCCGTCGTTGCCTCCGATATCAAGTACGACGTCACCGGACTCCAGATTGCCCAGGGCACGTCCGCTCGCCGCCACATCTTCAAGAATACGCGACATGGATGAATTCGTACTGCTGGTGTACGGGTAGGCGTCGTACATGGCAGAGAGATCAAGCCGATGGCCGAGCTGAACCAAGCCGCACGTTTTCTCACCGCTCCCTTTGCGACACATGACAAGATCAAGCGGATAGCGTATCGCATCCTTCCGGTAATCAAGAGTCTCAGGAAATACAGAAGAGAGGTACTGCTCACCAATATCAATGACGGGAACCAAATCGGTGTTACCGCATACACGACAACCATCGAGCTTAGCGACCTGCGTTGCTTTTTGCATGAATGATTCTAAGGTGTGGGCACCCAATTATCAAGGAAGGTAAGTACATCGCGAGCATCCGGAAAATCCGGCCTAGGATTTACTATTTCCTGGACGTCCACTGGTCCGCTAAACTCCACATGTACACCGAGGTGATCTGCGATTTCTCGCAATGAAACGGTGTTACGTGCCCCCACCTCTATGACGCCTTTTTTATCGAGATTTTCCGAAATCCATTCCCCGACAAACTGGAGTGGAGTGAAGCAATAGCGGCTCTCCGCGTCTACGTATATATTCTCTTTTCGTTTTATATTCAGGAGCGCACCCTTCGTTATATTGGGACTGTACATGGCACTCAGACGCACGACGAGAGTATCTCCGAATTCACAGATTTTCTCGGCGGCCGCCTTGTGTCGTCCATAGACTGTATCAAGCTGACACCGAGCGGAGATCGTGCTTATCTGAATGAATTTGTCGTACTTCCATCCGTACACAAGATCGGCCGTCTTCTGCACCGTTTCTACAAAATCCTCCGCAGGATGATTCTTGGCAAAAAAACGTGCTCCGGGCATCGCCGCATTTATGACAATGTCGTACTTCTGGTCTTTCATCTCGCCATAATTCTCTCGCGTAACCTGCACGAGAGAATGCGTCGTCTGTTTGAGCGCGGTACACAATGCGCTACCCACGTACCCCTTCGCGCCGACGACGGCAACAAACGCCATGGCCTATTTCTTGCTCGGCGAACCCTGCAGGTCCTCCACTCGGACGATCGGAGGATTGCAGTCGTCCCATCTTTTCGAAAGCATCGCGACGGCCGTAACAGCAGTGATGGCATAGAATGCGTGCGATGTGCCCATAGGTGTACGTACGCATGATCCGCGACTCATATGGATCTGCTCCTCAGGAGCGTCGGGAGAATCTCTCGTCACCATCACGCCCGAACCCTCAACAATCAAAAAATATTCATTAAATTCGGGATGGTAATGATGGCCCCTGGTCTTCCCCGGCTGAAAGTACAGCATGTTGAACTCTACAATCGCATCTTTCGGCAGCCACGTGAAAATACCGCCCCTACCGTCTCGGACTGTATCCAGATTGCATGAGGGGTTTAATATTTCTATTTTCATGTGTTTCAGTGTACGTAGTGCTTCTATATGAGTCAAGAAGATCTTTCGAGAAAAACGACACGTATAAGGTCCACAAAGTACTTGGGCGCCTGCTGAAAAAAATTAAGCTTCGAGTTTCCAAATTTACGCGAACGAAACGTCACCGGGATTTCCGCAATTTTTGCACCCTTTTGATGAGCTCGGAAAATAGTCTCGAACAGAAAAAAATTCCGGTCCTCGATTGTGCGGATCTTTTTCCATACCGACGCACGTATGACCCGAAAGTTTGTATTATATTCCCTGAGATTTCCCGTGCGACTTATAACTCGAACGATCAAATTGCACACCCACCCAATAGGAAGCATCATCTCCTGCGTTATTACCCTCTTGCGCTCTTCTTTGTTCGCCCTTTTGTCTACTATCTTATAACCCAAGACGAGGTCGTATCCAGAGCGGATCTTTTCATACAACGAGCGCATGTCGGGAGTTACAAACGAGAGATCGGCGTCGGACGACAAAATGAATTCACCGCGTGCCGCGTTATAACCATCTCGAAGCGCACTACCGATACCCATGAGCCCGGGGCGCTCTAAAATCTTAATATTTGCATAGCGCCCATTAAGTTCGGTAATTAATTCAGTAGTTCCGTCTTTTGAATTATCGTCGACCACAATAATCTCCAACGCAACATCCTTAAATTCGTCCTCAACTTGAGGAATGAGTATCGCTAAGTTTTCCCGCTCTTTGTACGTGGGCAGCACAACTGAAAGTTCTGGGGCAGCCAACATATGACGCTAGACAAACTTGAACTTCCGCATCGCAAACGCCGTCATTTTGAGCAAGAGCCACCCGTGGCTCCAGCGCTGAATGTTGGTAGTACCGTAGGTGCGCTCGCCATAATGGATGGGCAGATCGATGATTTTGCGATTGAGCTTCGCTGCCCCGAAAAGCAGGTCGAAGTCGCCAAAGGGATCGAAGTCGCCAAAAAACTCTCGGCCCGCTTGGATTTCCGCGTAATCCTCCTTCCAAAGCATTTTGGTGCCGCAGAGCGTGTCCTTGAGACGCGAATTGAGAAGCCAGCTGAATGCGAGGCTAAAAAACTTATTTCCGAGATAATTCAGAAAACGCATCGACTCTTTCTCAAGTGGATACACGAGGCGCGACCCATTGATGAAATCGCCTCTCCCTTCGACGAGCGCGTTGTAGAATTTCGCCATGTCCTCCGGCGGCACCGTCATGTCGGCGTCGTAAATCGTTAGGATGTCACCGCTCGCCATATCAAACCCTTTGCGCACCGCATCCCCCTTCCCCTTGCCGTCCTGCTGTGCAATGCGAATTTTTTTCTCAGCCCCGAATTTATGAGCAACACGCTGTATCTCCTCCCACGTGTTGTCCTTCGAGTGCCCTTCGATCAAAATAAGTTCGGTGAACTCTCCGAGCGTCGGGAGCTCCCTCACGATGCGCTCGATCATGCCTGCTTCATTGCGCGCGGGGATGACGATTGAGAGCGACGGGTTCGGCACAGGCGAGCGCGAATCAATCTTGCGCAAGACAGCGTAGTGGTAGAGTCCGAGCCGCGTGAATGGGAAAACATTTGCAAGGTACGTATTGAAAAAGGTGCTGATGAGCGGGATGTATTTGGGGATGAGCATTCTCGTGCCGCCCCGTACGACTTCAAGCCCTGCCAAGTGTGCGAAATTCGCGAGATCGCTCCTCGAAATCCAGTTCTGGGTGCGCGATGGCATACGCAGCCCCGCCGATGATGCCAGCTGCAAAAACGGCTCCCAAAGCGTACTGTGCTGAGTAACGACGATACGCCCGCGCCACGAAATGCGCTCCGAAGCTTCTCGAAGAAGCGTCTCCACATCGTCGACATACCCGAGCAGATCGGAAATAACGGCGTATTCAAACGTTTCCTTCACGTTAGCGATTTGCTCTTGCTTGAATGTTACATTCACTGGCAGTTTTTGCTTTTGAATCTCCGAGATAATGCGCTCGCTCGCATGGATTCCGAGTCCGCGCTTCGGCGAGAGCAACGCAAGAAGGTCCGGAGAATCCGCACCGATGTGCAGTACTGTCGCTCCACGGGGAACGAGAAACCCGATGAAGGATTCGAGCGAGCGATGGTAGTACTTGTTTCGCTTGCGCCATCGCATCCTATCCCCAGCGTGACCGTCGAAATATTTGAGTGCCGCGCTATTGAGATGCATAGTTTGGGATTGAATACGGGTCGCTCACAGGACAGTAGTATACATGACCTTCCACCGCGCCTGAGCGCGTCTCAAATATGCTCTCACACGTCGCGAAAAATCTACTATAGTAACCGCGCTCATTGAGCTTTGGAAAATCGATAACAAGATAATGCCCTCTATGCGCCGAAAAACGCTCGCGATGTACGTCTTCATTGCCCGGTACGGCATAAAATCTGCCCGCGTATTTCCCTAAATTGTTGAGCTCGTAGGCACCGGTATCGGCGTGAGTTATCACGCTTTTTATGTCGCTCGACGCGATATAGGCAACGCTCTCAGCAAGAACTTCCGGCACGCTTCCATTAATCCTCCCCCACAGAAGTTCCTCGATAAATACCGCGCTGCACGCGAGTCCGACGATCACTCCAGCAACAATGAGTGGCGCTCGAATTTTGGAAATTACCAGCGCGCAGAGCATAAAAAGGCCCGCTGCCGCAAAACTCGCTCCGATAAATAGAAAGGATACGTAAAAGCCGATCGGGCCACTTCCACCGGTAAATGGCATGAGAATATTCCAGTTCCCATGCGCGACCGCTGAAATCCATTCGGTCTTTGGGTACAGAGGCATGACCTGCGGGGAGAGGAAACTGAGGGGCAGAAGCGCACCTGCAGCGATGATGCCAACAACTGTTCCAATTAATACTGCACGCGCACCCACGTCACGCATCTCTCTCGCGAGAATCGTACCCACAATCACGCACAGCGGCACAATGGTGTACATAAGGTACTTATCAAGCGCCCCTTGAGAAAAATCGAACAACACGAAATAAAAGAACGCACCAAGCCCAAGATACACGATGAATATGCGACTTTTTGCAAAGACTTCTTTTGAAAAAAATATCAAAGGAACGAGAAGCATGGGTGACAAGAAAAAGAGCGCCTTCATTGCTTGTATCAAAATTTGCATATATCCGCGCCCCTCAAAACGCACGTAATACAGCACGTGCTCAATCGTGACACGTACGTCAAAGGCAGGAATGACAAATCGTGTTGCCGCAATCGCAAGGCCCGCGGTAAAAACACATACTAAAGCTGCAATTCCCGCTCGCACCACGAGCGCACGCGTAATGTTTGAACGCATTTCGACGAAGTAATCAAGTACCAAAGCGCCAAGAACTATCGCGAAGCTCAACTTCGTAAGAAGTCCGAGCAAGAGACCCGCGCCAATGAGGCTGAGCCATACCGCTTTCGCGGCCGCAAACGATGCGTTGCGAAATCGATCATACCCGTACACACAAACCAGAAATAATGTCGGTAACATTGCGCCGTCCGTGTCTGTCATAAGCGACGCCCACACACCATACATGCACGCAGAGTAAAGTCCGATTGCAAAAAGAGCTGCTCGCTGGCCTGATCGCCCACGTACTACAACATAGAGCAAAATCGCCGAAAACACTGCAAACAGGAGCGGTACGACACGCAAGTGATCGACACCGAAGAGAAAGCCCCCCGCTCGATACACAAGTTCGGTAAGCGGTGGATGTCCCGAAAGAGCGCCGATGGCGTTCGTCTGGACGATGTTGGCTGTTTTCCATTCGTCCTGGTGGTAGGGCAGGTCGATTCCAGGTAATCTTATTGCAATAAACGCGCCAATAATAATACAGAGCGCGAGTAGTTCTTTCAAACTAAACCTTCCGTGTTCGCCAGAATTCGATGCAACGGATCTTCGTAGTGGTGAGATTGTAGAGATTATCTTCTGCGCCAATATGCGCGGCGCGGCGGTTGATTCGTAGATAGCGTGAGCATTTTTCGCCAATTTCTCGCTGAGAGACCGGTCGGCACGCAAGCGTTCAAGCGCTTTTTTTATCGCATCGGGATTAGCGACCGATACCATGAGACACGACACTCCATCTTCCAAAAGCTCGGAGACGCCGCGTGCGCGCCCCGTCAGATACGGAATGCCCATTGACATCGATTCAAACGCCTTATGCGGTATGGTGCGATCGAGGCGCTCATTGTCTTCAAACTGTCCTAAGCTAACGTCCGCGTCGAGCATGTACTCCCGCATTTGTTCAAACGTAAGGTGCTCGGAAATGAGTGTTACGTTCGGTAACGAACGGACGCGTTCTTCCACTGCCTCTTGAAGTCGACCATACCCCACGATTCTAAATTTGATGTTTTCACTTTTGAGCCGCTCCGCCGCATCGAGCACATGCCTAATTCCTGATTCCGGCGTCAAACGCCCCCGAAATAAAACGACAAAGGGTTCGTGAAGAGCTTTTTTAACATTTTCGCGGGGTGCAAATATACTTTCGTCCGCGCCGGTATACACGACGCGATATTTGTCTCCCCCAAATCGAGTTTGTAAATATTTTTTCTGAGCCTCGCTTTCAACGAGCACGACGTGCGCAGAAAGAATTGCGAGGCGATCCACCATCGAAAGCCACAATCGCTTAAATAAGCCTGCCCCATGCGACTGATACGCTGCGTCTGAGATCGAGCCAAGGAGATCCGCAACAACGGGTGCCGTAGCAAATAAACGAGCAATCGGAAGAACCACGTGCCCCGGGTATCCTACGATGACCGCGTCGTACGTGCCCGCAAGTGCCCGCAATGCGCGAGCGAGACGAAAATATTTTTTAAAACCAGCGGTGGTATCACGACATTCAATAATTTCGTGCCCATCAACGCGAAGAGCGCGCATATAAATCTTGTTTCGAGAAAACTCGGGATCGTAGATGCCAAAATATACGAATTTCATACTATTTCCGATGTATTTCTTCCCGAAGTCGTTCACCGAGCGTCTGCAGGCCGTGCCCAGCGAGCACGATCTCGCGCTCTGCTGATGCGAGTGTAGCTCGCTCGTTGCCGGAAAGCGCAAGAAACTCGCGCAGCTTTTGAGTCACCGCCGCTGCATTCTCATCGACGTGATAGCGCTCTCCTACAATTGCAGCAAAGTCTTTGCTCGCGGCAAGCACGAGACACCTGCTCGCCGCCGCCTCAAACATTGTTTTGTCGTAGGTGCCGCTCGATGCGAGGTTTACAAATATTTCGTGAGAGCTGAAAACCGCAGGCGCTTCACTATGCGGCACACCCAAATGAAATCGAATGGTGTCGGTAAGGCCGAGCTCCCGTACGCGTGCCACGAGCTTCTCTCGATACGCAGCATCGCGCGGCAGCGGCGTCCCGTAGAACGTCGCGGTGAATTGTATGCCCTCTTTTTGAAGGGCTATGAGCGCGTCGAGCAAAACGTGAGGCTTTTTTGCTGGCGCGAATCTGCTGAAAAAGAGTATTGATCGCTCTGCTCTTTTTACGCTCGTGTGTGTAAACGAATCGGCGTCGACGCCAACCGGCATGATCACTGTCTTTGGGTATTTCGCTGTGTAGGAAAATCGCGACGTGCAAAATATTTTCTCCGCGAACATTGCTGCAACGTCGGTAAGAAAACCACCTGCGTAGTGGTTGCGCCAGAGGTAGATCGGCTTGCGCAGAACACTCCAGAGCCATCCCGCCAACAGTACGTATTCTTGATTCATGTGCACGAAGACAGAATCGTACGACCCACGCAACTTCCATGCGAGCGTGAGAAATCGAACCGTATACGCGATCTTTGATCGCGCGCCACGATCTTTCCCAAGCGAGTGTACGCGCACATTTGCTGGCAACTCGTGCTTGCCTTCGTACAAGCAAATCACCTCAATCGATTCAAAGTGCTTCGCGAGTTCAACAATCCACCGATGAAAAAACCCGAGAAACGGATCTGTGCGGTCGACGATTTGTGTCGTGATAAGCAACTTCATGAACGCTCACCGTACACACCAGCAAGAAGATCGAGATCCTTCTGCGTATCGCGCAAAAGCTGGACATTTTTGTGCTCCATTCCCCGTAGTGCCTCGATACCGGCTCGATCTTGCGGAAACAATTCTTCATATTTTGCGCGAAACGCTGCGAAGTCTTTGATGAAACAATGCCCCCCAGCGCCACGGCCCGGCGGTCCACCGTGGCCGCTCTGATGAATTGGGTCGAGGTGAGAGCGCCCGATACGCGGGTCTGCGGCAAATGCGTCGCGTACTGCCTCGTAGTTGCCACCGAGTTTGTGTACAAAATCATAGAGGATATTAATGTAGACCACCTTGATGTAGAGCCAATTGTTGCCCGCATACTTAATGAATTCGGCCTCGACCGCAGAGCACACGAGCTCGAAGGGCGCTGGCGGAAGAATAGAAATCACTTTTTGAGCAAGTGCTCGCGCTTCCACTGAATCATCGCAGATGCCTACGATGTTGCGGTCGGGGTGCGCAGCATCGTACGCCGCTGTCGCCTCACGCAAAAATTCTGGCGAATGCATTACGAAGACTTTGGGGAATTGTTTCTGAATACTCTCGGTCATGCCGGGAAGCATGGTGGATTTGATCACGGCCACTTTCCCCTCGCCAACCAGGGCGACGGCTTCGCGGACAATGGCATCGCTAAAGCCGGTCGGTGTTGTCGGCGTCGGCACCGCGATAAACACAATGTCGCACTCTTTTATTTTCTCTTTGTTGTTTCGATACGGCTCCTCAAGCGCGTAACGCACGATAGTAAAGCCTCGACTCTCAAGTTCATCCGCATAATTTTTGCCGATAAATCCCTGCCCCACGTACCCGACCGTGGGTCGAGCCTCAGCCTTTTTCTCGCCTGCTCGTTTTTCTGCGCCTGCGGCGGAAAGCGATATGTCGGCGAGCCAGAGCTCTCGGTATTCCGCCTCGTTTGGAAAATTGAGTGTGAGCTTGCCCTTCTTGCCTTCGGAGAGTGTGGCTATCGCGACGCGAGGCAAGTCCGCAGCGGACACGATAATCGCCCCCGCTTCTCTCGCCATACCAACATCATAGGAAATCACCGGGCACCCCGCCGCAAGCGCTTCCATAATCACGGCACCGAAACCTTCGTACGATGACGTGACGAGACACAAATCGGCGACCTTATAGTATGGAAACGGATCCTGTGCACCTTCAAACACCACCTTTTTTTCAATGCTGAGCTCGCGCACGAGTATCTCAAGCGACGCCCTCTCTGATCCACTCCCGATAATTACAAGTCCCGCAGCAGCATCCGACTTTGCTATTTCCGCAAATGCGCGGATAGAAGCGGCGACATTTTTTTCTTTCTCAAGCCGCGAGACGACGAGCACGATCTTTTTGAAATCAGGGAAGCGATTCCTACGGTCGAGTGGTTCTGCCTTGATCAAATTTTCTAGATCAACGTATATAGGAAGAATGGTGACCGGCGTCTTGATCCCCCGTTTTTGGAGCGAATCCGCAATGCGTTTTGATACTACGCGGATACCCTGCGCACGCGAAAGCAAAAATCTCGCGAGCAAGACTTTGAGACGATTGCCGAGCGAAAGTCCGCCGAAGTACGGATCGAATAGATCGGTGTGCACCTGGAGATGCAACTTTGAACCGCGCATGCGCGCAATGATCCATGCGACAAGGCCAGTGAGGAACGGGTCCTGCGCCGAGACCACGTCCGGCCGCTGCAGCCGATAGCCAGCCGCAATAGTGCGTAGAGACCCCAAAACGCGCCCTAGGCCAAATCCCCGCACCGAGGCGTTACCCGATATCTGGACGAGCTGCAGAGGCCCGTGGGGCACCAAAACATCCATTCTTTCGACCGTCCGCGCCTGCATCCGCAGGCGCTTCGCGACCGCGCTTGTTTCATTAAAAGCGTTCCAATCGGTGGAGAGTACGAGTACACGCATCCGAGCATTCTAGCGGTTTAGGAGCCTTTTTCAAAATAACATACGGAGCTAAAGTGTCGGCCCTCGCGCGACGGCGAGGGCCGGTGACACTTGCTAACATGTCATCCCCCTTCCATTTAAAAAACAAACGGCGGTTTGGTCCGAGACCAAACCGCCGCACACCTTAGAACCATGGCGAGATCCACAGCCACATCTTGACCACCGCCATCGGAACGGCCAGAATCACGGTAAGAGAGAGCCACAGCCAAAGTAGCCTGATAGTTACCTCGGCATAGGCAGACTGCGCCCAAACAGGAAGAACGGTCTGAACAATCCTCCCCCCATCCAGAGGAACGAATCCGAATAGATTCCCTGCGTTAATCAAGATCGACATTACTGTCCCCGCTATCATGGCCAGTACGACCTGATGCATGATGTCGGACGATCCTTCGGTTCCGATCGGCGATATTGAGCCGATCATCTCAAGGGTCTCCCCCATCGTAATTATGGGTATTCCCGCATCTTCGACTATCAGCATCCCGACATACGCGAAGAAGGTGAGGGTCGAGATAGGAAGCGCATACTTGCATAGTAGCCGCCTTCCCCGCCAGATCACGACGATAACCCCTGGCAAGGCGATAAGGTACGGGGCTTCCAACAACTCCATCCCTGGGTATATTCCGAACCCATTCAGGAAATTAACGAGGACTGAGAGAACGAGAGTCGTGAAGAGTGCAAAGAGAACGGCTGCAAGCGGCCCCATCCCGTGGACGTAGAGTTGATCCGCGCGAGAAAGATTTTGTACGTCTTCCTCCTCGCACTCGACGTATGCACCTACGATAGAAAGCGGGTGCACGCGCCACTCAATACCCGGGAAAAAAGAGTGGTTGATCGGGAGCTTAATTACCGCCCAGCCCTCGACCGGCAATCCCAAGAGCGAGATCGCTATGATGCGCACGCGGCATTCGCGCATAGCATAAGCATGTCCGAGTTCGTGCACGCTCTGTGACACGAACACCGTAAGAACGGCTATCGTTGAAAAGAGCATGACTGCCTCCATTTGTTGCCCGCCACATCAAATCACAAAACCCAAACTCCCACCACTTCCCCGCAATGGATTTCGATTGTCTCATGCTCCTGCCATTACCGTCCCCCAAGCACGTCTCTTTTGAAATGCTTCAGATACGCAACGATAATGAAACTGATGATGACCATCAGAAACCACGACGTCACCTTCTGCGTCGACACGACATTCCATTCGTGCAGCTGATTGGGGTACCGCCACGCGCCTGCAAACGTGCCGATGTTTTCGGCTACCCAAATGAAAAACGCGATAAGTAGGAACGCGAGATTAAGCGGCATCCATCTCGGATGCTCGGTCACCGTGAAATACACGCGCGTTTTCCAGAAAAATACAAACACCGCTGCTATAAGAAAGATGCGGACGTCGTAGATGAAGTGATTGGTGAAGAAGTTGAGATAAATGAGCGTACAGAGCGCCACGCTCACGAGATAGTTTCTGTAGTCGGTAAGTTCGAGCCGAAATATTTTCCACGCCTGACTAATGTAGCTTCCCACCGCCGCATACATGAAGCCGCTATAGAGCGGTACCGTCGCGATTTTCAAAATGCCTTCTTCAGGGTAGCTCCACGACCCCACCATCGCACTCGTCTTGTAGAGTTCCAAAACCATGCCGATGATATGAAAAAGAAAAATCACTTTCACCTCGTCCTTCGTCTCGAGCTTGGTGTAGTAGAGGACGAATTGAATGAGAACCGCTGCAAGAAAAAGAAAGTCGTAGCGGGCGAGACCAAACAGAGGGATGTGATTTGAAATCAGCAACAACCCCAAAAACGACCCGGCAAATATCGCCGCCTGAGCTTGTTTCAATCCAAACACTATCAACTCCCTCACCCATTCTTTCACTCTCACCATCCCCGCATGCTAGCGGTTTTTGACAGTTTCCCCAAGAGTAACCCTTCCCTCGTCGCGATGGATTTCGTGGGCCTGTTAGTTCCTAATCTTCACTTAGTCTCTCCGTACCGATTATATCCGATCGGACATAATAGGTACGGAGCAAAAAAATGGACCACGTACATTCTGCTTGAGAGTCTGACATTATCCTCTATTTGGTTTGGTTTGATTCATCCCTAAGCCCTGAACAATCTCGGCATGTTGGGCGACGACTTTATCCCAGGTTTGGGACATGTCGAGGTTGGCGACGAATTGGATGGCTGCGCGATAATTTTCGGGCTCCAGCATGTGTTCCATCGCCTTTTCGAGCGAAGCGTCGTCGAGGGGATCAAAATGCCAGGCTTCCGGGAGTTTTGCTGAGAGGCCGTTGTCGCGGCTGATGAGCGCGGGTTTGCCGAGCGCGAGCGATTCGAGAATGAAATTGGGATTGAATTCGGTAAGCGCCGGAGCGAGCGATACAGAAGCGGCATTAATGCGAGCGAAAAGATTTTTCTGATCCATTTTCGGCACGATCTCAATTTTGCCTGGGATGATTTGCGCTTTTAGCTCTGATTCCTCCGGCCCATCCCCTATAAGCACGAGCCGCGCACGATCGTGTCGCGAAGCAACGCGGCGGAAAACGCGAATGACGCGCGGGAGATTTTTGTACGTGACGAACCGACCGGCAAAAAGGAAAGTAAACGTGCCTTCTTCGAGCGCGGGCGCATGCCGCTGCGGGAAAGGGTTGCGAATGAGGGTGATCTGCTTTGCTCCGTAATACTCAGTGTAAATGTCTCTGAGAAAATCGCAGTATGTAATGATGGTGTCTGCCTCGCGCACGACCGCTCGAATCATGCGGTACAAAGTCGGTTTATCTTTTTTAAACAACCTCTGCTCGTAGTATGCGCGCATGGGGACGAATCGCTCCCCTTTTTCCACCACTCTCTCCCATATCGGGTCGCCGCCGATGCGAAGGATGAACGGCTTGCGCAAAAGCTTCGCGAAAAATGCGGCGGGAATGCCGGCCGTCGTAAGATCAAATGCGTAGATCACGTCGTGGCGCAGCGATTCGCGCGCGACGGCAAGCGCGTAAAGTTTCCATGAGATGAGCTTTCCCCACTTTCTGCTGATACGGACGACGCGGTATCCCGAGGGTTGATCGGGGTGGTCGCCGAAGGCGACCACCGTCACCTTCCATCCGATGCTCGCGAAGTGCTCGGCGATCTTGCGCACATGCGTGGCGGGCCCGCCGACGTCGGGGAAGAATATACCCGTGACCAGAAGCACGTTCATCCTCTGTATGCTACCGTAGGGAGCTATGGAACCCAAGCGATCGAAAACAGCAATCATCGGCGTTGGTAAATGGGGCAAAAACGTCGCGCGCGAACTCGCAGTCGCAAGCGATCTCGTATATTACGCATCAAAAGAGAGTGCGGCCGATATCGGGGCACAACGTGCGACGATCGAAGAGATTTGCGCGGATCCTGCAATAGAGGGCGTCGCGATAGCGACGCCCATCTCGACGCACGCGGCCATCGCTCGGCAGGTCCTCAAAGCTGGTAAACACGTCCTCTGCGAGAAGCCGGTGGCGGAGACTTCTGCAGAGGCGCACGATCTTGCACAGCTCGCCCGCGATCAAAAACGCACACTCATGACCGGCTACGTCTTTCTTTACCACCCCGTCTACCAACAACTCAAAGAAATCGCCCGCACGAGCACGGTAAAGCGTGTCGAATGCGTGTGGAAAAAATACGGCACGTTTACAGAACCAATTGAGCTCAACCTTCTCACGCACCACATCGCGTTTGCGTGCGATCTTTTCGGCGTCGCCGAAGCAGGATCCATCACGAAACGCGAAGCGGGAGAGAGTGCCTGCGACCGGATAGAAATGCACCTCACGTACCGACTGTCGGAATTTTTCTCACACATCGACCGACTCTCGGAGGAAAAATCTCATACGATGACAATCACCCTCGAAAACGGCGCGACGCTCACATGGAACGACACGATGCTCGAGCGCGAAGGAGCGGTGCTCTTTGAGAGTGCTGAGAGTTCACTGACGAGAGAAATTCGCGCGTTTCTCGATGCAATTGAAGGAAAATCCGTACCGCAAACGATGGGAGATTTCGGTGCGCAAGTGCTCGAGATACACGAGTTACTTCGCAACAGCTAGAGTAAGCGACACGCTTCCTGTGCAGCCTCCACGCAATTCCCCATTTTGCCGGAGAAAATCCTGATGCAATGCTCGCCGAGGGGTGTTACGAGCGTGGGCCGCGCGTCCGTCTTTTCCATGCGCGGAAGAACGGTGCGAATCGTGTAAAGCGACCCCACATGTTTCGCTTCCGTAAGAAGAGGAATATACCGCACGCCGGTTTCAATAAACTTCGCAAAATTCGTGACGGGCGGATCTTTGATAATTCCCTGATTTAAAAGGGGTTCGACATTCTGCGGAATGACGGGGCTTTCTCCCACGTTGGTTGCGTGTATGGCATGCACGACGTTACCAAGCACATAGAGGCCGCTTTCGCCAAGCGGATCGACGCACATAAACGGCCCGTCCATGATCACAAGATCCGTAAGGCCGAAACTCGCAGGAAGCGAGACGACGGGCTTCTCGCACACTTCGTACTGATAATCCATCTTCGCGTCGGTGAATAGTCCTACCACTTCATTGGTATGAGCGTAGGTCGCAATTATTATTTTGTCGAATGATTCGCGTAGCAGCGGATCGGCGGGCATATTGAGATGCACATGCACACCCGCCTCTTGAAGTTTCGTCTTTACGATTTCGCGCAGCACATCGGGATCGAAGCGCGCTTCCTTCCCCTCTATCACAAGCTCGACCGTTTTCGGGTCGGCAAGCTCCGGCACGTCGACTTTTTTGTACTCCAGCTTTTGAGCATCGCAAAAATCCAAAAATTGTTTCGCGCTCACGAGGCTTTTCTCCCGCGCTATACCGTAGAGGTGCCTTCCCCCGTCAATCACCGAATCAGCGTACTCGGCGCGAAAGGAGGTCTCAGCCCTGTGTGCGGACTGTGCTGTCTCACCGCTTCGAGGATAATGATACCCACGATGCAGCCGGTACTGATTGATACCCGAGGCCGCCTGCAAAAGCTCTTTACCCTTTTCGAAGAGGTGCACCTCGTGCCCCGCGCGCGCTGCAAAAATCGCCGCCGTACTTCCAAAAATCCCTCCACCGATGACAGCAACGCGCTTCATTGAGGACACTATACCCTATCCCAAAACACCCGCGATAACCTCACGGTTGTCGTGAAGCCATTCGTGCATTTTTCCAATCCCATCTTTGATTCCCATTTCCGGCTTCCAATTCAAATCCTTCGCGAGTGCGCGAATGTCGGCCACGAATATCGGTTGATCGCCAGCACGAATATCTGAGTGGGCGACGTCGGGATTGTACCCATATTTCTTTTTCAAAAGCTCCAAAAGTTCGAGAAGCGAAATAGTGTTTCCTGCACCACCGCCCACGTTGTACGCGCGCTGGGGCAACGTGTCGATTTTTTCAAATGCGAGCTCGTACAACCGCGAGAGATCGTCGACGAAAAGTCCATCGCGTACCTGGAATCCCGATCCATAGATCGTGAGGGGCTTGCCACGCATCGCCGCAATCGTAAACCACGCGATCCATCCCTGATCTTCCACGCCAAATTGGTGTTGCCCATAAATACACGACTGGCGGAGTGAGAGTGTACGCAACCCGTAGATGCGGCCGTAATCGATCACGTACTGATCCGCTGCGCCCTTGGAACATCCGTACGGCGAATGGAAATCGAGCGTCTGCTTTTCTGGTACGCCAAACGATCTGTAAGTGTCGTCGACAAATTCGAATCGCGACGTCGCTTCGCGTACGGCATACTCTTCGAGCGCTCCGTATACTTTGTTGGTCGAAGAATAAATGAGAGGCGGCTGATTTTCGCTCGCGCGTATCGCTTCGAGCACGTTGAACGTGCCGAGAATGTTTTGCCGCATGTCATTGCGCGGATCGGTGATCGAGGTGGTAACGGCCACTTGCGCCGCAAGGTGGAGCACCGCATCACTCTTTGCCACCGCATTGTCGAGCTGTTTTTGATCCGTACAAATATCAGCACGTATCACAGGCACGTCGGGAAATTCTCGATGCAAATTTTTGACATTGATATCAGTACCTTTGCGCGAAAAGTTGTCGAGGAGCGTCACATCCCACCCTTTACCCAAAAAGTGCCGCGCGGCGTTGACCCCAATAAACCCCGCTCCGCCTGTGATGAGTAGCCGCCTTTTTTCCATACGTACTACACATACTACCAAACCAGAGAGGATTTAAAACGCCTCATGCTATGATTTCGCCATACTCGTATGGACGCAGAAAAGAGCCGCGTGGTGTATGTCTCACCGTATTTTGATCCGGCAGTCCCCTCGGGCGCAAATCGTCGATTTGATGAAATCACCAAGCGATTTTCGCGTGACCTCGGTGAGAAATTCACCCTCATCGTCGCGCGCGGCAAAGCGCCCCTGTGGTGGACACCTGCGAGCGGCAATCTCGTCGAGGTAGATTACCGATTCAACCACTGGAGCAAATTTCGCGCAGCGCGACAAATCGCAGCTGCGCTCAACAAGCTCCCACCCTCGACCGTAATCATAGAATCCGTGCCCATCCCCTACCGCGCACTCAAACGTCACACGCACTTTCAGGTCGCCTACGATTTTCGTTACTTTACGAGCGATAGCAAAAACTTCTTCTACCGCCTCCTCTTCTCTTCTTACCTCAAAAGCCAGTGGCGACGCGCGCAGTACTTCGTGACCTGCAGCGACTTTTCGATTGCGGAATTGCGTAAGTACATAGGCTTCGACCCCTCGCGCGTTGCGAAAAGCTACTTCGGAATCGACGAACGCCTTCTCCTGCAAGAATTGTCGACGGCAGAACCAAAGACAATCGACGTGCTCTATGTGGGCCACTTCGAAACGCGAAAAAATCACGCGCCACTTTTGCGCGCGATAGGATACGTCAACAAACACCTCAAAGTTTGTCTCGTGGGAGTGGACAACGGCCTCAAACAATCGCTCCAAAACCTCGCCAAGGAGCTGGGCCTCACCGACGTAACCTTCCAAACCATCAACGACGACATGACGCTCTGGAAACTCTATCGGCAGAGCAAAGTCTTCGCCCATCCATCACTCTACGAAGGCTTCGGCATCCCGATCATCGAGGCGCTCGCACTCCATGTGCCAGTCATCGCGTCCGACATCCCCATCTTTCATGAAGTTGGCGACGAATTTGTATCGTACTTCGACCCGCGCGAACCAAAAGACATAGCGCGAGCGCTCCGAGAAGTGCTCGAGAACCCCGCACCCCCCGATCTTCATCGCGTCCGCATGCACCTCGAAAAATTCCTCTGGGAAAACATCTACACCAAATTCGCCCGCGACATCGCCCGCCTCCGCTCAAGCCATCACCAGTGAATACACACAACTCCCACGATCGTAGGTCTTGTGTGTATAGGTGATTATTGGTACCTGGTACCATTCTCCCCGTGCTAACAATTGCCATATCTTATAGTTCCACGGTCGGAGATTTATAAGATATGAGGAGCATTCTGTGTTCGACAGCTCATTTGCTTTATCGCACCTAAAACCATTTGTGATGGCTACACAGAGTGTGCCGCGAGGATGAGGCAATGACTCTATTAGAACCCTCGCCGCATCCGCATGCACCTCGAAAAGTTCCTCTGGGAAAACATCTACACCAAATTCGCCCGCGACATCGCCCGCCTCCGCTTAAGCGACCGCCCGTGAATACATACAACTCCCACGGTCGTAGGTGTTGTGTGTACCTACCCCCGTCATTTACCTCGCAATCATCAGAACCCAAAATGAGTCATCGTTACTAAACTATAAACAACTAACGCGAAGATGGCGTACGCGAGCAGAAATGCCAGCGCGTGTGCCATAAGTAGATAGACGGCAGACAAATTGTATTTGCGTGCGATCCAGATAAACAATGCCGAGAGCGCGATATAAATGACGAAAGAAATTAGCGCAAATTGTGCGGCAAAAATGGGAAAGTAGGCGACCAGGCCGAGAGTAAACAGCGCAACAAAGAATTGGACTTTGAACCTCTTATAGGAAGCAGATATCATTTCTTTGCCATTAAATAATTGAAGGAATACCGCCGGCCGCAATACTTAGGTACGCTGCGACAAGTAGGTAGTATCCTATCGCAAAAGCGACAGCGTGAGCGAGGTATACGGAAAATCTATGCAGCTGAAAACGGCGAACTAGCTTCAGGAAAATGAACGATGAACCCAGGTACAGGACGTAAGAAATCAGGGCGAGTTGACCAAAGGCCGACCTAAACGAACTCACGTCTGAAGGGCTACCACCCCCCTTGATTATCGGAAACACATATATAATAACCGCTGTCAGGAGAGCGGCCGCGATTTGAATTTTATATTTTCTTATGAGAGCTACCATATGAAAAGATTACCACGAAATTTTCCATGCACTTGCATTACCGCAGCCCTATAATCACCTCTCGAGAAGTTCCATCGTCTAGGTTTACGGAAATTTTGTACACAAGGCCTGTAGCAAGGCCCTTGGTGCTCCAGTTGTACACATATTGTTGATTTGTAGCGTCCCAGCGATACGTACTGCCGGTTGTACCCGATATCGTATACACGGGCTCATCAACAGAAGCGGCGAGAGGAGTGATGGGAACTGGCTTAATCCATAGGAGGTCGGTAAATGACTGTATCGAAGCGCCGTTACTATCTTTAAGCTGAAACTTCACAGGTACAGTGCTGCCGCCCTTAAACACACTCGGAGTCAATGTTGGGTTGGCAGTAGGGTCGTCTATTGGCTGCAGGAATCCATCCCAGCGGTACTGGATTGTAAGAGTTCCTTCAATAAACGTCTTGAATTCATAATCACTGGACGACAAAGTGCCAACGGTACAGACGATCGGATAGTTACCAACCGGGCTGCTATTTGTTGCTGTAGTCGTACACGTTGCCTCACCAGTGACGTCATTACTCGTTTCCGTGTCACCGTTGGCGAAGCCGGTGAAAGAAGCCGCGAGAGGCGGGATGGAGCCGCCAACAATCATCGTCTGATCGTCCGCAATTACGGTAAGTGGGCTCTTGGGGAGAACGGTCTCCCCCTCTACCGAACGTAATGTCGTGTCCACCGCACCATCGCCATCGAAATCAACATTCAGCGCCCCCTCTGAGATTGGCGATCGGAGAGGATCGATTTCAAATGTCGCGATGGTTGAGGTCGAGGATGGGACAGCAGCAAACGTAGTGTTGGCCAAAATATCATTTCCATTGACCTCTTCTACGTCGAGAGCAAATGAACCGCTTCCAGTTCCTTGCAACACGACCTTCCCCGCTAGATTTTTCGGCACAGAGAGCCACTGCACCTCGCCAAACCTCCTGTAATCAACGTCGGGAACCTCAAATACGGCATTACTGCTTGTTGCCCCAGTATAATTTCCCTCCTCGTCAGAAAATCCGAGAGTTAGAGGAGAATGGAGTGTGAAATACAACCGAGGTGCAACCCCCTCATGCTCCGGACGTGATGTATTGACGTACTGCGGGAGAGGAGTCGAGGTAGCCTTTTTAATGAGATCCTCCAACAAGGAGCGCATTTGTGGTGATTCGAAAATATTTGCGTGAGAGTATTCGGAGCCCATTTCTGAGTTAAGCGACATAAGGTCGAGCCAGTATCGCGTAGAAGACGCGCCATTAGTCCACTGCGCACTCGACTCAATGACGGTCCCATCGCCATCGATCACCATTTTGGGAGAGTATGTAATCTCGTCAGTGCGTCCGCTAAGCGCGCAACTCCCATCCGGGCCCCGGGCGAGGCATGCGAACGTCGGAACCCTCTTATACTCAATCCTCGCGACGGTCGGGTTGCCCCACCCAGCAATGGTTATCAACTCAACATCATTTGATGGAATCCACGAGTCAAGCTCGGCATGAACTCCGATTGCATTCAGGTGGAGGTCGGCATCTGTCACGTCTGGCGTATCAATGTCCTGATGCTCTGGTTTTGTCCGTGCAATATCCGTCATGAAGATGCGGAGCTGATTTTGAGTCGTTATCAACCCTCCGTATTTCTCAACCCAATCGTGCAGCGTAAAGGGATCGAACTTGATTACGGGAGTTTGCGTGTAGTGAAAGTACGAATCCGACGGCAGAAGATTGTACGCCATCGGCATTGCCAGACCAAGGAATCGTGCATTTGCTGCCGAAAGAAAGAACGGTAACTTCTCTTCTGGTAATGCCTGACCGAAACCATGTAATAGCCCACCGATAGCTTGCGGCGTCCCCAGCTGCGGAGACGCGACAATTATTACTCTATCCACATACTGAGCGAGTTCGGGGCGTGTCAACATTTTTCGAGCCAGTAAGCCTCCGTTTGAGTGCGCAATGATTGTCACTTTATCCGTTCTTGATGTGGATGCGAGGCGCTTGAGTTCCTGGACTATATATGGATCACTGGTAGTAGCAGAATTATTGCCGCGATAGTAGATTTTTCCATCGGCAGTCTGATGTCCATAATCCAACAGATCATCGTAATCAAGTCGCCAGTCGTATGCAATGGGTTCCCAATCTTCAATTACAGATCCCTTCAGAGAGTTCATTTGGTTTATAAAAGATCCGTAGATCCCGTAAAGATTGTACGCAGAGCCGATGATGTCTCCATCTTTGGTGTACACCACATCCGTCGCGCTTGGGTTCGTCATATCAAGGCTTGGCACATCATTTCCAAAAGGACTGTTCGGTTCCCAAATTCGATTTTCTGTAAGCACCTGTCCTGGCGCATACAAACGGCTTGATTGTATGCCAGGCAAGAACATCACGTTGGAATAGCAGTTTGTGGTGCAGGAGGGGGTTGAGGACGAAAGCCGCTCGCCATGCACGACGTAATACATTTGAGTGGAAGTTCCATAAAGAATCACTCCTGATCCAGCAACACGAAAGACGTCAATGTATGCGTGATCGAAGACGGCCGGAAGGGTGGTCGAGGCATGCGGCACAGCGGGGTAGTACGCATCGGGACTCCTGTAGTCGAAGCGATACGTTTTTGGGCCAGTGTTGGGTGGCGTTGCGACAAACCTCTGAGCACCAGAAAATCCCCAGGTGGTATTTGAGCAACGCGTCGTTTTGGCAGCGTCGAGCCAGCAGACCATTCTCATTCCTGCCATATCGTATATTTGCGCATTTCCTAGCGCCCCTTGGGCACGGAACTCGATTGAGTCTATGCGCACCGGACCCATGTCGTTGGGGATAGGGATGCGCCAGTAGGCACCGGGATCGCTGCTCGATAGGAAGGATGTAAACACCTGCGAACTATCCATCTGTGAGAAAAGCACTTCGGCGTTCGCTATGAGAGGAGCGTAAAAGGCACACAACACGAACAGAATAAGAGAAGTGATTCGCAGGGAGATCCATGATCTCTCGCACATGAGGGATGTATAGCACGCGATTTGGGTCGCGCGTCCCGAATGTCACATTTGTGGGGATTAGGAATTTTGGCCGAGGTATTGCTCGAGAGTAATTTTGGGCAACCATCCGAGCGCCTCTGATTTAGACGTGTCGATGCCTGATCCGAATCTGTTGCCCGCTCGTTCTGGAAGCATCATAATTTCGCCTCCGATCATCTTGGCGACTTCGAGAATTGAATATTCGTGCGTCACGCCAAGGCCGTAATCGTCCCCCTCCCCCTTCGCACCGACGAGCACGAGACCATCCACGATATCGCTCACGTGCGTGAAATTTCTTTTCTGCGTGCCTGGTGATACAACGGTGAGCGGCTCACCACGCGCATGCTGTTGGCGAAAGATTTCAATGACCGTCCCGTAGGCTCCTACGCGCTCGCCGGGACCGTACACGTTGTAAAAATACGTAATCGCGTGCGGAAGCGAATACCACCGCGCGTAGTTGCTCACGAGCTCGGTATTGGCGGCCTTCGTCCACGCGTACGGACTCTGGTCGCGCCCGGACCCTCCGTCGCCGAATTTGGTAGACGAGCCAGCATACACGAGCTTCGACTTCCTTTTTCGCCACCACTCGAGTACGCCAAACGTACCAGCGACGTTGAGATCCCACACGAGCGCCGGCTCTTCCAAACTTTTCTCTACTCGCGAATATTCACCGAGGTGAAAAGTGAGATCCGGCGTCTCGGGCACGAGCTTCTCGATATCCTTCGTGTGTCCCTCGCGATACTCCACGCCAGGTACATGATTTTCGCGCGAGCCGGTGAAATAGTTGTCGAGAGAAATTACCGTATTGCCCTCATCCAACAATCGCTTACAGAGGTGCGTGCCGATGAATCCAGCCCCTCCCGTTACAAGAATCATTTTGCTGCTCATTCTGACCAGACTATCTCGTTTCCTCCATTTCCTCAATGTCCCATTCTGTTTTGCTTAGTCTTCTCGCGAGTAAAAGTGAGGATGCCGCAAACGAAGCGATAATCACCGCACCGATCCACCAAACGGAAGAGTTCTTTTCTCCTTCCTCTGTAGTCGTCACGACCGTGGTCGCGTTTTCAACAACGACCCCCTCCGCTGGATCATCCACTACATACGCCTCCTCAACATTTGTAGATGTCACGGGTTTTGGTTTTGCCGATGGTACTGGGGCCTTTTCCGGCACACTCTTTTGAGGCGGCGCAATTACTTCATCCGTCATCGTGGCGCCAGGGCTTGGCGAACGAGGAACGAGCGACGCTCCTGCGCTCGCGCGATTCAGAGAATTGCCATCGCCTGCTGCGCCTATCGTGCTTTGGTACGTTACCGTATCCATGTCCGTGCTACTCGCATTGCGCAGCACGATGCTCTCGCCCGTATTACTGAGACTAAACGCACTATCAAAAAGTGGGCCGCTATACCCGGGCCAATCGGTTTTGAAATTCGCGGCGCTATCCGCAATGATCGCGTACGCTCCAGCGGGCAACGACGCGCCACCAGAAACTCCCGAAATTTTGTGTGCCGTACCATTTTCAAATAATTTATACTCACTGAGCACTACCTCAGTGAGGCCAGCGTTGTATACCTCAATCCACTCGCGCCCACTGTCACTCCCCTCCTTGAGATCGTACATTACCTCGGTGATGATCACCTGCGCGCTTACTACACTCGGTATGAAAATGGAGCAAACAACGCCGAAGAAAACAATACTACCGCTCTTGATCATCCCCGCGCAGGATTTTCTGAAGAACTTCCGAAGAGACTTCTCCTCGCTCATTGCGTACAGTATCGCGCGGATTGTGGTGATGCGGAGGGTGATGCGGCTGGGGATGTGGACG
>CAYTFU010000005.1:0-66978 GCA_964437185.1 uncultured Candidatus Saccharibacteria bacterium | reverse complement strand
CAGGAAGCCCCTGTTGCCCCAGAAACCGCCCCTTCGGTGCCCGAGCCAGACGCCGCCTCCTCCGCACAAGGCTTCGCAGGGCCAACGGAAACGGCTCAAATACCAGCCAATGAGCCGTTAGCTGCTCCGCAGCAGCCACCATCGCCGGTGGCCAATGTGCCAGCACCGTCTGCGCCTGTAAGCGCTTGGCGCGATCTCCTCGTCAAGGCGCGTGATTCAATTCAATTCCGGAAGCGCAAGAAACTCGACAAGATTTTAGAGGTACTTGATGGAAATGACCCTACTACGCTAAAGCTACGAAGGGCAGGCCACATTACCAACGACGAAGTCGAGAAACTCCTGCGCGTATCGGATGCCACCGCGACGCGGTATCTTTCTGTGTTGGAAAAAGAAGGAAAGATTCGGCAAGTCGGGAAAACAGGCGCCGGGGTCGCATACAAGCGCATTTAAATGTTGTTTTGGCGGCGTGGTTCACCCACACATACAAGACCTAGGATCGTAGGAGTTGTATGTATGCACGCAAAAAGTGGGGGGACAGGGTAGAATATAGCTATGGATCGGTACGCAACGAATCCGAACGAAGATGAGTTTTTGCCGAACAAACTAGGCCTCATCGATCGTGATGCTATTAATGAGGAGGAGGCGGCAGGGTTTCTGCGAGCTGAACATGATGCTATCGATGCGTTAAGTGAAAAGACAATATTCTCGCTCGATTATTTGTACGATCTACATAAGAGTGCTCTCGGCTCCATGTACGATTTTGCGGGGAATCTGCGCACGGTAAACATGTCCAAGGGCGATTTTATGTTCGCCTCAGCTCAATTTTTACCACAAACGCTCGCCGCATTTGCGGAAGAATATCTCGCGCCGATCCATGTCCGTGATTGGCAGAAATCAGAAATACTCGACCATCTTGCAGCATTGCATGCGGAATTGCTCTATATACATCCGTTTCGAGAAGGAAACGGCAGAGTCGTTCGTCTCTTCACTCGTCTTGTCCATGTCGCAAAGACGGGTGCCGATCTGGATTTTGAGCTAATCACCAAAGATCACAACTTCGAACGGTATATCGCGGCCATCCAACAGACTTTGAAAAAGGAATACGGCCTGATGCAGGAGTTATTTCGAGAGCTGCATGCGTGATTTTATAGAATTGATTTGAGAAGGCGAGAACGTAACGCCCTCAATTTTGAACGAAGTGAGCACGGACTTAAGGCTACCGGCTTTGATGGCGGCCTTTTTCTGTGGAGTCAAAACGGTTGTTTTCCCACCAACTTTCATAGGTGCATTATATCATATTCATGCAGACATTTCCATGGGCATGTGCATGAGGCATAATGAGATCACGATATGAAAGAAGACTCAAAGACATTGAATCGCGTGTATACAATGAGCTTCGGAATGGTGTATCCGATGTATGTGAAAAAAGCTGAGAGGAAGGGTCGTACAAAAAAAGAGGTCGACGAAATTATTCGTTGGCTGACGGGGTATAGCGAGAAGCAGATGCGCGCGCAGATTGAAAAGGGGACTGATTTCGAACACTTTTTTGCGAAAGCGCCGCATCGCAATCCTTCACGCACGTTGATCACGGGCGTCATTTGCGGTGTTCGCGTGGAAGAGATTAAGGATCCTGTGATGCGCGAAGTGCGCTATCTCGACAAACTCATCGACGAACTGGCAAAAGGGAGGGCGATGGAAAAGATTTTGCGAAAGAACGGGAATTGAGGGGCGAGCGGCGCGCACCTCTTGCATACCCTGGGGGGTATGTGTATACTGCGGTCATGAAGAACACACCAACATCACTTATCCATCACATTAGTCGCCTTGAAGGACAGCTCGCATCGGTGAAGCGCGAGCTAGCCCAGCAGGAGCCCGATTGTACGAAGGCGGCCGCGACACTGCGCGCGGCCTCACGGTCGTTCTCCTCTCTGCGCGCGGCATTCATTACGTGCTTCGTTCACACGACGCTCTCGAAGAAGAGCGGAGAAAGGAAAATTGACTCCTTACTATCACTCATTAATTCGTAGCCAATAATTAAGTATGAAAACCATTTCAATCGCAGCATTTAAAGAAGTACTAAAGGCGGAGGAAAACAATCCATCCGTCGATTTCGTCAATGTGTGCACGCCTGCGGAGTACGCGGAGAAGCACATTCCGGGCGTCCGATCGGTGCCGCTTGATGATCTTGAAGCGCGCAGGGGGGAATTTGATGGCAAAAAGACTATCTACATTCACTGCCGATCAGGGCGCAGAGGCGGGCGAGCAATCGAGAAGCTTCAATCGCTCGGGGTCACTGCCGAACTCGTGAACGTGGAGGGTGGCACTTTGGCGTGGGAGGAGGCGGGCCTCGAGACGAAAGCTACGACAACGCGACTACCTCTCATGCGGCAAGTCTTCATCGCGTCAGGGTCTCTCATTGTTTTCGGGAGCGTACTTGCGCTCTTCGCAGGCTCTTCGTATCTCGTCATTCCAATCGCCGCAGGCATCGGACTTATCTTTGCGGGTGTAAGCGGTTGGTGCGGCATGGCGTTTTTCCTCGCGAAGATGCCGTGGAATCGCCCATAATCGACAGCAATTATTCATGTACAATTAAAAACGCTCCATGAACCCCAATCTCGTCATACATCCAATTTTCGACGCCGATTCGCACACCGTGACGTACGTCGTGTGGGACAAGGGGACGAAACGCTCGGCGATTATCGATTCGGTGCTCGACTACAATCACAAAAATGTCGAGACGAGCACGGAACTCGCCGATGCGGCGATTGCGTATATACGCGAGCAGGGGCTCACAAATGAATGGCTTCTCGAGACGCACATGCATGCCGATCACATATCGGCTGCGTCGTACCTGAAAGAAAAAATCGGCGGAAAGAAGGGAATTGGCAACAAAATCCCCGTCGTGCAGGAGTATCTGAAAAAAGTTTTTGACCTTAACGACAATTTTAAGACCGATGGATCGCAGTTTGATCATCTGTTTGCGGATGGCGAGAGTTTCTCCCTCGGCAACATTCCGGCGCGCGCTATGCATACGCCGGGCCACACGCCAGCAGACATGTGCTACGAAATCGGGGGCGTGCTCTTCGTCGGAGACACGATCTTTGCGCCGGATATGGGCACTGCGAGATGCGATTTTCCAGGCGGAAGCGCAAATACGATGTACGAATCAGTACGCAAAATTCTGACGAGCTACCCGCCAGAGACATTGATCTACCTCTGCCACGATTATCCTGAGGGCAAAGGCCGCGGTGTGCTCTTCAGCACGACGGTGGGGGAAGAGAGAGAAAAAAATATTCACGTACGCGATGGCACGAGTAAAGAAGAATTTATCACGATGCGCACGGCGCGCGACAAGACGCTTGATCTACCTACCTATATATTTCCCTCCGTGCAGATCAATGGTAACGCGGGATCCATAGTCCCCGGCGAATTCATCAAGCTCAGTTACAACAAGCGAGTGCTGTAGATTTTGTTTTTCCCCTTTCAAACGCTCCATTCGACAGTGCTCATGGCAAGCAAATGCGCTGAAGAGCTTGAAAGGGGAGGAGGGTCGTATGGAATCATCCAGACGACTCACTCCTCAGTTCCCCGAGGTAGATACGGTGCCCCGTAGTGCAAAAATACCTAGGGGGATTAGGCAGCGGTGTCTCGCGTTCTCCAATCGTTCCAAGATTGCTGGGCCTCCCGTACGACCGCCGAAACTGCTTTGGCTTCTTGGGGAAGTGTCGGCCGCGCCCGATTCAAAATCTTGCGGAGAGTATTAGGCATAGGCACAAGCGGAGCTTCGTTCAGGCCCCGCAGGCCCCGTTGCGTCAATCCAAAATACGCTTCCCAAGATCCCCAGGTGTCGCGTCGTGCCGTGTACGTTCCATGTTGCACAGCGACAACGCGATCGTTGGCGACGGCAATGCGGAACACTGGCTGGCGAGCATTGGAGTCGGTGAGCGGGTATCGAACCTCAATAATTTTGAGGTCGGTGAGGTCGGTCGCGGGCGGGAGCCCGGCCATGACGTTGGTCCTCATGGCGAGGGCCAAAGCGCTCCCATCGTCGGGGATTTTTGGCATGTTTTCTCCTATATCCGCATCAATTCACCGTGATGCGGCTCGGTGTCATAGAACTCCTCCGAATCTAATCGGGGTTGAAAAATTATGAACAAAAAAACTACATATGTCAATCTGCCTCCTCTTTCTAGAACTCAACTCGTGGTTAAGCCCTTGAAAGGGGAGGCGGTTGGCAGAAATCATCCTGCCAACCAACCCCTTGTTAGGATATTTCCCCGTTTATTTAACGGGGGACGAACATCCCCAGCAGCAAGCCGGGTGTGGAGCGATGGTATTTTCGCCACCCGACGCTGGCGGCGACGAGCAGGAGGGCGCTAGCGGTGCCCAGTATTGCCGCCTTTCCCAAGTGGCCGTTGAAACCCAGGGCCATAGACGGGGCCAGCGAAATTATTCCCGTCGTGGCTGCCAGCGCAGTGCCGGTGAGTCCGTCGATTCGGTTCATGTGGCACGCTTCCTCTTTATGAGCGTTTACATACCGTACAGAGACCGCCTCCGTACAGCCTTCCCCCGTAATCGCGTACGCACGCGATTACGTGCGACGATTACACACCCGCGTCGAAAATCTGTCAATTTATCAAGGTGCATAAGTGTTTTTTGGATATAGGTTTATGTTTTTGTTCGTGAGGATATACACTGATCTCTGTGACATCACGAAGCCAGACGGGATTTACATCTGTTGCTGCCGCGCTCGTCGGCAACACGATTGTTACGGGGATCAAATTTGCGGCGGCGGTTATTTCTGGATCGAGCTCCATGTTTTCCGAAGCGGTGCACAGTTTTGCCGACACGCTTAATCAGTTGCTCCTACTCATCGGGCTGAAGAGATCACGGAGAAAAGCCGATGACAACTTTGACTACGGATATGGCAACGAGCTTTCGTTTTGGGCGCTGATCTCTGCGTGCGGAATTTTCTTCGTCGGTGCTGGCGTGACAGCGTATCATGGCGTCTCCTCTCTACTTCACCCGCATCCCGTCGAACTATCGCTCCTCGTATTCGGCGTTCTCGCAGTCTCACTCGCGATCGAATCCTGGACGCTCTGGGTCGCCGCGGATCAACTGAAAAAGGCTTTTCCGCGCGCACGGTGGAGTAAGCGCCTCGCTCAAGCAGATCCCTCCACCCTCGCGGTGTTCCTCGAAGACGCGGTCGCGGTGGTCGGCGTGTGTGTTGCGTTTATTTGTATTTCACTCGCATACATCACGGGAAGCGCTGTGTGGGATGCGCTCGGCTCGATTGTCATCGCCTCGCTCCTCGCGGTCGTCGCCATTATCCTCATCATTAAAAATCGGGCGTACCTCCTCGGCAAAGCCATACCAGGGCCTGTAGAGGAGGGAATTATTGAACTATTGCAAAAGGAGCCAGCTATAGAAAAAGTGATCGATTTTAAATCAGCCGTGCTTGGTTATGGAGTGTATAGAATTAAGTGTGAGGTGGAGTTTAATGGAGCGGCACTATTCGGTGGTGCGTATCAGCAAGCCGCCCTACGCAATGAATACGAGGAGGTAAAGGGCGACTACGAATCTTTCAAGCGCTTTTGCGTCGACTACGCTGATCGGATTCCTCGTCTAATGGGAAAAAAGATCGACGAGATTGAAGCTCGCATCCGCAAAAAGTTCCCAAGTGTGTACCACATCGACATCGAGATCAACTAGTGCACAGCGTTCTGTGTAAAGGAGGCGCACGCGGGTGCTAGAATGCTCCTCTTATGGGAAATATTCAGGCGGTAGCAGGTGCACTCGCGGTCGTGATCGCGCTTGTAAGCTATGTGCCGTACATTCGAGATATCTTGAAGGGAACGACTAAGCCGCACCCCGTGTCGTGGGTTGCCTTCGCAATTCTTATGGGAATTACGTTTGCCGCACAAGTCGTGACGGGCGCTGGGGCAGGTGCATGGGTGACGGGCGTGAGCGCGGCGGCGGTGCTTGCGATTGCGATTTTTGCGATGATTCACGGACGGGTCGAGGTCGTGCTTTTTGATTGGATCTGCTTGGTCGCTGCGCTCATGGGAATCGTGCTCTGGCGCGCGACGAGCGATCCCTTGCACGCGGTACTCATCGTCACTGCCACGCACATGGTCGCGATGGGGCCCATGCTGCGCAAGGCCTATCTCAAACCGTACGAAGAAACTATGAGCCTCTTCATTCTTTCGATCGCGAAGTTCGTCGTCGGATTTTTCGCATTCGCGTCTTTCACACTCACCAACACGCTCTATCCAAGTTTCATCATCGCGGTCAATATCGTATTGGTATCCGTGCTCGTATACCGCCGCAAGCAAATTTCAAACACGTAGATCGGCCAGCTTCTGCACAAGCCCCATATCTTATAATTATACGATCGTAGTAGAATAAGATAATGGGTAAGGTAGAGGCAAGAGTTCAAAAGAGAGCACGGAAGCAAAATATTCAACGCGCAGTTCTTGAATCGATTAAAGTCGTGGGATTTCTGGCTATGGCGGCGGTGGCTCCAAATGCACTGCGGCTATTGAAGTACATTGATGGTCCCCGATCACGCTATGCCTCACGTGTGTCCGCAACTCGCCGAAGGTTGGAAAGTAGGGGCCTCATTCGTGTGGTAGGTTCTGGCCCCAAAAGGGGCGTAGAGCTCACTAAACGCGGTGAGCAATTGCTACTTCGTCTTGAGCTCGGATCGGCAAAATACAAGTCACCAAAAAAGTGGGACGGTAAGTGGCGAATCGTCATGTTTGATATTACCGAGCGTCGCCGTTTGGCACGTGATCGATTACGTCACCTGCTTATCAAAATTGGATTCATCAAATTGCAAGATAGCGTTTGGATTTTCCCGCACGATTGTGAAGATATCATTTCAATGATTAAGACCGACTTTTCTGTGGGAAGGGAAGTGCTGTATATCGTCACGGATGAGGTGGAAGGGGATCGGTGGCTCCGGAGTCTTTTTAAGTTACCTCCGCGTGCGGAATAGACTCTCTCCAGTTACGAGGCAATTTAAATATATCTTATGAATCTCCGATCGTAGAATAATAAGACAATGCTTACTCACGTAATGTGTTCCTGCAACGAACGTGAGGTACACTGTTCCCAATGTACGATTATCAGGTTGCGCTCGTCACAATTGGCACCATCATCGGACTCGCGAGTTTCTATCCGTACTATCGCGACATCGTAAAGGGGACGACCAAGCCTCACGTTTTCTCGTGGCTCATTTGGTCGCTGCTCGTGGGCATCACCTTTTTCATCCAGCTCGCGGAGGGGGGAGGAATAGGGGCAATTGTTACGGGTATTGAGTCGTTGTGTTGCTTTGGGATAACACTTTTTGCATACACGCGGGGAGAAAAAATCATACCGTTTACCGATTGGATCTGCCTCTTTCTCGCGATTGCGGCGATTGTCCTTTGGCAGGGCGCAGACCAGCCTTTGCTTGCCGTGCTGTTTATAATTCTCGCCGATTTCTTCGCATTCCTTCCAACATTTCGAAAATCTTATAATAGGCCCTACCAAGAGACGATCTCGCAATTTGCCATGAGTTCGGTGCGATGGTTCTTAGTGATTCCTGCGCTCGAAACGCTCACTCTCACGACCTTCCTCTACCCTCTCTGGTGCGGCGTACTCGATGGAGTGCTCGTCGCGACGCTCGTGATCCGTCGTAAGCAACTCCCCACTAAGATCAAGGGTAATTAATTATGGGCATGCAGGTGCTTGCGCTGATGGGTGGAATAGTTGCCTTTCTCTCGGGTCTCCTTTTGATTTATGGCGTCACGCGGGGTAGTTTTCACCTGAGCGTGGCTACGATGGCATTGTGGTCCATCATAGACGGCTCGATTCTTCTTGCGTCGCTCGCATCTGGGGCCACCGTGCCGTTTCTTTCCGCCGGACTTTTCACAGGCACGCTCCTGCTGACGTTTGTACTTTTTTTCAAAGGCAATTGGAAGTGGGGGATGTTGGAAAATATTTGCACCATTGTCACGCTCGTATGTCTCGTTCTTTGGTACATAGCAGGGCCAATCTTCGCTCTCGTAAGTCTTACAATCGGAAAATATCTTGTCGCTGGAGCACCCAATGCCATTGCTGCATATAAGCGCCCCGAACCTCGCCAAGCGCCTCCTTGGCTCATGGGACTCTTTGCGTCGGGTACCAACATCTTTACGCTTGGTACATGGACAATGGCAGAGAGTTTTTTCCCAACCGCGGCCTTCGCTTTTTCGCTACTCATATCGAGCATTCACCTTTTCCACAAAATTGACAACAAACAAGCCATGGAATAGTATATGGATACATGAAGCAGATGCGCGCGATTAGCATTATTTCGATTATTACCGGCACCCCGGGAGCTTTGCGCATTTAATTTCACAAAAAACGAAATGCAGAAGGCTCCCGAAAGGGGGCCTTTTTCGTGTTTCGGAATCGGCTCGTCCAGCGACTCGATTCCGGATCATGATCACAGCGATCAACCCGGGCGGACGCGCGTGCGTTCGTAATCCGATCTTTTTGGAGGTAAGGCGAAAATGAGTCGTGAAGAGTCAAACGGCAATACGTCTCGGCGGATTGAATACACGCCACGACAGAGGCCAGTCGGATTGTACGGTGGTGTCCCTTTGGACGGCGGTGGTCCGACTCGGCATGTGCCGAGGGATGAGCTGCCTTGCACGGGAGACATGGGCGAGGGTGTCGAAAATGGCGACTCCTGAGGCGGTGCCTGTGGGCACGAAGTGCTCCGAGTGTTGTAAGTTCGCTACGAAAGTCGTAGCGGGAGTTGGTGCTCTAGGCAGCCCACCGCGTATATTTCGCTGCGACATCCACGCCTTGCCGGTCATCGGTGGCGAGCGGCCATCAGCCTACGCTGAACCCGGGGGAAGCTGACCTCATGGCGCATTGGGATGGAGGCTCGACAGCGTCGAGCCTCCCCCAAGTTTTAATATTTGACAAGATGTATGAGTCGGTTACACTCGTATTGATATGCAAATGTTCTCCGCAAATATGATGATGGCGATGCGCACGAAAGCGGAGGTGTTTTGCCTGCATATCTAAAAACTAGACATTCAGACAAAAACCCTCCGCTCGGAGGGTTTTTGTTTTGTTCTTACTGTTCTTTGAGGCGTTGGGGATACGAAGTTGTCCGGGATGGTCTGGACAACGAGTGTTCCTAACACAGGAGGCGCAAATGGTTTTTCGCGTTCCCAATTGCGGAAACGAATTGCAGGCGGCTGCAAAAGCCAAGCTCGGGCTCAACGGTAAAACTCGCGTCGTTGCGGTAAATCCAATCCGTGAAGGTTTCGACGTTTACATCGTCGATCTGCCCTGTAAAAATGGGTTTTTTGCTCAAGAAGTCGCGAAACATCGAAATGTTCCGCGGGAAAGTCTTTGGGAGAAAGTTGCGGCTCTCGAAGAAGTTCACGGGAGTTCTACTACGCAATTTCCTGTATTTTTTCTGGAAATGAGCGGCGGGCGGTATCGTTGGTCGCTTCAGCAAAGGCCGGCGGGGGATTCAACATGAAGTATGTTGAACCCTCGCCGGATAATTTTTTGCCCTTTTATGTTAGTATGTCCCCTAATGAGCCAGAGGAATTTTAGGGCCCTTTTGGATAAAAAGTGGGACGAGGGAAAATTTTTGTGTGTTGGGCTCGACAGTGATTTTGAAAGTATTCCAGAATGGATTCGAAAGGGTAGCGTGCGTGAGTCGATTGTCGCTTTCAATCGAGGAATCGTTGATGCGACGAAAGATCTCGTGTGCTCATACAAACCCAACAGCGCGTTTTACGAGGCGTGGGGCGACGAAGGGTACCGCGCGCTACGCGAGACGATTCAGTACATCAACGATCAAGCGCCTGACGTGCCGGTGGTGCTCGACGCAAAGCGTGGAGACATTGGCAACACGAATAGTCAGTATGCGCAATTTGCATTTGACCACCTGCACGCCGACGCCATTACCGTGCACCCGTACTTTGGTTCAGATGCCCTTCAGCCTTTTTTCGACAGGAAAGACAAAGGCATTATCGTGCTGTGTCGATCCTCCAATCCCGGGGCTGGTGAAATCCAAAGTTTGCAGGTGGGCGATGTACCGCTCTATCAGACCGTCGCCACGATGACGGCCGGTGCGTGGAATCGCAATGGCAACACGATGATCATGGTCGGCGCGACCAACACCGACGATCTTGCCGCTGTGCGGCGAATCGTAGTCGATATGCCAATTCTTATTCCGGGCATCGGTGCGCAGGGTGGCGATCTTGAGAAAACGGTTGCCTCTGGCAAAGATAGTCGCGGAAGGGGAATGATCATCTGCGCGTCGCGCGCGGTCATTTTTGCATCGCTCGAAAAGGATTTTGCAGAAGCAGCGCGCGAAAAGGTTATAGAATTGAATGGCGCAATTTCAAAAGCGCTATAGAATACTTTGTATGTCGATGAGTGAAGCAGAGGTTTTAGATTTATTGCAACGGGTAGGCGCGTTTCGTGCCGGACATTTCGTCGGCGCGTCGGGGCTTCATATGGATACGTACGTCAACAAAAACGCGATGTATCCATTTACACGCGAAATGTCCGCGCTCTGTCGAAGCATTGCGGAGACGTTTAAGGGGAAGGGTATAGAGGCTGTCGTCGGCCCGTCGACAGGGGGCATCATTCTCTCTCAGTGGGTTGCATACCACCTTTCGGAACTTGAGGGTAAAGAGGTATACAGTACCTATGCGGATAAAGATGAGGCGCAAGGGTTTGCAATTCGTCGTGGGTACGATGCGCTCATTAAGGACAAAAAGGTGCTCGTGGTAGAAGATTTGGTGACGACCGGTGGCTCGCTCAAGAAGGTCATCATCGCGACGCGCGCCGCGGGCGCCGAGGTGGTGGGTGCCGTCGCAATTTGTAATAGAGGAGGTGTGACCAAGGAGGTCGTTGATAATCCCGACGAGTTTGTCTCGCTTCTTACCGTCCACCTGAGTCAGTGGCCGGAGGCTGACTGCGATCTCTGTAAGGGAGGAATTCCCGTGAACACTGACGTCGGGCATGGGAAGGACTTTTTGGCGCGTACAAAATCGGCGTAAGTATGCGAATGCCCCGCACATGGGTACTCTTGTTGTTATTGGTTGCGGGGGCTGTTGCAGGTTTGGTGTATCAATATATCTCGACGCGCTCCGTCGATCAGTATGAGCAAAACACAGAAGCGCCAGGGCTCGGTGTCGTCGGAAGTGCAGATGTCGACACGGATTCATTTGACGTTATGATCCGATACACGGACAAGGGATTCGAACCGGAGTCGGTAACGATTAAGAAGGGCGAACGGATCCGTTTTCTCAACGACTCAAAAGAGAGTGTATGGCCAGCCTCCGCTCTCCACCCCACCCACACGCTCTATCCGGAGAAGAATGAATCCGATTGTCTCGGAAGTTCTTTCGATTCGTGCGCCGTGCTGAATCCGGGGCAGTTTTTCGACTACACGTTTAATTACGCGGGCGAGTGGCGCTATCACGATCACTTGCATGGATATCAGACAGGTTTGATTATTGTGCAGTAGTGCCATAATAGGACACGTTTTGTTCCACAGCGAAAGTTTTATTCAAGAGCACACATAGTATACTTTCTCGATATTAGATTCTATTTCTTTATTTTATGAAACCAGTGATGTGGATAGTGATAATAATTGTAGTACTTGGTGGCGGATATTGGCTTATGAAGGGTTCTGCGGCTTCGGTGGAGAATCCAGCGCCGGTTGCAGCAGTTCCGACCGTCCCAGCTGTGCCGACTGATGCGGGGGTTCCGGCAGCTGCGACAACAGCGACTGTTTCGTACGATGGTGCAGCGTTTACTCCCGCTGAAGTGACGGTTAAGAAGGGAAGTACCGTTACCTTCACGAGCACAGGTCCCGATATGTGGGTAGCGACCGCGATGCACCCGGATCACAAAGGCTACGCGGGTACGACACTCAAAGAGCACTGTCCCGACACGACTGACACTGCATTTGACCAGTGTGCAGTTGGAGCAACGTATACTACGAAGTTTGAGAAGGTGGGTACATGGCCGTACCACAATCACGTGAAGGGCGGCGTGTACGGCAAGGTGATCGTTGTAGAGTAGTTTCGCGATGGAGAAATGAGCTGAGGCGTAGTAGTATGTGGCAATGAACGAAGCGGATCACGAGCAAGAACAGCTTCCATCGCCTCTCTCGCTGAGGCTCGAGAAAATAAGCGCGCTTCGCTACGGTGAGAATCCTCACCAAGCAGCGGCTTTGTACAGAAATCCAGGCGACGTCCGACCGGGCGTCGCGTCTGCGCGCATGGTGCAGGGGAAGGAACTCAGCTTCAACAATTTGCAGGACGCCGACGCGGCCTTTGAATGCGTCGCCGAGTTTGAGGAGCCAGCCGCTGTGATCGTGAAGCACATGAACCCGTGTGGAGTTTCGTACGATGGTGCAGCGTTTACTCCCGCTGAAGTGACGGTTAAGAAGGGAAGTACCGTTACCTTCACGAGCACAGGTCCCGATATGTGGGTAGCGACCGCGATGCACCCGGATCACAAAGGCTACGCGGGTACGACACTCAAAGAGCACTGTCCCGACACGACTGACACTGCATTTGACCAGTGTGCAGTTGGAGCAACGTATACTACGAAGTTTGAGAAGGTGGGTACATGGCCGTACCACAATCACGTGAAGGGCGGCGTGTACGGCAAGGTGATCGTTGTAGAGTAGTTTCGCGATGGAGAAATGAGCTGAGGCGTAGTAGTATGTGGCAATGAACGAAGCGGATCACGAGCAAGAACAGCTTCCATCGCCTCTCTCGCTGAGGCTCGAGAAAATAAGCGCGCTTCGCTACGGTGAGAATCCTCACCAAGCAGCGGCTTTGTACAGAAATCCAGGCGACGTCCGACCGGGCGTCGCGTCTGCGCGCATGGTGCAGGGGAAGGAACTCAGCTTCAACAATTTGCAGGACGCCGACGCGGCCTTTGAATGCGTCGCCGAGTTTGAGGAGCCAGCCGCTGTGATCGTGAAGCACATGAACCCGTGTGGAGTGGCGGTTGCGGACACGATTCACGATGCCTACATGCGAGCGTTTGCGTGCGACACCGTCTCTGCCTTTGGCGGTATCGTCGCGCTCAATTCGAAAATCACTGCCGATCTTGCGAGCGAGCTTGTCAAAATATTTCTCGAAGTAATCATCGCTCCCGATGCCGAGGAAGAAGCGCTCACGATTCTTTCGGTGAAGCCGAATGTGCGCGTGCTCCTCACGGGATCAATGCCCGATCCTGCGGAACCTCGTACGACCATGCGATCAATCGCGGGTGGCGTACTCGTACAGACCGCCGATGCGAAGGTGTTTGACGGTGAGGTAAAAACAGTCACCACGCGCGTGCCAACAGAAAAAGAACTCGCTGACCTACTCTTTGCATTCACCGTATGCAAACACGTAAAGTCCAACGCGATCGTGTATGCAAAAGATGGCGCGACAGTAGGAATAGGCGCGGGGCAGATGAGCCGCATATACTCCGCGCGGCTTGCCGCGATTAAGGCGGCCGACGAGAAAATTTCTCTCGAAGGCGCCGTAATGGCCTCCGATGCTTTTATGCCGTTTCCTGATTGCGTGGACGTGGCTGCGCAGGAGGGGATTACGGCGATTATCCAGCCGGGCGGTTCTCTTAAAGATCAGGATTCAATTAGCGCTGCGAACGCCGCAGGCATTGCCATGGTTTTCACCGGCATCCGCCATTTTCGGCACTAACCTACAACTAGCCTACAGATCTATTTCTCCGTCAAAAACGCTTTCCGCCGGCCCCGTCATTTTGACTGGCGATGGAAGATTATTTTTCTCCTCCCAACGGATGGTGAGTTTGCCCCCGCGCGTTGCGACTGTTACTGATGATTCGAGTAGCCCGCGACGGATGCCTGCGGCGACGGCCGCACACGCGCCAGTGCCGCACGCGAGTGTTTCGCCCGCTCCGCGCTCCCAGACCCGTAGTCGGATATTTTTTCGGTCGACAATTTGCATATAGCCCGCATTCACGCGCAGGGGGAAGCAGGGGTGATTTTCTATGAGCGGCCCCTGGCTCGTCACCGGAGCCGCATCGATATCGGGAACCACCTGCACCGCGTGAGGATTGCCCATCGACACGGCTGAGATTTCGATCACTTCGCCGCCTACTTCGAGTGGTTGCACCATCTCCGTGGAGTCACTCGTAAAGGGAATGCGTTTGGGCTCAAAGATTGGCATACCCATATCCACGGTGATTTCACCGTTTAATTCGAGACGCGGGATTATGATACCGCCCTTGGTTTCGACGCGAATTTCTTTTTTGAGCGTAAGCTTCTTATCAATCACGAATCGTACAAAGCATCGTGCTCCGTTGCCGCACTGCTCCACTTCGCCACCGTCGGAATTCCAAATGCGGTATCCAAAGTCTGCCTCCTTACTCTTGGGGCGCTCGACGATTAGTATCTGGTCGCATCCAATGCCGAAATGTCGATCCGCAAGTCGGCGCGCAATCTTCCTCGTCATCTGTATCTTTTGGTTGATACCGTCGAAGACGACGAAATCGTTGCCAAGTCCCTGCATTTTTGTAAATTGCATTTTCATACGCGTGCAAAATGTTTTTGAATAGAATTGATAGCCTTGGTGATGGTTTTCCTGCTGCCAAACGCTGAGAGCCTCAAGTATCCTTCCCCCTGTGATCCGAATCCGATGCCTGGGGTCGTGATCACGTGAGCAACTGCGAGAAGGTCGTCAAAAAATTCCCATGAGGTGCGTCCCTTCGGGCACTTGAGCCATACATAGGGCGCATTCTCGCCTCCATAGATAGTGAATCCGGACTTCCGAAGGCCATCGCGGATTATTCGCGCGTTGTCCATGTAAAAGGCAATTTGTCGACGCGTTTGTTGCTGTCCTGCGGCGGAAAGCGCCGCGAGCCCGCCCTCCTGTGCGATGTTTGAAGCGCCGTTGAACATGGTGGTTTGTCGTCTATTCCACATTTGATTGAGGACGCCTTGGGGAGCATCCGCGATCACGAGATCATTGGGGACGACGGTCCATCCCAAGCGTACGCCCGTGAATCCCGCCGATTTCGAAAAACTCTGAATCTCAATCGCGCACCGTTTTGCTCCCTTGATCTCGTAAATACTTTTTGGAAGCGAAGCATCGCGGATAAATTCGGAATACGCTGCGTCGAAAAGTATGATCGCCTTATGTTTGATCGCGTAATCGACAAATCGCTTCAATTGCGCCTTCGTCGCGACGGCTCCTGTCGGATTGTTGGGGCTGCAGAGGAATATCAGATCAGCGTGCTCCGAAGGTGGCGCGGGAAAAAAAGAATTCTTTTCTGTTGCGTTCATGTATGTCACTTTCTTCCCCGAGAGGAGGGCCGCGTCACGGTACACTGGGTACACCGGATCGCTCACTGCAATCACGCTCTTCGGCGAAAAAATCGACATGATGTTGGCGCAATCGGACTTGGCGCCGTCGCTGATAAACACTTCGTTTGGAGCAAATGAAATTCCACGCTCTGCATAGAGCGCAACGACTGCTTTTCGAAGCCGCGCATCGCCTTGCTCGTCTCCATACCCGGCATAGGTCTCGCGTCGACTCAGTTTCTCCACCCCGTGCGTGAGCCCACGAATTATTGCGGGAGTGAGTGCCTCGGTGGTATTGCCGATACCGAGTCGATAGAGTTCAACGCCGGGATTCTCCGCGCTAAAAGCTGCGACTCGTTTCCCGATCTCAGAGAAAAAGTAACCCTCTGCAACATTTCTGAAGTTGGGATTAATGTGTGCCATGTCGTAACAATTTCAACTGTTGGAGTGCCCGCCTCACCGCCGGTCTGTTTTTCTTTTCGAGGGGTGCGAGGGGGAGCCTCAAAGATTCTTCGATAATACCCATCATCGCGAGGGCGCATTTGACTGGCGAAGGGTTGGACTCGATGAAGTTGATGTTCATCAAATCAAGAAGCCGAAAATGAAGCGCTCGCGCATTCTCCCAATCTCCTCGGAGCGCCGCAGCGCACAGGAGAGAAAAATCCCTCGGCGCTTCATTGGAGACCACGCTAATACACCCCTTCGCTCCGAGCACCATCGCCGGAATGGTGAGCGAATCGTCGCCCGAGAGTACCGTAAAATGTTTCGGAACGAGCTGCATGAGCTCACCAAATTGATTGATGCTGCCCGCAGCCTCTTTGATGCCGATGACCCGCGGCACCTCTTTCCCTATGCGAGCTACTAGTCGGGGGGATAGGTTTTGTCCGGTGCGGCTGGGAACATTGTAGATGATGATAGGTAGGTCGACCGCTTTTGCGATGGCTTTGAAGTGGGCGACTAGGCCGTCGGGCGTGGGTTTGTTGTAAAAAGGGGTTACGTGGAGAAGTGCGTCGGCTCCCGCCTTGGCCGCGAGGCGAGACCACGCAATCGCCCTCTGCGTGTTGTTGGAACCGGCGCCCGCAATGACAGGAACTCTGCCCGCTACCGTCCGTACTGTTTGCCGAACGACGAGGCTGTACTCCTTTTCGGAAAGTGTCGCGGCCTCTCCTGTAGAGCCGCACACCACGATTCCGTTGATGCCGCCATCGAGCTGGTACGCAAGAAGTCGGCGCAGTGCTGGCAGGTCAATACCGCCACGTTTTGTAAACGGTGTGACGATAGCGGTAAAAGCACCTTCAAAAAGTATTTTTTTCATACGGAAATTTTTTGTTCGATCACGTCGTCAAATGTGTACAGGCCTTTTTTTCGGTGAATAAACTCGGCGGCGAGAATAGCGCCTTCCGCAAAGCCGCGCCTGCTGTGCGCGGCGTGACTTACCGTAATGGCGTCGGCGGCGCTGTCGAAGACTACTTGATGGAAGCCTCTGTTGTGGCCGCCGCGGACAGACGCAAAATGCAGTTCCTGCGGCTTGATTGCACGGTCGAGCCGTTGCGTTTGAAGCGCTTTCTTAGTCTTTGAGTGTTTGAGTATTTCATGTGCGGTGCGCAGCGCGGTTCCCGAAGGGCTATCCTTTTTGCCCGCGTGATGGATTTCAAAACCAAACGCATCGTACGCGCCCACGCGGGAGGTGAGACGCGTCGCCTCCGCGACAAGTCGAAAAAATATATTGGCTCCAATGGAGAAATTTGCACCGTATAGAAGCCCCGTCTTGTGTTTTTTAACCAGTGCTGCGACTTTCGGAAGGTGCTCGTACCAGCCGGTCGTACCCACGACCATGCGTTTCCCCAAAGAAAGAACGGTCTTGATGTTGCGCAAAACCGCGTCTGGCGATGTGAAATCGATCACCACATCTGCCCCCTGCACCTGAGCGGGTATAAGTGCAGATCCCACTTTCTTGAGCGCGATATCGTATGTGTGAGTGCCGCCCGCTATGAGGAGTTCCTCAATTTCTCGCCCCATATTTCCATATCCCAAGAGCAATATTTTCATGCGTAGAAGGGGGTTGTGCCCGTTTCGTCAGCACATCTTACGCCTTCGCTCGGAAAAGGGAAGTTTTTTGGTGATATTTACATTAATGTGACAAATTGTTATAAATATAACAATGAGAACGATAAGTCAGATCGTGGAGGAAGTACTTGGGCGGTCGCCATTTTATGCGGAGGCGCTGGCGGAAGGAATTGCTAATCATGCACAAATCGCGCGCAAGATTCGCCCCGAAGTGGAGTCACGGCTGATGGAAAAGGTTTCGGATGCGGCCATCGGCATGGCGCTCCACCGAATGAGTAAGGAGATGCGAGCGCCACTTTTTGGGATGCGTTTTCTGCGTCATCTCAATGACATAACGGTTCGGTCCAATCTCGTACAATTTGTGTGCCCGAATTCTGACGAGCTCTCCGGCATTCTTGAGGAAATATCCAAAGGATCTCGTCATCGTAAGGGGTCGTTTCTCAACTTCTCCCGCGGCCTCAACGAATCTTTGCTCATTGTCGACGCGGGCTCTGAAAAGGGTGTGGCAGGTGCGTTGTCGAAGTACAAAAATATTCGCCGAAGGGGGAAGCTCTCTGCGATCACGCTTCGATTGCCCGAGGAAAGCCTCGATGTCCCTGGCCTGTACTACCCCGTACTGAAAGCGCTTGCTATGGAGGGGATCAGCTTCGTGGAAGTTATGTCGGTTCTGACGGAGCTTAGCCTCATATTTGAAGACGCCGATGTGGATCGCGCCTTCTCGGTACTGAAGCGTATTACGTCGTAGTTAGTCGATCAAAATTTCGGGCGGCTTCGGGTGGAGGTTGTAATCGGATGCCATAACAAATCCATAGGCACCGGCATCCGCAAGGAGGAGAATGTCGCCGATGTGTGGCATCGGAATTTTTCGGTTTGTAGCAAATCGGTCGGAGGATTCGCAGATGTTGCCGACTACCGTAACAGCGGCTACTTTTGCATTCGGGCGGGTGAGGTTGAGGATGTGATGGTATGAGCCATAGAAGGCGGGACGGATCAGATGGTTGAATCCGGAGTTGATGCCGACGAATGTGTGATTCGGAGTCGTCTTGATGTCGACAACTGTGGCAAGAAATGCGCCCGATTCTGCGACGATGTAGCGGCCCGGTTCGAGGCGCAGTTCGAGATTACGACCGTACGATGCGCAAAACTTTGAAAACGTATCGCCAAGTTTTTTCCCGAGCGCCGCGATGTCGAGCGGCTTTTGTTCGAGCTTGTAGGGAATGCCGAGTCCCCCGCCGAAATCCATAAATTGCAGATCGGGAAATCCTTTCGCCGACTCTGTGAGCAGCTTCATCGCGCGGATAAAAGCGCTCGGATTGAGAATGCTGGAGCCGATGTGCTGTTCGAGACCCACGACGGAGAGGCCATATTTTTTTGCAATGTTTTTTGCTTTCGGAAGGTCGGTGTAGTAAATCCCAAATTTGCTCTCAGGGCCGCCCGTGATGATGTGGCTCGTCGCGCCCGCGCCAAACCCGCGATTCACGCGCAGTGATACCTTTGAGTGCGGTTTCATTTCTCCCCACCATGTGAGTTGCGTAAGCGAATCGAGGTGCACTGACCCTACTCGCTCCGTTACCCAGGCAAGCTCATCCTTACTCATATTGGAGCAGGTAAACGAAATTCGCTCGCGGGGAAAACCCACCGCAATCGCGCGCTCCACTTCACCCTTGCTCACGCACTCGACCGAGGAACCGAGCCTGAGTAATGTGTGCAGAATTTCGGAATTGAAATTGGCCTTGCAGGCGTAATAAATCTTTGTTTTTGGATACTGGATCGATTTCACCAAATCTTGGTAGCGTTGCTCCACGACACTCTTCCTGTACACGTAGAGCGGGGAACCATGCTTCGCAATTAACGCCCTCGCTTCAGTCGCATTTACCAGCGATTTTTTCATGTGGCGAGCATAGCATATGGATGAAAAAGTTGACAGAGTCGCCCAAAGAGTGTTTGATTCCCCTCGGCCCGCGACGTCTGCGGGAGAAACAACGCCCTGCACAGAGTAGTGGCACCAATGGGAGAATGAGATGTTCGGGCAAACTAGTGTAGTGGTGGCTGAGCATGACGTGACGCGAGCCGTCATGGGCGCAGCACGGGCATTGAATGCCATGACCAGGAAGGAGACCGGTCAAACGTTCGACGACCTCGCTCGCGCTGCGGCGGATTGCGGGCGACGCGCGGGGCTCGACATCAAAGCCGCGATCGGCCCAGGTCATGCGTATGATCTGCTCGTGTTGCGGATCATCAACGTTGCGTTTCGTAGCCTCTGACGTGTGGCTAAGTATGCGACGAAGCGAGCCGACCCTTGTGGCCGGCTCGTTTGTTTTTTGTTGACACGTGGGCCTGATTTGAAATACTTTCATGTAGAGACTTGTATCCCCCGCAAGTCCTATTTTGTTCCAATGAAATTCACCACGGGGGTGATGGAGATCAAGTCATGGCCGACCCGACGAGATATCTTGCGAATACTGATCCTGGGGACGAGAGCCTTGTCGATGCGGCGGATGTGGTGCCACCGCCTCCGCAAGTCCTGGGTCCCCCACCGGTACCAGTGCCTCCACCGAGCCAAACCGTGGAAGACGGAGCCTAAGGGTCCCGTTGTACTACTCGGAAAACGGGCCGGACTTAACGAGTCCGGCCCGCAAAACTTTACCCCGTTAGAAGTGAGCACTTTCAACGTTTATTTGCGCTGGGTTTCATCAGATGTCTAGCGTGAGAAAAACTCATCACTAGGGCTTCTAACGGGGTTTATATATTTTGAGGTTGGTGGCGCAGCGAGAGGTAGATGTCTTCGAGAGCTTTCACAGCATCGCCAGCGGCGATGTTGTTTTGATGATAGATGCCGTCGGTGCAATCGCCCGCGGCCCAAATGCGCGGGTGCGAGGTGCGATGTGTACGAGGATCGACTTTGATTTGCCCTACTTCATTCATATCGAGTGCATTCCCGATCCACGTGGTATTGGGAATGAGGCCGATCTCCACAAAAATACCCTCTACCGGAAGCACTTCTTCTTTACCGCTCTGCGCATCTTTCCATTTGAGGCCCGTAACAAATTGCGTGCCCTCCACGGCCAGGATCTCAGAATTCTTTATGACGCGCATGTTGGGATGTGCGAGCGCCGCATCAACGCTAATTTTATCCGCACGGAAAGTCTCTCCACGATTGAAGAGCGTGACTGTCTTGCAATAAGCGAGAAGCTGAAGGGCCGTTTCGAATGCGGCGTTGCCTCCGCCGATCACCGCGACATCCTTGTCGGCAAAGAGTGGGCCGTCGCACGAAGCGCAATAGGTGAGGCCCTTTTGATCGTATTCTGCTGCGCCGGGGACTTCGAGCTTGCGGCGGTTTGCGCCCGTTGTAATAAGCGCGACTTTGGCTTTGAAGACGCGTTTGTCCCGTAGTCCGATTTCGACTGACTCATCGTGAGCCGCCAGCGATTCAGCAAAAGCGGGAGCAATGATCGTGAGCCATTCACCCACGTATGCCTCCACGTGTTTCTTTAGATTTTCCGCGAGCTCTGCGCCTGATATCTGAGGAGTGCCGATCCAGTTTTGAATTTCGAGCGATGTGATGCTCTGTCCGCCCCACTCGGCGGTGATGAAGATGGTTTTGATGCGCTTTCGCGCGGCATACACAGCTGCGGCGGCCCCTGCGGGGCCGCCGCCTACTATTGCAAGTTCGTACGTGTCAGTCATGACGAACAATTATAGCGCAAAATAGTTGAAACTTTCTCCTTTGGATTTGGACACGCCCAGGTTCTTACTTTCTGCGCAAAAACGATGGAAGGCCACCCCAGTTATCTTCTTCGTCTGCCCGAGGCTCAGGTTTTGTTGGTTTAGGCGGCTCGACCCTCGGCATTTCTTTTACAGGTCGATCAAATTTTTCCACTGTTATCTCATCGCGCTTCATTTCTTCGCGAGCGCGAGCACTCACGGGCGGCACATCATGATCCTTTTTTGCAACAAGTCGCTGTGAGCCAACAAAGAGTGACGATTTGACACCCGGCTCCGGGAAACCGGTCGCGATGACGGTAACACGGATCTGGCCCTTCTTGAGCGAATCGTCCGTAACGGCGCCGAAGATAACCTTCGCGTCGGGGTCGATTGCCTCGGTGATGACGTTGGCGGCATCTTGCACTTCGAGCATTCCCAAGTCTTCGCCACCAGCGACCGAGAAGAGCACGCCCTTCGCGCCCGTGATCGATACTTCGAGGAGCGGAGAATTGATAGCGGCGCGCGCGGCCATCTCTGCTCGGTGCTCGCCGATTGCGGTGCCAATACCCATAAGCGCCGAGCCAGCATTCTGCATGATTGCTCGAACGTCGGCGAAGTCGACATTGATGATTCCTGTGGTCGTAATGAGGTCCGAAATTCCCTCAACCGCCTGCTTCAGTATGTCATCGCACATTGCAAAAGCGTTGCGAATGCCTGTCTCGCGGGAAACGATAGCGAGCAATTTGTCGTTGGGAATGATGATGAGCGCGTCTACCGCTTTGCGGAGTTCTGCGAGTCCCGCTTCTGCAAGGCGCATGCGCTGCTGACCCTCGAAAGAAAACGGACGCGTCACGACTCCGACAGTGAGAGCACCAAGCTCGCGTGCGACTTTTGCAACGGCTGGAGCGGCACCGGTACCTGTGCCGCCACCCATTCCGCACGTGATGAAAACCATGTCAGAACCTTTGATCGCTTCTTGAATGTCGTCGCGCGTTTCTTCTGCAGCCTGCTTGCCGATCTCTGCATTCATCCCCGCTCCGAGGCCGCGCGTAATATTTTTTCCGATGTGAATTTTGCGCTTTGCCTTTGATTTGTGGAGATCTTGCGCATCGGTGTTGATCGCAATGAAATCAACGCCCATCACATGAGAATTCACCATGTGATTGACCGCGTTGCCTCCTGAGCCTCCGACTCCAATAACTCGAATTCGTGCAAACGACTCTACATCAGGCTTCACTTGTTTGCTCATAGTGAGGACATAATAGCACTTTATGGATTCTCACAAGCTTGACCTAAGATGCGCTCAGTGTTCAAGTTTGATGACGCATCCACCCCACGAAGGACAACAAATGTCTACTTTTGACTACGGCAAGAGCGAGCGGATGGATTGAAGAAGCGAGTCCCAGGCGTCGCGGAGTATTCCGCCAAATGCACGGCTCGATCCGCTCATATCCTCGGCATATCCCCATCGGCACAGGCCAAACGCGACCGCCCATGTAGCGTCGATTCCCGCCGATCGGGGCAGGTGTCCGATCTGAGAAACTTGCGAGGGTATTTGCAGCACCGCTTTCGCGATATCAGAGGCCGAAGAGATACCCGAACCGCCGCCCGTGATCACGACGCCCGCAGGCAATAGCCGATGACGATCGATTGATTTGAGGTGCGCGTTGACCAGCGTGTACATTTCTTTGAGGCGAGCGCTCACAAGCGTATATATTTTTTTCTCAGGAACGTCGCTTCCCGTCACACCGCCGCGCTTCAGGCTCTCTGCTTCCGGTAGTGGAATTTTAAATGAAAGCGCGATCGATTCGGTGATCTGCGACGAGCCCGTGGGAAATATTTTGAGAGATATCGGCGTGTCGTTTTCAAACACCGCGACGGAGAGCGTTTCTGCGCCAATATTTGCGAGTACCACACCCGCAGTCTTTTGCGCCTTTGTGAGCGTGACGAGGCTTGCGGCGAGCGGGGAGGCCATCACGCCATCCACCTCTACTCCCGCTGCCTCCACCGCCTCCACAATATCTTCCTGGTGCTGTGAGAGCATGGTGATGAGAAGCGCGTCGATCGCGAGACGCGTGCCCTGAAGCCCTTGGGGGTTGCCGAAAACCTTGGCACCATCGATGCGGTATTCGAGGGGTATCGCGTGAATGATGGATCGGTTGGTGAGTTTCGAAGACGCGCGCTTCTCGGCCTCGCGCAGCGCGCGCTCAATTTCGCGATCGGTGACGATTCCGCCCGATGGCGTGAGAGGAATCTCGCCCGTGCTGCGAATCTCATCGAGTCCGATTCCGCCGAGGCCAATGCGCGCGCTGCGCACGCGCACCTTCGCCGATACGACCGCCCGACCGAGAGCTTCGCGAATAGCTTTTGTCGCCTCTTTTTTGTCTATGATATAGCCGTGTCGGAGGCCCCGCGAAGAAGATGTGCCAGAGCCAATAATGGTGAGCGGGAATTCCGATCCGCCCGTCTGCGCATCGCTAGGAGCCGCAATGACAACCTTGACGTGGTACGTGCCGATGTCTATGCCCGTGTAGAATTGCCGTGCCATGAGAATGAGAAAGCGCGCAGCGTGTCGCGCTCCTTGCCCTCCATTGTACGCCCATGTTGGAGCCCCCTCAAATGGTAGCAGCCGTGGACAAATAAGAGCGCGAGTCGCTCTCTCGTAGAGACGCCAAAGAGTCGCGCCTCGCGCTCAGCCTTACGGACATTCAAAAATATTTCTCCCTCAGTCTTTGAGAGGGGGAATGATAGTACATTTGGGGAATAACTTTTCTTTTTTGTCCTTCGAAGCCTTGGCGAAGTAGGACGATATTCGATATTCATTCGCTTCGCGAGTGAGTCTCCGCAGATCACGAGAGATAGTTCATAGCGCGCGCCGAGTACGGCGCGCGCTATTTTCTCATACGGCAAGACCGGCACTTTCGTGCGCAGTGTGGATCGGATGGCAACGACCTCAGTCATTGCTTATCGAAGAATCGGGGTAGTGTCGGCAGGCTTTTGCGCCTCGGTCTGCGTAGTAGAAGGGCGGTTGAACGATGGGCGGCCACGGCCTCGGACGGGTTCATCGGAAATCTTGCCCTCTTTCACGAGCTTCTTAAACTCCGCGCGGCGCTTGATGAGCTTGAGAGCGCGCTTCTTTTTCACCACTTTCGACGAATCGCGTAGAAAATATCGCTGACCGCGGACGGTGCGAATGAGGCCAGTGCCTTGCACGCGGCGGCTGAATTTGCGAATGGTAGAAAGCGTGCTCTCATTGCCGCTTTTTGTAACTTCTGCGTTGATCGACATGTCCGAGGAGAATAGCAGACAGACACCATTCTGTCCAACTTCTGTGCGCCAAAATCGCCATTGACGGACATACAAAAATGATGTAGAGTCTTGTCACCGCATTGCGCCACTGCGGCGCAATCGAACAGGAGGATGGCTCTTTGTCACATTATCACACGGTTGAAATCGCGGACCTGCGCCTCAACGAGCAGCGCGACTATCTCAGGCGTCTGATGGAGGAGAATACTGCATATCACAAACCGCCCTCGAAGCAGAGGATCGCACTTCGGGTTGAGTACGATACGGGGCTGTTCGCGTTTATCAAGGACGCCTATGTCAACCTCGCCGATCGCAAGAAATTCAGCGCGGAAGCGCCGCCAGGCCTTTGGCTCTCTGGTGCCACGGGCGCGTTGCGCACTCGCGACGGCATCCTTGCCGTTTACGACGATCGGCTGAGGGGCTTCAAGCCCGTCCCGATGGGTTGGGCGGACTTCGAGGACGGCCCGGATCTATTGGCCACGGTGCGCCGGGAATGTGCGGAGGAGGTCATCGTCTTCTCGATGGACCGCGAATACCAATATGTCCCGGGGGGCGTGAGTGCCGCGCCAGGTGTTCCCTGCCTCGCCATCAATTCCCTCGACAAGTTGAAAGTGTGGGGCGACTTCCGGTTCCTGCGCTACAACACGAAGACCGCAAACGGGGAGCGGGTGCTTGTCGCGCATTTCGGCTGGGAACTTCGGGGACTGCCCGAGAAAATCACGGTCGTCTACGACGACAAGTGGCATCAGGGTGGATACTTCGGGGCGCCGGTCGTCGTGCTCGATCCAGGGAACGGGCACATGGTCGGATACTATTCCGGTCAGCAAGGATTCGTCCGACTCGATGCTTGCTCGCTGGACGAGGACCTTGCCCTGATCCTGCGAACCACCGCGTAACAATTCGGGCGCGGGCCTGACTACGGACCCTCGGTGGCAATGATTTGCTGCTGGGGGTCGCCTACTTTTTAGATATATACTGGATGCATGTTGAGGATGAGGAAGGTGTATTTTGTGGTGAGCGCGGTGGTCGCATTTTTGATCGCGTTGAGTATTGGATTTTTTGCGTGGCAAAACAATCTTTTCGTTCCTGAAATCAATACGGGGATGGCGCAGCCTCCCGCGCAGCCTGTCGATGTGCGTGAACTTTCAAACGAAAATCTTATATCAGAACTTCTCTCGGGTATGAAAGCGCTCGACAGCAGCTACGAAGCGCAGCTCGGGCTTCGGATGTCGCAGTACTTTCATGAGTATGCTTCGCGCGGACTCAAAAATTCGCACGTCGAATCACTCAATCAATCACTCGTAGAGAAAAACGGCGCGTGTTGGGGCTTGCCCGAGGGACAGTGCTTAGAATAGGTGCAGCGTTAGGCGAGCGCTTCGGTGCGGCCGATGCGGCGGCGCTTCAAGTATCCGGTGAGATCGGGGAGCGGAATTGCTTCTTGTGAATTCGTGGAGACTTCGCGCACGAGAATCGTGCCTTCCACTGCCTCTTTGTGACCCATGATGAGAATATAGGGGACGCTCAGCTCTTGTGCCGTGCTCATTTGCTCCGCGATGCGCTCGTGCCAGAGGCCTTGGTGTACGGGGATTGCCGCTCGACGGAGGTTTTCGATAACGGAGAGAGCGCGTCTGCGGGCTTCGTTGCCTAAGTGCGCAAAATAAATCGCGGGCTGCACTTCGCTGCGCGTCACCTTCTTTTCTTGCGGGACACGCGTCTTGCCGCGAACTTCGCACGTGATCGATATCATCGCGGCGGAGGCGGGCGTACGGGCAAAACGACTTGCGAGCGGATCGTAACGACCTCCAAAGGCGAGCGGTACGCGTGCGCCGCTCTCAGCATCGGGGGTAGAGATTTCAAAAAGCGAGTGCGACCAGCAATCGCGGCTCCCGAGGATGTGCGCGTTGAGTTCGTATGGCAAGCCAAACATTTCGAGGTATTCGAGAAATTCCCAAAAACGCTTGCGCTCTTCTTCGGTAAGATATTCCATCGCTTGCGGTGCGCGCGGAGTGGCTGGGTGACCGCGCTCGATGAGCTGCACGAGCGTGCCCAAGGGATCGGTCGCTGCGCGCGGGCGCAGCGTAGGGCTAATCGATTCGATGTGCTTTCGCAAGTAGTGCCCTACATCGCGCACGAAACGATTGGATGATTCGGATGATCCGATGTTGTTGACCGAAAGCACGCGCTGGGCGATTCCTGCTTCTTCAGCAATCGCGTTTGCGACGACGACGAGAAGCGCCTCTGCAATCGCGCTCGAAGGTCCGACGATGTGAAGTTCAAGAGATGCGGAGGGCATGCTGCCTGCACTCTCGACCACGCGCCACGCGAGGAGCGCGCCGTTTTTTTGCGCCGAATTGAGACACTTGCGAGCCGATGAGAGAAGCGGGCGCTCGTCGCGTCGCGCAAACGCAATTTCCGATTCGATTTGTGAAAGGGAGAGAATGGGTTGTCGCGCCACGCCACCGGTCGAAGGCGCGATGCGCGCTGCCTGATCGAGAGGAGAGAATCCATAGTACTCGGCGACCTTGATCGCAGAGCCGAGAAACGCGGCGGTGTTTATGTGCTGTGTGTCTTTGAGTCGGATCATATGAGTATCACTGTTGTGCGCGCGGCGCGTCTTGATCGTATCGTGCTTGCTCGGGAAGAAGATCAATCGCGTTGAATGGGTACAAGCGCAAGAGCACGCGCCCGACGATTTCGCTCTCGGGAAGAACGCCCCACAAGCGCGAGTCAGCGGATACGCGGCGGTTGTCTCCGAGTACAAAATATTCTCCCGATCCGAGTGTGATCTGCTGATCGGTGGATCCACCAAGATTTTCTGCGCGAAGGTACGGTTCGCTGAGCGTAAATCCGCCCGGGTGCTCAGTATTTGTGATGCTCACGTTGCTGTCGGTGAGCGTGACGGTCTCTCCCGGGAGTCCAATGACGCGCTTGATGAGCGCGCGGCTCGAATTTTGCGGTAAATCGAAGATCACCACATCACCGCGCACGGGTTCGCTGAAATCGTAGGTTATTCTGTCGACGATCAAGTACTCCCAGTCATGAAAATTGGGCTCCATCGAGGCGCCCGAGACCACATACGGCGCGGCAATGAAGAATCGAACGAAAAGCGCGAGGCCGAGGGCGACGACAGTGTACCCAATGAGCGATCTATCGGTGCGTTTCGTCGACTCCTCCACGGGCGGGACAGGATGTGCCTGATCATATGCGCGATCGTCGTTCATATACGACGTGTGAGAGAGCCGGAGGGCTGAATAAAAACGGAGAATGCGATTCGTGATGAGCTTTCGAACATCACTGCATCAGTCATGAGCGACATTCTACATCTCCTTTGGGATTGACACAAAGCGATTGGTGGTTTGTAGAAGATTTTTTTTGGTTTATAGTTACCGAACGTTGCATTTTTGCAATTTCCTTCTATCCACTCTTCACTACTAACTATAAACTACTCGATATGGCATGGGTATTTGTCGGTCTCGGTAATCCAGGTGAGGAATATGAGTCGACACGGCACAATGCCGGCCGCATGGCGCTCGATTTTTTTGCAGATGAGCAAAAATTCGACGAGTGGAGGGAAGATAAGAAGTCCAAAGCTCACGTGGCGCGCGGTACTGTGGGAAAAACGAGCGTTACATTGGTCGCTCCCGATACGTTTATGAACAAATCTGGCTCTGCGGTGTTGAAGTACGTGAAAAGTGCGAAGGCGGCCGAGCGTATGGTGGTGCTCTACGACGATCTCGACCTGCCATTCGGGACAATCAAGCTTTCTTTTAATCGCGGAAGCGGCGGACATAAAGGCGTAGAGTCAATCATGCGTGCAGTGAAGACCAAAAAGTTCACCCGCGTGCGCATCGGCGTCTCACCGAAGACGGCAGGCGGCGCGATTCATAAACCTCATGGCGAACAGGAGGTCGTAAAATTTATTCTCGCAAAGTTTAAGGCGAACGAACTGATCGAACTAAAGAAAGTTTTCCAACAAATTTCAAAAGCGCTCGCGATCATTGCGACCGAAGGCCCCGAACGCGCGATGAATCAGTTTAATTGAAGGCAGAGTCGGCGAGACGCGGTCTTTCGCAATAGTGCGTTCCAAGTGCCGCCTTCTCATATCACATAATCGGTTCCATTTCTCACGTGTTGTTTATTCCATGCTATAGCAATTTATAAACAACACGTTAAGATGTGCTTGTGGGGCGGATGGAATCAGAATCCAAGAAAAGGACGAGGCGGGTGAACATAGAAAATATGTTACTTGCCGCCTTCTCGGCGACGGGTATCGCAGTTGTTGCAATGGCTGCGCCAAATGCGCTCCAGCTTTTGAAGCACTGCGATCCCGATTGGATGAGTAAGCGAGATCCGCGTCGCCGATTGCGGGAGACCCTCTCTCGAATGAAGCGCAAGGGACTGATCGAATTCAGAAATCTCAACGGCAGAAATGTTCCCCGACTTACGCAAAAAGGCGAGCAGGAGGCTCGACGCGCCTCTCTCGGTAAAACTCAGATCAAAAAGCCTCGTCGATGGGACCGCAAATGGCGCATCGTGATTTTCGATATTGAGGAAAAAAGAAAGGGGTTGCGGGAACGCGTTCGACTACTCGTCTCAAGAATGGGTTTTTTTCGGCTTCAGGATAGCGTGTGGGTTCTTCCGTATGACTGTGAGGAGGTAGTCGCGCTATTAAAGCTCGATCTCAAAATCGGTAGAGAGCTTATCTATATCATCGCAGATGCTATTGAATTTGATGCGCCGCTGCGTCGGCATTTCAGACTGCCTCTCGATTAAATGTTGTTTGTTTAACGCTATAGCAATTTATAAACAACACTATAGAGGGCGCGATGAATCAGATCAACTCCCTCAATTAAAAGAGGCCGCCCCCAAGGGGGCGGCCTCTTTCTGCTTCTCTGATCCGTTTATACGATCGGCTTCAATGTCATCCGACGATCCTTCGGCTCGAAGAATGTGATGGTAAACGGATACACCTTGCCGAGCTCGAGCTTCGCGCGAAGATCTTCTTCGTTTGCAAATTCCGAGACGTGGACGAGGCCAGCGACTCCTTCTTCGATCGATGCGAGTGCTCCGTGCTTGTTGTACTTGATGACAACTGCCTCGACACGCTGATCCTTTTTGTATTTCGCCGCAGCTGCTTTCCACGGGTCATCCATGAGCGCCTTGATCGAAAGTGAGATTTTGCCCTCCTTGATCTCGATCACCTTCACCTTCACGTGCTCACCTGCGCGATAGCGCGTCTTTGGATTCTCGACGAGAGCCCAATCCATTTCAGAAATGTGCACGAGTCCTTCAAGTCCTTCTTCGAGCTTCACGAAGACTCCGAATTCCGTAGCGCCCGTGACCACGCCATCGAGCGCATCGCCAATGTGATATTTCTCCACGAGTGATGAACGCTCCGTCGTACCTGCGCCACGCTCGCTGAAGATAAGCTTCTGCTCTTTCGGGCTTGCGGTGATGACCATGACCTCGATCTTCGTGCCGATCATCTTTTTGAGCTCAACAAAAATCTTGTCTTTGTCTCCGTCCGGCACGCGCGGGTAGTGCGCTGGTGCGAGCTGTGAAGCGGGAAGGAATCCTGCAAGGCCGTTCCACGTAATGATGAGTCCGCCTTTATTTGCATCGGTGACAGGAAGCTCAAACACCGTCTTCTTCTGCATCGCCTGCTCAGCCTCATTCCAAATGACTGCTTGGCGTGCTTCGCGCAGCGAGACTTCGATGTACCCTTCTGCATTGTCGAATCCGACGACCTTCGCGGTTACCGTATCGCCGATGTTTACATTTTTGAGTGCTTCTCGTGCCGAGAGGTATTCGCGACCATAAATAATTCCCGTACCAAACGGCGCAAGATCGATGAAAACTCGCGCGCGGCCGATAGCGACCACCGGGCCTTCTACGACGTCATCCATCGACGGTGGCGTCGCTGATTTCTCAAGCAACTCCGCCATCGGCCCTTGCTTGACCGCCGCCACTTCCACTTCGTTCTCTTCCGTTAAAATAACCTTCTTCTCCTCTTTTTCTTTTACCATTGTAATTTGGTTCGGACTATCCCGCCTGCGCTACCGTTGCGCTACCGTGACTGTCTGCGAGGAAGCTTTACCGAACGCTCTATTAATTAATAAAGTCCCTATCGGGACTTCGCATACTATATATGATGAGTTGCGTGAGCGCAAGAAAAATATTTCTCAAAATATTCAAAGAAAGGGGGAAGGTGCGACATCGAGTAGCATAGTTTTCGATGCCGCACCCCCTTATTTGGTCAGGCGATCAGTGCCTGACCGGTGGCGACTTGCATCAGCCAGCATAGGCCATCTGGCCGACCAGGGCGATCTTGGTGAACGGCGCGTTGCCGACGATCGCCGCGCCGTGTTGCAACGCCGAGGGCGGCCCGATAAAGCCCTCCGCGCCGAGTTGATGCACAGCCGAATCGGCCTGCGTGGTTGTCGGGAGGCGCACCATCACCTGGCCCGTCGCGCCACCGCGCGGGGTGGTGATGGAAGTCGGCACCACCGCGCTTTTCGCCATGTTGCCGGCGAGGGGAGCGATGGCTTCGGACGCCCACGGAATCTGCCCCAGGAAGGTTGACTCCGTCGCGGTAGCCTGGCCGACCGGAGCTTGGTCAGCCAGCGCGATCGCTTCCGGCAACACTGGCGGGCCGGGATTGATCGCGGAAAGTCCGGCATTGGTGCCGGTGATGCACTGCGCCATCGAAGGGGGCGCGTGCGTCATGGCGAAGGCGAGCATCATCGCCCCTGCCACGGTAGCCAATCCAAGTTTTCGCATGTTTTCCTCCATGCGGGTTGAGTAGTGAACGCTGAGAGACATCCCCCAACGTCCGCGACCTGACTTCAATATTCAAAGACCAGGTTGCCACAGTCGAGCGTATGTCCTTTGTGATTTTTGGTCAAGGAGAATTTAAATGTGAAGTGGGGATGCGGGGGAGAGTAAAAAACGAAATCCCGGAAGAGTCGCCACTACGCACGGTGGCTAGCAACTCTTCCGGGCGCGGTCTCAAGATTTCTTTTTGGGCGGCTTTTTCGGACGCCGCTTGATGGATTGCGAAAGTAATCCACCATTGCCCGCGAAAAAAAATCCAGTAGAGAGAGAAATGGTTTTGCGAGGAGGTTCCTTCTCGGGCTGTTTCTTTGCCATTGCGGTTTCCGGTGCCGTCTTTCCAATTAAAAAATGCCGACCCCAGGTCGGCACCATCAGCCACCTGTGGAAAGATCAGATAGCTCGTAGAAGTTTAGAACGGCGAATCGCGCGGTCAATGATGATTTGCGATTTTCTGTGTATATAAAAAAGCTCAAGGCGGCATCGTGGATCCCACAGATGCCGCCCAGTGCCCGTTCGGGCGGATTAAACGGGACTTGTTCTCGAAAAGATCGTACCTAGGTCCAGGTCATTGTGACCTCCTTTCAGTTGTGGTGATTCTTCGACTGTCGCTTAATGGCCCCCTCAGCCATGGCGACCCTCCTTTTACGACGGAGGAAGTTGTTCCGCCGTGCAGCTAAACTACTCTCTCTATTCATCCGTCAATGTTTTCGCGGTGGATAGGCTTTCTGCTATACTGGTCGACACTAGGTAAAATTCATTATGATATTGTCGTATCACGAAGGTGCATGCATACGCGCGAGTGCGGGGGATACGACGCTCGTGTTTGGGCCGATTTCTAAAGCGTCCAAGAATTTTAAGCCAACCAACTTTGGTGCGGACGTTGCATTCATTTCATTTAATCATCCCGATATGAACGGGAGTGATGAGGCGGCGAGAGGCGAGCGTCAACCATTTATCGTTTCTGGCCCAGGTGAATATGAGATTAAAGAATCGACGGTCGCGGGGTTTGGCACAGGCTCAAATTTTGGCGGCACTCCGCGCATCAACACAGTTTACTCAGTAAAGTTCGACGGCATGTCGATTCTCTACCTCGGCGCGCTCGGCGATCTTGATTTGCCTGGCGATGTGCTCGAAATGGATGCGCCCGATGTGCTCATCGTGCCAATCGGTGGCAATGGAGTATTGAATCCTGCGGAGGCGCAGAAGCTTGCGGTGAAGCTTGAAGCAAAAATCGTGATACCGATTCTCTTCGACGACAAATCACTGAAGCAATTTCAGAAAGAAGCGGGAGAAGAAAGTGTAAAGCCCGTCGACAAGCTTACGATCAAGCCGCGGGACCTTGCCGGCAAGGAAAATGATGTGGTTGTATTGAGCAGTTAGGAGTTTATAGTTTGTAGTTTTTAGTGCGCGAAAAGATGTGCACTGCATAACTCTCAACTGACGGTTAAAAGCTGATAAGCTATTGTGTATGGTTGTCCGTCGAGTAATCCATCACATGCGGCAGAGGCCCGACGAAGATAAGCACGCGGTCGCGAGCGCGACGGCGTTTGCAGTGATTGGAATATTAATTCTGGTGTGGGGAATTTTATTTTTTAGAAGCATTCAGAATCAGTCATCGGAGTCTTCGCTCGAGTTGGGGCCCGTGAGCGCGGAGATTTTTGATGCGATTGGCGCTCCTGCGCGAAGTGTGCCGCCGGCCGATTCCTCGCTTCCCTCGATGTTTGTACTTCCCGCAGCCACCTCATCTGTTGATGAGGGGTCTGCTGAGCTAACCTTTGATGTAGTGACGAGTCCAGCCGTCGATTTCGATCAGCTTCAGAGTGATGAGGCGGCGGCAATGCGCGCGCTGCGAGGCGATTCAGCGCCATCTGCATCAAGTTCGACCTCATTTTAGGCCTTTCATTGGCCGTTTTTTTGCTGGCGGGGAGAGGCGCTTTCTGCTATAATTGTCGTCACTTATGGCACGCCGCAAAGACGAGAAGGAGCCCGCAGAGAGCGCGCCAGTGCGAACGAGTGGTGTGATCGCGCGAAGCATTACGACCGAGATGCGCGAGTCGTATCTCGACTACGCGATGTCAGTGATCACTGCGCGCGCCCTCCCCGATGTGCGCGATGGGCTCAAGCCAGTGCACCGCCGCATTCTTTACGCGATGCAAGATATCGGCCTCACCGCATCAGCAAAGACGCGCAAATCGGCGACGGTGGTGGGAGAAGTGCTCGGTAAATATCACCCGCACGGCGATGCCTCAGTCTATGACGCGATGGTGAAAATGGCGCAAGATTTCACCATGCGATATCCGCTTATCGTAGGGCAAGGTAACTTCGGATCGATCGACGGCGATAATGCCGCTGCGATGCGCTACACGGAAGCGAAGATGTCGCGTCTCGCGGGAGAGATGTTGCGCGACATTGAGAAGGAGACTGTCGCGTTTGGTCCCAACTACGACAACACGAAGCAAGAGCCGCTCGTACTTCCCGCCGCTGTCCCCAATTTGCTTTTGAATGGCACGCTCGGCATCGCGGTCGGTATGGCGACCAACATTCCACCGCACAATTTACGCGAAGTCTGCGGGGCTGCGATTCATCTCATCGACAATCCTGAGGCGACGACGGAAGACCTTTTGCAGTTTGTGCAGGGTCCGGATTTTCCGACCGGATGTCTCGCGTTTAATCAGAAGGACATCGCCCACGCGTATGCGACGGGTCGCGGCGGCGTCGTGGTGCGCGGACAGGCCGAAATTGTGGAAGGGAAGAAGGGAGACTATCAGATCGTCATCACGTCGATTCCCTTTCGCGTAAATAAGTCCGACCTTCTCACGAAAATCGCCGATCTCGTGCACGAAAAGAAGCTCGAGGGCATCCGCGATCTCCGCGATGAATCCACCAAGGATATTCGAATCGTGGTTGAGCTCAAAAACAACGCGAATGCGCAGACGGTTTTAAATTATCTCTACAAGCACACGCAGATCGAAGAAACGTTCCATTACAACGTCGTCGCGCTCGTCGACGGCGTCCCACAGACGCTCTCGCTGAAGGCACTCCTCGAATACTTCGTCGCGCACCGCAAAGACGTGGTCACCAAGCGCACGCGTTACGATCTGAAAGTTGCGGAGGCGCGCGAGCACATATTGCTCGGCCTCAAAAAAGCGCTCGATCACATTGATGAAATCATCAAGCTCATCAAGAAATCGAAGGATGTAGACGAAGCGCGCGCGGGCCTCATCAAGGTGTTTAAATTTTCTGAGATTCAAGCGCAGGCGATTCTCGACATGCGACTCCAGAAGCTCGCGAGCCTCGAACGCAAAAAGATCGAAGATGAATTGAAGGAAGTACAAGCGCTCATAGAAGAATTGACCGCGCTTTTGAAGAGCGAAAAGAAGCTCATGGCGCTTATCAAGAAAGAGATTACCGACGTCGTCGAGAAATTCGGAGACGACCGCCGCACGAAGATCGTGAAGCGCGGCGCAACCATCCTCTCGGCGGAAGATTTGATTGCCGATGAAGAATCAGTACTCGTTCTCACGCAAGGTGGATACATCAAGCGCACCAACCCCGGAGAGTATCGTCGACAGAAGCGCGGAGGGGTTGGTGTCGTCGATTTGGATACGAAAGAAGAAGATTTCGTCACGCAATTTTTGACGGCGAGCGCGCATAGCGACCTCCTTTTCTTCTCTGACCGTGGAAAGGTCTACCAGCTCAAGATGTACGATTTGCCCGAAGGGAAGCGTGCCACGAAGGGGAAGTCGATCATGAATTTTATCTCACTCGAACAGGGGGAGCGGATCACCTCAATTCTTGCGATGCCAAAAGAGAAAAAAGTGGTCGAAGGACTCTCACTCCTTATGGCGACACAGAATGGCACCGTGAAGCGCGTTGCCGCGTCTCAATTCCACGAGGTGCGCCGGAGTGGACTCATCGCGATTAATCTCGACAAGGGCGACGCGCTCATTTCCGCGCAGTTTGTGTACCCTGGCGACGACGTCGTGCTTGCGACCTCGAAGGGGCAGGCGATTCGTTTTGCGGCAAAAGACGTACGTGAGATGGGAAGACAGGCGGCGGGCGTGCGCGGGATGAAGCTGAAGTCCGGCGATTCAATCGTCGGCTCGGGCATCGTTCCGAAAGGTGCGAAGGACGCTGAACTTCTCGTATTGTCTTCTACAGGATACGGAAAAAAGACCAAGCTGACCGAATACAAGACTCAGGGACGCGGGGGAGGCGGAATGAAGACCATGTCTATTACAGCGAAAACGAAGCAGCTCGTAGGAGGAGAAGTCGTCCTTGCTCCGGGTGGTGAGCTTGTCGCGATGTCGAAGAAGAGTCAGACGATCCGAACAGGGCTCGACGAAATCCCCACGCTCTCTCGTGCAACTCAGGGAGTCCGAATCATGAAAATGCGCGAGGGCGATTCCGTCGCTTCGTTTGTTGTGTTTGAAGCGGGGACAGTCGAATAACTTTCCCCACCAACCGCCAAAGAGGCAAAAGGCCATTTTTGGCAGTATATAATGTGCACAATGTTGACTGGCACTCCGTTACCAACGGCGGGTTTTGCGCATCCGAAACGCAACGTGGAAGCGCTGGGCGTACAGCCGGGAATGACCGTCGTCGATTTCGGCTCGGGGAGCGGCATCTATGTCCTTCATATTGCTGAGGAGTTGAACCACAAAGGCCATGTTTTCGCAATCGACATTCAGCGTGATCTTTTGCGCCGTCTAAAAAATGAAGCGAACCGGAGAGGTTTTAAAAACGTCGAAGTTATTTGGGCGGATCTCGAGCGTCCCGGGGCGTCCAAGCTCGCCGATGGAAGCGTCGACACCGTACTCATATCAAACCTTCTTTTTCAGGTGCAAAATAAAAAAGCGCTTTTTGAAGAGGCTTCGCGCATCCTTCGGCCCGAGGGCTCGCTCATCGTTATTGATTGGAGCGATTCCTTCGGAGGCCTCGGCCCGCAGGGGGAGGATGTGGTGACGAGGGAGAATGCGGAGACCCTCGCGCGCGATTCGGGCTTTACACTTGTTCGTGATTTTGCGGCAGGGGCGCACCACTACGGGATCGTTTTCTCACCCGCAAAAAAATAATATGAAATCGCCCTCAATGTTTCGGGTCGTGCTCCTCGCGGTCTTTGGGGCATTTGCAGTCGCGGGGGTGATGGTTTTTGCAATGTTCGTGGGGAAAGATGAGGGAGGGTCGCTCGGTACCGTGCGAATATGGGGCACTATCGATGACGCGGCATTTGGCGAAGTGCTTACCAAAAGCTTGGAGAATGGGGGTCCGCTTTCGGGAGTCGTGTATGAAAAAAAAGATCCAGCAACATATGAAAAAGCCCTCACCAATGCGCTCGCAAACGGCGAAGGCCCAGATCTGTTTATTCTTCGAGAAAATCAGGTTTTCCGTAACCTCGGAAAAATCTACGTGCTTCCGCCAGAGACGCACCCTCTGTCTAAATTCGAGAGTACGTTTGTGGATGTAGTATCTCCCTTTACGAACGACAAGGGCATTGCGGGGATACCGATCCTCGTAGATCCACTCGTTTTGTACTGGAACAAAGACATGCTCGCTACCGCGGGATACGCAAAGCCGCCGAGTTTTTGGGACGAGCTCATAGGTATGGCGCAGAAGATTACCGTCAAGGACGAGACTGGTACGATCAAACGATCTGCTATTGCGATGGGGGAATATCGCAATGTCACAAATGCAAAAGAAATTCTCGCGACTTTGATTCTTCAGGCAGGGGGGCGCATTACCGCTTTCGACGAGCAGCGTGCGCTCAGGGCGGCGCTTGCTCCGCAGAGCGGGTCGGAAAGTCAGGCCGCAGTGTCCGCACTCCGCTTTTACACCGAGTTTGCAAATCCGTCTAAGGAAATTTACACGTGGAATCGTTCGCTCTTGGAATCGCAGCGTGCGTTTGCTGGCGGCGACGTGGCGCTGTACATAGGGTATGCGAGTGAAGAATCGGCCATACGGCGCACGAATGCGAATTTAAATTATGGCGTCGCTCCTCTTCCGCAGATACGCTCGAACTCTACCTCGTTAAATACGGCGCGCGTGTACGGTATCGCTGTTTCGCGTACGAGCACCAATCTTCAAGGGGCAGTGACCGCCGCAACGCTCCTCGCAGGCGCTGATTTTGCGGGGCCGCTTGCGCAAGGGCTTGGCATGACGAGCGCGCGGCGCGAGCTCCTCAGCACGCCGGGCACCGGAAATGCAGATATTTTCAATAAACAAACAATCATCGCGCGCTCGTGGACAGATCCCGACCCCGAGGCGACAGCCGAGATATTTCGAGCTATGATTGAAAACACGACGAGTGGGGCTGTCCTCATTAATGAAGCGGTCCAGCGCGCCGACCTTGAGCTCACACAAATTCTTGCCATATGAAACGGCAATTAGCAAAATACCTAGGGATATTGGGAGGCATGTTGCTTTTTTTCCCGGCCGCCATGGTCATAGCAGCACAGGACTTCGTGATCAAAAATCCGCTGAGCGCACAATTCAGTACTATTCCGGGGTTTATTGCTGGTGTGTTGAAGATCGTTGTTATTATCGCTCTGCCGATCATATCTCTCTTTGTGGTAATTTCGGGATTTATGTTTGTGCTCGCGCGAGGTCGTCCTGGCCAACTTGAAACTGCAAAAAAGAATTTTCTCTACGTAATCCTCGGAGCACTCCTTATCCTCGGGGCGTGGGTACTTGCGCAAATGATCGGGGGCACCGTAAGCGCCGTGCTCGGAACTTAGTATGCGGAAGCCCGCCGCACTTCTCGCTCTGCTCGCGCTCGTCCCCGGCGTGGCGCTCGCTGCCCCGCAAACGTACGCGCAGCTCGTGCAGCTTCTACTCAACATCATCAAGGTGGCTATCGAGATGCTGACCCTTGCGGCACTTACCACCTACATGTTTCTTTTTGTCCTCAACATGTCTAAGTCGTCTGAGAGCGGACGCGAGAATATGAAAAATCTTTTCTTTTGGGGAATTATCATTTTGTTCGTCATGGTTTCTCTCTGGGGGATAGTGGGTCTGATTCAAGCCACATTTTTCCCGGGTGGCGGAGCCGCAACACCTCTCTAGTATGTTGGTATCGTATCTGAAAAATGTGTCGACACATTGCGCCGGTCTTCTCTTACTTGCGCTCGCCGTGCCATTTCCAGCGCACGCGGAGATTCTCTCTAAAGCGGTAGGCATCTTTAATATCTTCGTCGGACTTATGCTGACGACCGCAATCGTTACGTATGCGGTTGGATTAATTCAGTGGGCGTGCCGCCTTGGGAGTTGGCCTTCGTATCGCACAGTCGCAATCAAGGTAATGGAGTGGGCAGTGGTCATACTTTTTGTGCTTGTGGTGCTTCTCACCATCGTCCAGTTTATTCAGAACAACGCGGAATCGGCTCGGTATGTGCTCTCTGTTCTCGCCGTACTTATTGCGATCGGGGTAGGGGTGGTGGTTGTTGCTCAATCGGGAGCGTCCGCCAAACCCCCCTCACCGGAGGAGCATGCATAGCAACTGACCTAGGGGTTATCCACATTTCATAGGGAAAAAGCATTGTGTTTTCGCCCCCCAAAGATACGATTGAGCTACCTATTAGGAGCAGTAACTGCTAAATAATCTATGCGTAAATTTATAAACACTCTGATCCCCGCGCTTTCTGTGGCTGCACTGCCGCTCATTACCATGGCCCAAACGCCCACCCAGACCGTTGGAGGACTGTTTGGCGTGTTGCAGCTCATCAGCAGATTTCTAAATGGGCTCATCGGGGTCGCCGTAACGCTCGCGGTAGTGGTTTTCTTCTGGGGCTTAGTAAAATATCTCTTTCAGGGTGGCGCAGAGGGAAAATCAGAGGGTCTCAAGGTGATGTTTTACGGCGTCGTCACAATCTTCGTTATGGTTTCGGTTTGGGGTCTCGTACGCTTGCTTCAGACGACCTTCTCTGTTGGCGGTGGGGCAGCACAGGTGCCGCAGGGTATTCAGTTGACCAACTTTTAGTTTTTACATCGGTGATCGTTCGCTCTTGGGATCGGTAACTCTTTACGAGGTGAATTTAGTATGAACACAATTGGAGAAATAATGGGTCGCATCACGACACTCATCATCAATCCCACGCTTGCGCTCCTGTTCGGTATTGGTCTGCTCGTCTTCATGTACGGACTGGTAGAGATGATGTGGGGAATGCGCACGGGCAAGGTGGATGAAAAAGGTAAGGAGCATATGCTCTGGGGCGTCATCGGCATGACGATCATGGTTTCCTCGTGGGGCATTATTCGAATCATCGACAGCACGTTTAATCTTGGCTCGGGTAACAAGAGCGTTGAAAAAAACATCGTTCGATAGATTCGAATTCTTCGCGCTTTTGCCTGTGGGCAGAGCCCCTCTGCTTCGCAGGGACTTGTCTCCACTCGCTTCACTCGTGGGCAGAGGGAGACTCGAACTCCCATCCCTTGCGGGGCCAGCTCCTAAGGCTGGTGCGTCTACCAATTTCGCCATCTGCCCTTCCCCGGTATCCTAACACTCAAAACATTTTTCCGCCCACCAGGGATCGAACCTGGGACCCACTGCTTAAGAGGCAGTTGCTCTACCAGCTGAGCTATAGGCGGTAAGGAGGGGAAACATGAAAGCGAGCTTTCATGTTCTCCGACTGACCCGTCTATATGAATATATAGGCGGTAGTGAGATTGTACACAAATTCTCAAGTTTTGAAACACAAAAATGTGCCGGGGGTGGGGGGTAAACTCGGTCACGAATAATTCAATCGTCGACACGATTGAATTTCCGCGACCCCGGCTCGGCGTCGCACGTACTCGTGCGACATGCCTGCGCCTTTCGAGTCCCACACGCACAGCGCGCAGGCGCTGTGCTCCCCAGCACAGCACTCGCTCCGCTCAGTCTGTGCCGGGGGTGGGACTCGAACCCACACGCTCTTTCGAGCATTTGATCTTAAGTCAAATGCGGCTACCAATTACGCCACCCCGACGTCCCTTATTTCTACCACGATGTGTGGGTTGAAGGCTATGGCAGTTGGGACAAAGTATTCGTAAGTTTTCGATTCGATTGTCGTAGCGATCGCCGTTTACGTGATCGAGTTCAAGGGGAAGACGACCGTCGATTGATCGTTCCGCCCAACCGCAGATTTCGCATTGGGCTTTTTTCAAACCCTCGGCAAAGAGACGCTTCTTTAATTTAAAACTCTGGTAGCCGCTTTTTTTCACTAGTATGTCAGCAGTAGCTATGAGAGGTGGTCTAGGTGTTTTGAGTCCGCGATTCCAGGTTTTTCCCCGAAAATGCAGCGTATCGATTTCTTGAATCTCTAGCTCTCGCTTTATTTGTACGTAGTTTCCTCCCGCCGGCACAAGCTTCAAATTGATAAGAACCTGACGAATACTATGCGACTGTTCTGCGGCCTTCTTTAGCTGTTGCAGAGACCAGCTTCGCTTTCGCATTAATAGATTGTAACAGAAGGGTATACGCACGATGTAAGCTGTGCACATCTGTATCCCATAATTTTTGTATGTTACAGTACACGCGTCAGTTTATTGTTGGCCTGGTGGTGAAGGGGTAACACGGGAGTCTGCAAAACTCTTATGCGCGAGTTCGAGTCTCGCCCAGGCCTCAGAGGTTACGAACGTGTGAGCTCATCGATGCGCTGGCGGTTTTTTTCACCGAGATCAATTGCGAAGTCAACGACCGGAATTGGATGGAGGTAAGAATTCTTTTTTACATACGCTCTGAAGTCGGTGCGGCTTCGCTTTGCAAACTTTAAAGCTTGTGCCTCCATCGATACGGGGAGAACTGTGAAATATACAGTCACGTTCTTAAACGTCTGCCCTACCTGCGCGTGCGTCACGGTGATGAGGGCCTTCACCGCCGATTCGCGCGCAAAAAAATCCATCGCCATGTGAGCGATCGACTCCTCGACTTTGGTCTTTCGGTGATCGGACATACAAATCTATTTCATTGATGTCGTAAAACCCTGGAGTACGTCACCTTGCATGATTTCAAAATCCGCGACGATCTGCGCGCCAAACTCTCGGTCGACCTCGATTCGGCTCACGTCTTCTTTATTGGACTGGATGTTCCGAATTTTGCCCACGCCGACCGTGGTATCGCGCCGCACGACGCGGACCGATCCACCTTTTGCGAGATAACCGTCAAGTACCTTACCTCCGAGGACGTGCTCGTCCTTTCGGCTTGAAAAGTATTTGAGTACGCGCGCGCGGCCTGTGACATCCTCGACCGCTCTTTTCGGTGCCTGCGCGGCAAGGCGTTCTTCCAGGTACTCAGTAAGCTTATAGATAATATTAAAAGTAGAGATTTGAATGCCGTGCTGGAGCGCAAGTGCGGAGGCGATTGGGTCTGTTGAGACGTGGAAGCCGACAACGACCGCAGGAGTGTCGCTCGCGATCGCAGCCTTTACGTCGTTTTCCGATATCGCGCCAATGCCGGACTGAACGATCGAAATACGCGCGTACTCATCGCCAACTTTTGCAACCTCGTGTGCAATCGCTTCGAGAGATCCAGATGCATCAGCGCGAATAATGGCGGGCAGCAGGAAGGGGCCCGTTTCGCCCTCGGATGGGGGAAGTGTCGCACGCTGCGCAGCCGCGCGCGGAGCAGGTCGCGCGAGCTCGGCCTCTTTCTTATTATTGAATGAGTGAAACTCTGCGCCCACCTCGGGCAAGGCGTCAAACCCGATTAACTGCACCGGGCTTGAGAAACTCGCCTCTGAAATAGCCTTGCCCGCATGGTTTTCCATGAGGCGGACGGGCGCGAGCGCGGAGCCCGCGAGTACCGCCATGCCGCTGCGGAGCACTCCGTCGGTAATGATGAGTGTTGCGGCGAGCCCGCGTTTCTGGTCTCGGTGCGCTTCAATTACGTAACCCTTCGCGCGTGCTGATTCATCTCCCGTAAACGTCTCGATTTCTGCGACGAGCAAAATTAAATCGAGAAGCTCCTCCACGCCCTCGCCAGTTTTTGCAGATATCGCAGCCCACGGCACGTCGCCTCCATATTTTTCGAGGAACACATCCTGATCGAGAAGCGTGCGAATCGTTTTCTCTCGATCAGCGTTGGGTTTGTCAATTTTGTTGATCGCGACAATGAATGGCGTCTTGGCATCGCGAATGCTCTGAAGTGCTTCAAGCGTTTGCGCCTTTACCCCGTCGTCGGCAGCGACGACGAGAATGGCGATATCGGCGGCAGTCGCGCCTCGCTCGCGGATGGCGCCAAACGCAGCGTGTCCGGGTGTGTCGATGAATGTAATGCGCTTCTCTGTACCGCCCTTCTCTCGCACAACTTCGTACGCCGCCACGTGTTGCGTGATGCCGCCAGATTCTTTGGCGACGGTGTTGGACTTGCGGATAAAATCGAGTAGCGTTGATTTACCGTGGTCGACGTGCCCCAAAACCGCCACAATGGGAGGTCGCTCGATCGTGTGTGTGGCTGTGTTTTTCATACTGAAGGGTCATAGGTGCGCGAGGGCCGAAGCGAAAGCGCAAGTGTACAACTAAAATAGAGATTTGTAAAAGAATCTTCGTGAGTGCAGAATGGCACACATGACTGCGAAACGATCCGTTAAGCGAAGGGCTCTATCTAAGGCGTCGCGCATTTATCTCGATTTTGCGAGCGCGACCCCACTGCTTCCTTCGGTTCTGAGAGAGATGCATGCGGCAGAGGCGCTCATCGGTAATCCTGGTTCCATACATGCGGAGGGTGTGGCAGCGGCGCGTGTTTTGGAGAGGGCTCGCGATCGCGTCGCCGCAGAGCTTGGCTGCAAGGCCCGTCAAATCATTTTCACTTCGGGTCTTACCGAGAGCAATAATCTTGCAATTCTTGGGTATGGGCGCAAGCTCACGCTTGCGGGTGTTTCTCTTAGCGGCACGCATTGGATCACGAGCTCTATAGAGCACGATTCGGTGCTGGAGTGTTTTGGAGAGATCGAACGATTGGGCGGAAGGGTGACGTTTGTCGATCCAAATAAAGGCGGCATCGTGACACCGGAATCTATTGCAAACGCACTTCGAGCGGACACCGTGTTCGTTTCCGTAGGGTGGGCGAACAACGAGATCGGAACGGTGGCGCCGCTTTCAAAAATTGCGAGCGCGATTCGAGCATTTGAACACTCCCATCCCGGAGGCGCGGCCAACGGGAAGCGGATAATTTTTCACAGCGACGCAGGACAGGCACCGCTCTATCTCTCGCCACAGGTGCATACGCTCGGCGTCAACATGCTGTCTCTCGGCGCGGGGAAATTGTATGGTCCGCGTACGTCGGGTGCGCTCTTCGTGCGCGATCCATTGTCGATCGCGCCAATGATAGTAGGAGGTGGACAAGAAAAAGGCCTTCGGGCGGGGACAGAGAAGGTGGCGGCAGCCGTCGGATGCGCCAAGGCGCTCGAAGTACTCAGGCGTGAGCGTGTTGAAGAGACCAAACGCCTCCGCGATCTCCGCGATCATTTCGTCCGCAACCTAGCCATGTACATACCAGGTATGTACATGAATGGGGATGTAAGACATGCGCTGCCCCACATGCTCAACATTTCTATTCCCGGTGAGCGCACGGGCGAATACCTTGTATTGCAGCTCGATCACGCAGGAATCTCCGTTTCCACAAAGAGCGCATGCAGGTCGGGGGAGGCAAAATCACACGTCGTAGCTGCACTCGCTTCGCTCGGAGGGGAGGAGTGGCGCGCCACCAACACCATCCGATTCTCCCTCGGCCGCTCTACTACCAAGAGAGATCTCGCGCGAGCTCTCAGCGCGCTCAAGCAGCTTTTTCCCCGTTGATTTTTTCTTGGTTGTGATACGATGCGTCTATGGATATAGAGCAACTCTCCAAATCTCAGATAGTTCTCCTCACGCTCCTCGTCTCTTTTGTAACATCGATTGCGACAGGCATCGTCACCGTCTCGCTCATGGATCAGGCGCCTCCTGCGATAGCGCAAACGGTTAATAGAATCATTGAGCGTACGGTAGAAAAGGTGGTACCAGCAGGGCAATCCGCGGCCACGGTGATCACGCAGGAGAAAACCGTTGTAGTAAAGGAGTCGACGCTCATATCCGAGATGGTGAGCCGGATCGAGCCCTCGGTGGTTCGTTTGTATACGAGCGACGTCGAAAATCCGCAATTCCTTGGCCTTGGCGTAGTTTCCGATGGTACAGGAATGATCGTGAGCGGTGCTGATATCGGAGATTCTGTGAGCACGATGGTGGAGCGTAATGACAATACGCGCGTACGAGGATTTATTTCTTCAAAGGATGCTGTCTACGGTCTCTCTTACTTCACGACAGCAACGACAACCGCAGACGGAAAGCCAGTGACGTGGAAACCCGTCACGCTCTCGCCGAAAGATCCGATGCTCGGCGAAAGCTTGATCGCTGTTGCCGGAAGGTCTGTCGCGCGTATCGCCGCAGGAATTGTAACCGCGCTCGTGCCGGGGGTAGACGAATCGGCGCCGCAGATTATCGAGACGGACATTGCAGAAGGCTCAATTCTTCCGGGATCGCCGCTTTTTGATACCGATGGAAATTTGCGCGGTCTGAGTACTGCCGTCTCGCGCGCTGCCGAGCCATCAAGTTTCGTATCGGCCCGCGTGCTCGTAAAAAAAGCGGAAACGTCCACCGGGCCCTAGGAGTCGGGGCTGGCCTTTTTTGGCAAATATAGTATAATACATTTAGTATTTCATATATACATTATGGCTCCATTCAACAACTACACGACAAAGGCGAAGGAAGCGATACATCGCTCGCATCAGCTCGCGGTAGAGCGCGGACACAATCAAGTCTCGACGCTTCACCTCTTTGCGGCGCTCCTCATGCAAGAGGAGACGATGGTGCTTCCCATGCTTGAACAGATCGAAGTGGATATCACGCACCTCAGCGACTCTATCTTGGAGATGATCGAGGGCGGAGGAGGTAACACTGCTGTTTCGCCATCATTTCAACTGTACCTGACCCCCGAGCTCGTCCGCGTGTTTGAAGCTGCGCCGCGCATCGCTGCGTCGTTCAACGATCAATTCGTCTCGCCAGAGCATTTGCTCCTCGGTATTGCAGAGCACCCGGGGCCTGCTGCGGAGGTTTTCTCGCGATTTAAAATTGATCGCGCGGCGCTCGCACGTGTCCTTACTGATATTAAAGAGGGCAAGATTCGAGAGAGTGAGACGACGACCAAATCGCGCGCGCTCACGCGCTTCGCCCGATCACTGACCGACCGCGCGCGCGAAAACAAGCTCGACCCTGTTATCGGTCGCGATACCGAAATTACGCGTGTGATTCAAATCCTTTCTCGTCGGACAAAAAACAATCCCGTCCTCATTGGAGAGGCGGGCGTGGGGAAGACGGCGGTCGCCGAGGGCCTCGCGCAGCGTATGGCGAGCGGAGACGTGCCGGAATCGCTCCGCGACAAGGAGCTGATCCAGCTCGACCTCGGACTCCTCATCGCGGGCACCAAATACCGCGGAGAATTTGAAGAGCGTCTGAAGTCGGTCATGAAAGAGGTGGAGCGCTCGGAGGGCAAGATCATTCTTTTCATCGACGAGATTCACACGCTCGTTGGCGCCGGCGCCGCTGAAGGTTCAATGGACGCATCAAATATGTTGAAGCCCGCACTCGCGCGCGGGGAGATCCGCGTTGTGGGAGCCACGACTCTCAAGGAATACCAAAAGCACATTGAGCACGATGCCGCGCTCACTCGCCGCTTTCAGCCGGTATATGTGAATGAGCCGTCAGTCGAAGATGCGATCGCGATTTTGCGCGGCCTAAAGGAGCGCTACGAGCTCTACCACGGCGTTCACATCACTGACACGGCAATGGTCGCTGCGGTGCAGCTTTCGTCTCGCTATATTACGGAGCGATTTCTCCCCGATAAGGCGATTGACCTCATCGACGAGGCATCCTCCGCACTCCGCATCTCACTCGAAAATAAACCTCCCGTGCTCGAAGACGCGCACCGCAAAGTCGCTCGGCTTGAAATTGAGCGCGAAGCTCTGAAGAAGGAGGCCGAAGCCTCCGAAGGAAAGGCTCGCACGAGAGTGAAGTCAATTGAGAAGGAAATCGCAGATCTTCGAGATTCTACTCGCGAGCTCGAGATGAAATGGAAAAATGAAAAAGAGACGCTCACGGAGATTAAGCGCGCGAAGGGCGAGCTTGAAAAGTATCGTCTCGAAGCAGATTCCGCAGAGAACTCTGCAGACTTTACGAAGACCGCCGAGCTTCGGTACGGCAAAATCCCGATGCTTGAACGAGAAATTGACGTCGCTCAAAAGCGTTTGAAAAAATTGCAACAGACTCGCCGCGTACTCAAAGAGGAGGTGACCGAAGAAGACATCGCTGCTGTCGTCTCACGATGGACGGGAGTCCCCGTGTTCCGCATGCTTGAGGAGGAGGCGGAGAAGCTCTCGCGCATGGAGACCGAGCTCAAGAAGCGCATCGTGGGGCAGGATGAGGCGGTGCAAAAAGTCGCAGATGCGATCAAGCGCTCGCGCGCGGGGATTGCCGATCCAAATCGGCCTGTAGGGTCGTTTCTCTTTCTTGGTCCCACAGGCGTCGGAAAGACCGAGCTCACGCGCGCGCTCGCCGAGTTTCTCTTCAATAGTGATAAGTCGCTCATTCGTGTCGATATGTCTGAATACATGGAGAAGCACTCCGTGTCGAAGATGATCGGCTCGCCCCCAGGCTACATCGGCCACGACGAGGGAGGGGGACTTACCGAGCTTGTCCGCCATCGCCCATACTCTGTCATTCTGTTCGACGAAATCGAAAAGGCGCATCCCGAGGTATTCAACGTGCTGCTCCAAGTCTTGGACGACGGCAGACTCACTGATGCCAAGGGTCGCACCGTCAACTTCAAAAATTGCGTCATCATCATGACCTCCAATATCGGATCCGAGCACATCGACAAAATGTCGGGCCTCGGATTTGGAAGCGGTCTTTCGCGAACCGAGGATCAGCGGTATGAACAAGTGAAAGACAAGGTGATGGGATCGCTCAAAGATTTCTTTCGACCAGAGTTTTTGAACCGCCTCGACGAGATCGTGCTGTTCAACATTCTCTCGAACGCTTCGATTTCCGAAATAGTGAAAATGCAGATCGAGCTTGTGGCGAAGCGTTTGGAAGAAAAGCAAATCGCGCTTTCGCTTACCGATGCGGCGCTCTCTCACCTCGCAAAAGAAGGCTACAACCCGCAGTACGGCGCCCGCCCGCTCAAGCGGCTCATTCAGACCAAAATTCTCACGACTGTCGCGAATCTGATGGTCGCGCGCGGCATTCTTGAGGGCGGATCCGTGACGGTGGACTACAACGCGGACGGCGGGGTGGACGGCAAGGGTGATTTCACCTTCGACATTCGCAAAGGCCCCGAGCGCCAGCGTGGCGCTCGCGCTCGCGCAAAGAGCTCTGTTGGTGCATAATATCCGCACTGCGTCGGTGGCAGAGTGGTCAAATGCACGTGGCTGTAAACCACGCGACTTCGGTCTCCGCAGGTTCGAATCCTGCCCGGCGCACAAAACACATACCCGTGCTACAATGGTGCGATGATTCGGACGAGAGCAGCGACGATCCTGCTGTTGATGCTCCTCATTTCTACTGCACTTCCATCTCTCGCCACGGCGCAGCAGAACGTCTTGAACAAGGTGGTGCCCTGCGACGGTACTTCTCTCAGTGGCACGGAGTGTACTGTGTGTCATCTTGCGACGCTTGCGCAAAACATTCTCAACACAGCTATCTATATTGCGGTATTTCTCTCGGCCATTCTGTTCGCCTGGGCGGGCTGGGTCTACATGACCGCTATGGGCAATATGAATAAGACGACAAAGGCAAAAAAGGTCTTTACCAATGTTGCGATTGGTCTTGTCATTATCCTCATGGGTTGGCTAGTGGTGGACACAATCATGCGGACGCTCGTTGGGGGAAATACCGAATTTGGACCGTGGAACAGCATCTGTCCTCGGGCCTAGGTCGCTACGTAGGATAGAAATCGTTTCTATTGATATGCGCGAGACGCCCATAAGAGCAGTGGGGAAAACGGCGGGCGATCGTAAGAATGGTTCGCTTGAGGGACCCCAAGCACCGTCTCAGCTTTCTGATGATCTTAACGAGGAAGTTCGATACAGTAGGGAAGTTTTTCAGGTAATGGTGGAGTACGCCGACGCAGCTTCAAGATTGAAGGAAATACCGTTTAGAGAAGCTTTGTCGTCTCACACGCCGTTTTTTAATGTGCTTGGGCATGAGTTGCCCGGTCGAGATAAGGCTACATACGATGCGCTCTGGAAAATTTGGGAAGATTTTATAGAGCAAGCGACACCCCTTGTCTCTGCTAATAAACTTCAGGACGTGGCCCAAATTGCGTACGAAAAATATAACAGCTTGAAGGAAGGGCGTAATATGCGAACCGAGCACCGATTCGGTTGTTTTCATTACGATGTTCAACCGATGGATAGTTCTCGCCCCGGAGAAATCAACGTACACTTTGACAATCGAGATAATGTCGGAGGAGGTCCCTTGTCACTCGACAAACTGGAAAGAAGAAAGCGCGAATTGTACGAGATGTTTAAAGAAATTCGCACGTTATATCCAGACGAAAACAAGATGGTGAACGGACAATCCTGGCTATATAATTTGCCCCGTTACCGCGAATTGTTTCCCATCGAGTATCAAGAGTCCTTAGAGGCCGTCGAGGCGATTGGTGACACCAAAAAATTTTTAGCCGCGCCTGCGCTCTGGATGCAGTTTGTGAAAGCCGACGGCTCAGTGAACCAGGAAATGTGGAAAGTATTTTCAGAGCGGGTTGCGAGGGCGAAAACAGAGGAGGACTTGACTGAGGCGTTCCCAGCAAAGGTGCTTATGCCCCGTGGGCCTACGTCAGCATTCTTCAGGATGGTCGAGGAGTATGAAAGGGAGCATCCGGCGGGTGAAGGCAGTTAAAAATTTGCAAAATGGGGCTAATTACCGTATAGTGCCGCGCATGTCTCAGGATCAACTATTCAAATTGGCGTGTGGCAAGTGCGCCCGCATCAACTACTGGTCACGCAAAAACCGCAAACTCGTAACCCGCAAGGTGGAACTAAAAAAGTACTGCAAGTGGTGCAAAGCGCACACGAAGCACAAGGAATCTAAGAAGTAAGAGAGTTTACGAATGCCTTTTGCGAGCCACTTGCAGAAGGAGGGGGTCGGGGAACCTGCCGGTTCCCCGTGGAGGAAGGTATGGGAATCCGTCAGCAAGCGGAGTGGGTTTCCCAGAACTGCTAGTGGTGCAAAGCGCACACGAAGCACAAGGAGTCTAAGAAGTAGTCGGCTGAAGTGAGGTGCGTTATACTCTCTCAACGGCTGCAGACCTTACGCAAGCCAAAATTGGGCGATTAGTTAAATGGTATAACTTCGGTCTCCAAAACCGACGTCGTAGGTTCGATTCCTACATCGCCCGCCTTGCATCCCACTTCGCAACCATTTTCCAGATGCGCGGTGCATTAGGAGCTTCGAACCATGCGATTTCTTTGTTGCGTTTCCAATAGGCAATTTGTCGTTTGGCGTATTTTCTGATCGCGGATTGCAGTTGTGTTGCCATTTCTGCGCGCGAAATGCGACCTTGTAATAGGGAAGCGAGCGCGCGGTACTCAAGGCCAAGCGTATGCATTCGCTTGTACGAAAGACCCGCTAAGTGCAGGCGCTTCGCTTCGGCGACCATGCCTTTTTTCATGCGCGCCGCTAGTCGAGCGGCGATCTTTTTCTCGAGCAATTGAAGCGGCGGCGCAATACCAATCCACAGCGATTCATAACAATTTCGTAAATCGATATGTTTTGCGCTCTCGCGACTCTCCGCGATTTCAAGTGCACGAATGAGGCGGACTTTGTTGTTGCGCTCGCTCGGCGTGTCCATGCTTAGTGCTCGGGCAGAGTCGCGCTGTTCAAGCATACGGTAAAGCTTGGCTGCGGATTTGGTATGCAGCCGCGCTCTCAGCTTCAAATTGGGAGGCACGGCAGGCAGTATGACGCGGCCGAGAAGCGAGTCGATATAGAATCCCGTGCCGCCCGAGACTATGGGCAACTTTCCTCGGGCGGCGATATCTTCTATTGCTCGGCGCGCACGCTCCACGAAGTCATTTGCGGTAAACACCGTGCGCGGCGATGCCACATCGAGCAAGTGATGCCGAACGCCGCGCATCTCGCGCTTGGTGACTTTGCCGGTGCCGATGTCGAGCCCGCGATACACCTGTCGTGAGTCTGCAGAGATAATCTCTCCGTGAAATCGGCGCGCGAGCTCCGCGGCGAGCGCGCTCTTTCCAGAGGAAGTAGGGCCGACGACAATCAAGACTTTCGTTTTTGCGCTCATGGCGACGCAATAGTACACCCCGTTAGATATTTCTCACAGAGTGCGGATGTTCACGGTGAATATCTCACGGGGTACAATATCCACCATGGAGAGTCAGTCGAAAATCACGGTGTACTACGACGGGGTGTGCAATTTGTGTTCGGGTCTCATGGATTCGGTAGAAAAATCTTCGCGCGGTCGTTCCTTTGCCCACGCGGATATTTCTAAGGGGGTTTTGCCGGAGGGAGTGTCTGAGGAGGAAGCCATGTGTGATGTTCATGTGGTGGACGAACATGGCGAGATGTACAAGGGCGCCGATGGGGTTCTCAAAATTCTTGAACAGTACCCTCAGTGGCGCGTGGTCGCGCGGCTCGGGCGCTTGCCCGGGTTTCGTCAGCTGGCAGGAATCGTGTATCGGATTGTGGAGAAAACACGATATTGGATATTCGGCAGAAAACGCGTATGATTTCTCGCAGTCCTCTGCTTAAGAAGCGTAGGGCGAGTACCGTATCCACGGGCTCTTAGTGGATACGGCACAAGATTCCGTAATCACAAATAACTCTTCGGTTATTTGCGAACGGACTCTATGCCGGAGTGGCGAAATGGTATACGCGCACGACTCAAAATCGTGTGGGGCAACCCATGAGAGTTCGAGTCTCTCCTCCGGCACACAACAAATACAGGATTCGTGACCGAGTCTCTCCTCCGGCACATACCGAGCGCAGCGATAGCTGCGACCGTTGGCTAGGTGCTCGGGCAGATGGTGAGGAGTTCGTCGATGACGAGGAGAGTTTCGCTCGGGTTGGTGACGGCGCGGGTTTGGATTCCGGTCGGGATCACGACGTTGTCGTTGCCGCCCGGGTAGAGTGCGTCGCCGACGAAGATCATTTCGCCCGTGGGGATGCCGAGATTTTCCGAAAGCCACTTCACGCCGTATGCTTTGTTGATCCCTTTGTGTGTGATGTCGATAGTCGTCATGCCGCCCATCAAAATTTCAAATTGCGGAATCTTCTTGAGAAGCACATCAATAAGCGCCAGCCGCTTCTTTCTATCGGGATCCCAGGATGCTTTATCTTCGTAGGAAGCGCCAAGTCCAAGGGCGGCAAAAGCGATTTGCGCATCGCGATCGATGATGAGCGGCTCATGTTTCGGGCTCTCACCCAGAATGCCCGTCTCAGCGAGGGCATCGGTAATGGCTCTTTTGATCAATTCGCGGTCCTCTTGCGTAAGGCCGAGGCTGTAGGCGACACCCCACTCGCCGTCCTTGAATACATAACATTCTGCAGTGCTATTGGGGAAAATGTAGAAGCGCGATATGTGCTCGGAATCTTTCAAATGATCGATAAATTGCTCGCGAATGCGGGGCAGGCCGGCCGCCGTCATGAGTCCGATGGGCACTCGATCGAGTAATGCATGCAATTTCTCTACCATCTGCGCGGTCGGCGGCTGAAAACTCTCTGCGAGTGTGTCGTCGAGATCGAATATCACCACACGAGGACAAATCATGTGTGGAGCGTAGCATGCGCATGGTAAAATCTCTACAGTCATCAACAATTTTTAACAATGAAAAAGCGTGTCCTCATGTTCGGATGGGAGTTTCCGCCCTACCATAGCGGTGGGCTCGGTGTCGCATGCCTCGGTCTCACGCGCGCACTCTCGAACATCGGACTCGATGTGCTTTTCGTCATGCCAAAGAAGCTCGATATCCAGACCCAGTGGGCGCGGATGATTTTTGCCGATATCGAGGGCGTCGAATCGGTGGCGATAAACTCCATTTTGCGGCCCTACGTGACCTCTAAGAGCTATGTGGTACGAGGTGATCGATCGGTAATTTCAATTTACGGCCAGGATTTGATGAGCGAGGTGCTGCGGTACGCGAGCCTTGGTGCGGGGATCGCGCGGCGTGAGCAGTTTGATGTGATCCACGCGCACGACTGGCTATCTTTTGGAGCTGGAATGGAGGCCAAGCGCGTTTCCGGCAAGCCACTCATCGTGCATGTGCACGCAACCGAGTTTGACAGATGCGGAGGCTCTGCGGGCGTAAATCCCGACGTCTACCGAATCGAAAAGGAAGGAATGGAGTATGCAGATCGCGTGATTGCTGTATCAGAATTAACGAAAGGAATTATTGTGCGCGAGTACGGCATACCGGAAGAAAAAGTGCGCGTCATTTACAACGGAATCGATGAATCCACCACCCCCGCAAAAGGAAGTGGCGCGCTGCCGCGCTTGCGGGCGCTCAAAGCGCGCGGGTACAAAATGGTGCTTTTCATCGGCCGTGTGACGCTGCAGAAAGGGCCGGATTATTTCTTGCGAGTCGCCAAGCGTGTGGCCGAACACGACCCCAAGGTGCTGTTCATTCTTTCCGGTTCGGGAGATATGGAAAATCAAATGATGAACCTTGCGGCAGAGCTCGGCATTGCAGGGCAGGTCTTTTTTACCGGTTTTCTTGAAGGCGAGGAGAGGCACGAAGTATATTCTGTCGCGGATCTTTTCGTGATGCCTTCGGTATCGGAGCCCTTTGGTCTCACGGCGCTGGAAGCCATGAAGCTCGGCACGCCAGTGTTGATGTCGAAGCAGTCTGGAGTTTCTGAAGTCGTAAAGCACGCGCTTAAAGTCGATTTCTGGGATGTCGAAGAAATGGCAAATCAAATCCTTTCGGTTGTCGGCCACCCTGGGTTGCGCCAAACGCTCTCCGAAAACGCATCGCGCGAGGCAGATCGGCTCACCTGGACCGACGCGGCTCTCAAAGTCAACACCATTGTGCAAGACCTCACCCAATGAGATGATTGGAGGTGGTAGAATGTCTATGTTCGCACAACATTGGGCGGAGTCAAAAACTGAAAAATCATGAAGTCAGTTTGTTTTTATTTTCAAGTGCACCAACCGTATCGCGTAAAGCGGTACCGCATTTTTGACGTCGGCAACGATGCCGAGTATTTCAATGATCGCGGCGAAAGCGATCTCAATAATCGGAAGGTTTTGGAAAAGGTTGCCCGAAAATCGTACATTCCGGCGACACGGCTCATACTCGATCTATTGAATCGCCATCCGGAGTTTAAGGTGAGTTTCTCCTTTTCGGGTATCGCGCTTGAACAGATGGAGCGTCACACTCCCGAGGTTATCGAGCTATTCAAAAAAGTGGTAGACACCGGGAGGGCGGAGGTGTTGGGCGAGACCTATTACCACAGTCTCGCGTTTTTTTACTCTCCTCTTGAGTTTGAACAGCAGGTCACCAAGCACCGTGATATTATCCGCCGACTTTTCGGTGTTCGCCCGCGCGTGTTTCGCAACACCGAGCTCTCATACAGAAATGATTTGGGGCAGTGGGCGGATCGCAGCGGATACGCGGGTGTCATCGCGGAGGGATGGGATCCGGTACTTGGGTGGAGAAGTCCGAATTATGTATACAAGCCGAGTGGTGCAGAGAACACGCGGCTCCTCCTCAAAAATTATAGGTTGTCCGACGACGTCGCGTTCCGTTTTTCTTCGCGCGATTGGGCCGAGTGGCCGCTTACGACCGAAAAGTTTGGTGCGTGGCTGGGTGAGGCCGATGGCGATACGGTCAACCTCTTCATGGATTACGAAACGTTTGGCGAGCATCAGTGGGAAGACACGGGGATTTTTCACTTTCTTGAAAATCTGCCTCGACAACTTTCGTATAATCCTGGCATCGATTTCAAAACCCCATCAGAGGTCATCGCTTCGTACGATCCGCGCGATGAGGTGGATGTGCCGCACATTCTTACGTGGGCAGACACCGATCGCGATTTGACGGCGTGGGTAGGCAATCCGATGCAGCGCGCGGCAATCGAAAATGTGTACGCGCTCGAAAACGACGTTTTGCGCGCCAACGATCACAAATTGCTCGATGACTGGCGCAAGCTTCAGACCTCCGATCACTTCTACTACATGTGTACGAAGTGGTTTGCCGATGGCGACGTGCATGCGTATTTTTCTCCGTATGAATCGCCCTACGATGCGTACATCGCGTACATGAACGCGCTTTCCGACCTCCGCCTTCGCGTGGCGAAGCCGGCAGGGTGATATGTCGCGCTCAATTGTCTTATCAAACGGCGAGCTGTGCATCGCGCTCGATAAGCATGCCGAGGTGCGAGACATTTACTATCCGCATGTCGGACTCGAGGATCACGTGCGAGGACACTACCTTCATCGTCTCGGTGTGTGGGTCGACGGAAAAATTAGTTGGCTGTCGCAAGATGCCGATTGGGAGATCAATATTTCTTGCGAGGAGGAAGCGCTTGTGAGCTCGGTCATTGCGCGAAATAGAAAACTCGGCGTCGATCTCGCGCTTACCGACACCGTATACAACGAGCGGCCCGTATTTGTACGCCGTGTCGTTGTCACCAATACTTCGGAGGAATCGAGGGATATCAAACTGTATTTCGGGCATGAGTTTGAGATTTACAAATCGCACGGCAGCGATACGGCATATTTCGACCCCGGGTCGCACTCACTGATCCACTACAAGGGGCATCGGGTGTTTCTCATACGCGCACTCCTCGACGGCGTGCCGTTTGAAGATTATGCGACGGGGCGCGTAAATTTCGCTGGTCTCGAAGGGACGTATCGCGATGGGGATGATGGCGTGCTCTCCAAAAATCCGATAGAACACGGCCCGGCGGATTCCATCATCGGTCTCTATGCTCGCTACGCAGGCGGGCAATCGCGCACGTGTCATTACTGGATGGTCGCAGCGCAGTCAATCCCTGAGGCGCATGAGCTCAATCAGGTGGTCGTAAAAAAGATGCCGGAGCATTTGCTTCGCACCACGACCGCGTTTTGGCGTGCGTGGGTGCATGCGTACGATTGGAAATTTTACGGACTCTCAAAAGAGCACGTAGCGCTTTTCCGCCGCTCGCTCATGTACATCCGCGCGCACGTCGACAAAGACGGTGGCATCATCGCGTCCACCGATTCAGACATGATGCAGTATGGGCTCGATACGTATAGTTATGTGTGGCCGCGCGACGGCGCGTACGTGGCGATGTCGCTCGACATGGCCGGGGAGGGCGCCGTCGCAAAACGCTTTTTCGAATTTTGCAAAGACGTCATAACAAAAGAGGGGTACCTCATGCACAAGTATTTGCCGGACAAATCGCTCGGTTCGTCGTGGCACCCCTGGATTCGCGACGGTCATCCGCAATTGCCGATCCAAGAAGATGAAACGGCACTCGTCGTCTACGCGCTCTTGGAACACTACAAGCACAGCCGCAACCTCGAATTTCTAGAATCCAACTACAACCTTCTGGTCGAACGTCCGGCGGATTTTCTTGTCGACTATCGCGATCCGCAGACGAAGCTGCCTCGTCCGTCGTACGATTTGTGGGAGCGACTGCGCGGATGTTCCACCTTTACAGCCGCGACGGTGTATGGCGCGCTTATCGCCGCAGCCGAGATGTCAAAAATATTAGGTAAAGAGTCGCACGAGACTCGATATCGCCACGCTGCCTCAGAAATACGGGATGCTGTCCTAAAATATCTTTGGGATGATCAACTCGGCACGTTTGTGAAGCTCGTCAATTGGAAAGACGGATCGCTCGTGTACGACAAAACTATCGACATTTCGAGCGTTTACGGAGTCTTCGCCTTCGGCCTGCTCCCGCCCGGCGACCCAAAACTTGCCCGTGCGTTTGAAAAAAGCGTTGAGGTTTTGAGTCACGGCGTGTCGATCGGCGGCATCGCGCGTTTTGAAAACGACGACTATTATCGTGTGCCGGGTGCATCGACGGGCAATCCGTGGGTACTCACAACGCTCTTTTATGCAGAGTACCTCATCGCGAATGCGCGAACAGAATCCGATCTTGATCGTGTGCGCGAAATATTTAGCTGGGTTGTCCGGCACGCACAACCTTCTGGCGTGCTTTCCGAGCAGCTCAACCCAAATACTGGCGAGCAGGTGTGCGCGGCGCCGCTCACATGGGCGCATGCCTCATATGTGGCCGCGGTCGTTAAGTATTTAGATCGGGTTGAGGAGTTGGGTATTAGCGCCAACTGCAACCCTACGCCTTAGGGTCCGTTCACAAATAACAAGATAGTTATTTGGGACTACGGCCCCTTATGCCGCATCGATACAATAGCGCATTCATCGATGCGGCGGAGAGATGTTACAATGCCGGTCATGATTGGAGATACGCTTGCAAAATTCAGCGCGCAGTTTGATTGGGTACCGGAGGTCGAGAGGGGAGAAACGCTCCGGCCATTTAAACATTATATTGTTGCAGGAATGGGTGGGTCGCACTTGGGTGCGTGGCTCATCAAGCGTTTTGGAGCGGTTTCAAATATTGAGATTCATCGAGACTACAGTCTTCCCGATGTGGCGCCCGATCAGGCGCGGGATACGCTCGTGATTTTGAGTTCTTATTCAGGGACGACGGAGGAAACGCTCGATGCGGCGCGCACTGCGCTTGAGCGGAGATTGCCGGTCGTTGCCGCGACGACGGGAGGGAAGCTCGCGGAATTTGCTCGCGAACATCGCGCGCCGCTCATCCTTATTCCGCAGACGGGCCTTCAGCCGCGCATGGCGGTCGGCTACTCCATGATCGCTATGGCGCGCCTCATGAGTAATCCTATGCTCGAAGATTCGATTCGCGCGTCCGGCAAGCGCGTCGATCCGACGGTCGGAAAGGCGGAGGGGGAGCGCCTCGCGGCAGCGCTTCGCGGCAAAGTACCCCTCATTTATTCATCGGCGGCGAACGTGCCGATCTCCTACATTTGGAAAATAAAGTTCAACGAGACATCGAAGATTCCCGCATTTTGCAACGTCTTCCCCGAGCTCTGCCACAATGAGCTTTCGGGCTTTGATGTCGCGGATTCCACGCGCTCCATTTCGGGCAATATGCACGCGCTTTTCTTGCAGGATTTTAGTGACCACCCGCGCGTTGTTGAACGGATGAAGGTGGCGGCGGAAATTCTCGGTGAGCGCGGGATTCCGGTGGAGAAAATTGCGCTTGCGGGGAAAACGGGATTTGAAAAAGCGCTCAATTCTGCAATTCTCGCCGATTGGGTGTCTTTCACGCTCGCAAATGATTACGGCGTTCCGAATCCTGAGACGCCGTTGGTTGCGGAATTTAAGAAGCGCATTGCGCAGTGAGTCATGTATATCGTCGCCGACATAGGGGGCAGCAAGACGCGCATCGCAGGTTGTGCGAGTCTCGAACAGTACGATGCGCCGAGCAAATTTGATACGTCGCAAGATTACCGCGAAGGCATTACGCGCTTTTGCGACGCGGTGCGGCAGACGGCCGGTAATCGTGCGATTGAGGCTATCGCAATCGGCGTCCCCGGCCCACTTTCCGACAACAAACGCACCATTGGCGAGGCGCGACACCTTCCGCAATGGGTAGGCCACGAACTTGCCGGTGATATCGAAAAAGCGCTATCGACGCGGGTCTTTCTTGAAAACGATACGGCGCAGGTGGGACTTGGCGAGGCCGTGTATGGTGCGGGCATGGGCGCTCCGGTCGTTTTCTATATGACAGTCTCGACGGGTGTAAACGGCGTCCGAATCATCGGCGGGGCGATTGACCGCGGTCGCGCAGAAATGGGAGGGCAATACCTTGATGCAGATGGCGTGCAAACGCTTGAAGATTTGATTTCGGGTACCGTGATCTCAAAAAGATTTGGCAAGCCGCCAAAAGAAGTCGCAAAAGATGATCCTGTGTGGGAGGAACTCGCCAAAATAACTGCGGTCGGTGTGCACAACAGCATTCTCCACTGGTCGCCCGACCGCGTAGTGCTCGGAGGTTCTATGTTCAACGAAATAGGAATTCCCGTCGAGAGCGTGGCGACGCACGTGAAGCGCATTATGAAGAAATTTTCCTCGGTACCTGAGATCGTTCACTCGACACTCAAAGACGAAGGCGGACTCTGGGGTGGCCTCGCCCTCTTACGCCAAGGCTTCAAAGGGTAAACGCGTCTTAGGCAAGTGGTGTAGTGGGCGGTGTGGGAGATTTCCAATTTTTCCACAATTGCACACCGAGCGGGATGCAGGTGAGCACGATGATGCCGAGAAGAATGGGGGAGAGATATTTTTCTACGCCGGGAATCTTTTCGCCGAGCAGGTACCCAATGTACGTAACGCCCGAAGCCCACGAGAGCGCGCCCACGATGTTGTACATGATGAAAGTGCGGTAATTCATTCGCACAATGCCCGCGACAATCGGAGTAAAGGTGCGCACGATAGGCACAAAGCGCGCAAGCACTATCGCGAGCATGCCGTGCTTCTCGTAAAATTCCTTCGCGCGCGCCAAATGCGCGTGATGAAAAAATCGAGAATCAGGACGAAGGAAAAGTCGCACGCCGAGCTTTGCTCCAAGCCAGTAGCCCGCGTTGTCTCCCAAAATCGCGCCGAGCGTGAGGAGGGGAATGAGAATCCAAATATTGAAAAATCCCTGCGATGCGAGAAGTCCGGCCGTAAAAAGCATCGAGGCGCCGGGAAGGAAAAAACCGATCGGGAGGCCCGATTCCAGAAATACTGCGGTGAAGAGGCCGGGGTAGCCGAAGAATTGGACGAGGACGGTAAGTGATATTTCAGGCATTTGGAGGATTATACCCCCAAAAATGTCCACAATTCGCCATATTTCACTTGACAAACACATGTTAGCATGTTAAACTTACAAGCCATTCGGCATTGTGCCCAAATTGCCTCGCCGATGCGCTCTCTGACAGATAAATAGGTAGAACTGGAATCATGCGTACTTCAGGTACACGCTGTTATTCCTCTTCTCCCGCAGTAGGCTGTGCGCCTAGTGCAGGAAAGAGGGATCGCATGGTAATGCATCCTTAAATTGCCGCCTTCGGGCGGGCTCATTGCCCATCAAGGTGGTCTTGCTGGGATACGTTCATCGGCCAGCGCACAGCACTGGCCAACCGAATTCGCACACGGATTGTGCGAGACGCCCTTAAGGAGGGCAGAGAAATGACTGACATGTACGACATGGGAAAATTTCTTTTGATCGCGAGAGTGCCGGCCAAGGTTTGGCCGACCTACGCCTGCGGAACACTCCCGCCCAGGCCAGCTGGCTGGGCGATTGAAATTTCGGGCGCGAAAAAATTTAACGACGAGCAAAATCGCTCGTATCTTCGGGGAAGTTGGGTCTTTGTGCCCGACGACCCCGCTCTCTCGATTCGGAGGGTCGACCTCGTCGACCTTGGGGAGTATGACGACTCCCTGCCCAAGAGGGGGCAAAATGCCCTCGAGTACCTCCCGGAGTTCCGGGAGGCCGTGGACAGGGCGGCCAAATTCCTCGACAAACCTGCGCCAGTCCATCGGCTTGCCGATGGCTGGGAGGGCTATTCCGCGATCCACGGCGCAATCGCGGGCGTTGATTGGATAAACCGAATAAACGCCCGCGGACCGGCGATCGCCGAGGCCTTAAGGGCCGCGGCGGCACGCGCTGCGTCCTAGGGTTGATCTTTGCGGGTCCGAAACCCGCCGTGGACTTGGGGCAACACGTAAAAATGCCCCACTCTTTTGAGCGCATCATTCAGGTTTACCATGAGCGAAGTCGAATGGTGAATTCAAAAGAGACAAAGGAGTGTGAGGTTTTCATAAAAAATAACGATTTACGAAATCGTTATTTTTAAAAAGCCCTCTCATCTCCTTGCGGAGAAGTATTGTTTATCTTTGACGGCCGTCAGAGATAAACAATAGGTCGTTAGATCGCCGGAGAGCTGCCAGAAACGAATAGATGAGAAAGTGCCTTAAGCGCGACTGTTGGCAAACACTTTTTTCTCAAGTCGCGGACACGAGAGAGGGTCACCTCATCCGTCTTTACACAAACGACTCGGGGATGGGAAATTTGAGGCAGAGGGTGCGGATTTCTTCGCGGATTTCTGACTGCTTTTTTGCGTCGTCTTTATTTTTCATGACGTCCACCATCAATTCAGCCACGCGTTTGCACTCCGCTTCCTTGAATCCGCGTGTCGTGATTGCGGGCGTGCCGAAGCGGATGCCGGAAGGATCCATCGGTTTGCGCGTGTCGTCTGCAATCGAGTTTTTGTTGAGCGTGATGCCCGCTTTGTCGAGCAGCGTCTCGGCTTCTTGGCCGGGCATACCGAGGCTGCCGAAGACGTCGGCGAGGATAAGGTGGTTGCTCGTGCCGCCAGTGAGCATGCGGATGTTATTGGAGCGAAAGACTTCTTCCATAGCCTTAGCGTTTTTAAGGATTTGCGATGCGTAGGTCTGGAACGATGGCAGGAGCGCTTCGCCGAAGCACACAGCTTTGGCTGCGACGGTGTTCATGATGGGGCCGCCTTGGAGGCCGGGAAAGACGGATTTGTCGATTTTCTTCGCGATTTCTTCATTCTCGCGCGTGAGGATGAGGCCGCCGCGTGGGCCGCGAAGGGTTTTGTGCGTAGTCGATGTCATCACGTCGAAGCCAAAGTCAAACGGGCTTTTCACCGCCTTGCCAGCGATAAGGCCTGCGATGTGGGCGACGTCCATGATTGCGTATGCACCGACTTCGCGGGCAATCTCGACAAACTTCGCGTAGTTGAGCTCGCGTGGGTATGCGGAAAAACCTGCGAGGACGATTTTGGGCTTGTGTTCGAGAGCGACTTTGCGCATCTCATCGTAATCAATTTCTCCCGTGTTGGGATCCTTCATCTTGTAGCGGACGAAGTTGAAAATCTTCGTTAGGTACGTGACAGGGTGTCCGTGCGTAAGGTGGCCGCCGTGCGAGAGATCCATGCCGAGCACAGTGTCGCCTGGCTGAAGGAGAGCAAAGTACATTGCGACGTTCGCAGGCGCGCCTGCGTGCGTTTGCACGTTTGCGAATTGACAGTTGAAGAGCTTCTTCGCGCGCTCAATCGCAATTGTCTCTACCTCGTCGGTGTAGGTCTGGCCGCCGTAGTATCGCTTGCCCGGGTAGCCTTCGGAATATTTGTTGGTAAAGCACGAGCCGTTGGCCTCGCGCACGGCTTTTGAGACGTAATTTTCCGACGGAATGAGCTCGAGCCCCTCGGCCTCGCGCGTTTCTTCGCCCTCTAATACTTTAAAAACATCCGGATCTTGCTTTTGAATGTGTGCGTAGTCATTCATAAAAAAATAAATGATGCTATTAAAATGTTGGAACGCTAAATCATAGCGTTGGCAAAATTGATTCTACTGCCTTCTCGACGATTGGCCACGCCTCGTCGATGGTGCGGCCGGAATCAACAATCACGGGCTGGCCGAAATCGGCTAGGTGCTTTTTGTAACCGCCGTTGACGCGTTCGTGGAATGCAACGCTCTCCTCGTCGAAGCGGCTCGGCTCTTCGGGCCGCTGTCGCGTGCGCTCCAGGGCAAGACGCGGGGGCACGTCGAGAAAGATGCACATATCGGGTGTGCAATCTTGTATTACAAACTCACTCAACTGCTTCACAAATGGCAAGAGCTCGGGGTGTTCTCGTCCGTAGATTTGGTATGCGAAAGCTGAAAGTTCAAATCGATTCGAAATAACGCTTTTACCTGCGGCGAGGGCGGGCGCGATCACGCTCGCGACGAGCTCCGCGCGTGCGGTGTGAAATGCGAGAATTTCGGCACGGACGCTGATCGATTTTGTGGAGTGCGAAAGTATGAGGTTGCGGATCGCTTCGCCGAGCTCGGTGCCGCCTGGGTCGCGGGTAAAGACGAGGTCTGTGCGCGAAGCGTACTTTTCCTTAAGACGCGCGATGAAGGTATCTTTTCCGGATCCATCACCGCCTTCGAAAACTATGAATTTCCCGCGCTGCATGAGAGGCCATTGTACTATGAAAACTGCCGTCCGATAATATTGGCGGGATTCGCCTTGTTAAACAGTCTCTCGCTCCCTTCGAGTAGGTATACGTGATCAATGCCAGCTTCTATGATGGCTCGCCAGCAGGGCTCGCAGCACCACCAGTGGCCCCAGAGATAGAGATCCGCGCCAACTGTTGCTCCGCCGCGTGCGATTGCGTCGGCGATTGCGCGTGGCTCGCAGTGGTTTACGGGGCTGCATCCTTCGCACAGTTCATAGCCGTGGCCGGTGGGGACGCCGCGCCGTACTCGCTCGCAACCGTGCTCGGCGTGGTACGAACTGCCGTTCGCGCCGCGACCGAGAATGAGCTCGTCTTTTACAACGATGGAGCCGGTCGGTACCGCGTGGTCGAGGGAGTGGAGGCGCGCGTACTCGCGCGCCTCCCGCATACATGCATGTTGTTCGCCGACGTACTCGATTGTTCGGCCAGTAGGGAGGTAGGGATACTCTATTGCCACCATATGCCCGAAATGTACCACGTGTTTGCGGGCCTGCGGACGGCGCGTACAATACCTCCATGGCGCGCTTCGACGAGACGTATCAGGGGCTACTTCGGGAAATCGTCGGGCGAGGGGAGCGCGAGAAAAATGCGAGGACAGGGCACGAGGTACAAGCAGTGCCAGGTCTCCACTTCTCACACGATATCGAGCGCGATGGCTTTCCACTCCTCACCTTGCGCAAAATTCCGGTGAAAATGTTTGTCGCCGAACAAGTGTGGTTTATAGCAGGTGGACGCAAGCCTGCGGATTTCTTGCGCGACTTTACAAAAATCTGGGACAGTTTTACCAATCCCGCCGACGTGGTGACGGTGGCGTACGGATATCGGTGGCGCAAGCACTTCGGGCGCGATCAGCTCAAGCTCCTCGTCGATTTGTTGAAGAAAGATCCGACATCGCGCCACGCGGTCGTCGTGACATGGGATCCGGGGAGCGATGGCTTGGGCGGGACGGCGCGCGCAAATGTGCCGTGCCCGTATTCGTTTACCGTCAACATTATTGGTGGGCGACTACACTTTCACAACATCGTTCGGTCCAACGACATGGTGCTCGGTTTTCCTTCGGATGTCGCGGGATTCGCTCTTCTGCAAATGATCCTCGCGCAAAAACTTGGCGTGAAGCCTGGTGTATACTCGCATTCGATTTCAAATGCGCACATCTACGATAACCAATATGAGGCGGTGGAAGAGCTTCTCCGGCGCGACACCGCTCACGCCCCCATTTCGATCGTATTGCCCAAAGGTTCCTTCGAAAAGGCGGAGAAGCGCGATCACAGACTTGTCGAGGGCATCGTTTCGCAATTTACGTTACAATACAAGCCTCACGCCGCAATCACCGGCTTGCAAATCGTCCTCTAAACCATGGCTATTCTTACTAAGCAAGAAATACTCGAACGCGTGCAGGCGGGGAACATTGAGTTTAAGCCCGGCTTGGATCGGTTTCAGCTTCAGATGCATGCGGTCGACCTTCGCCTCGGATTCACCTTTCTCATTCCCAAGGTGTGGCGCATGACCGCGAAGGGTCGGCAGGCACTCTCGATCGATCCGCTACGCGATCATGGGCCCGAATATTTCGACGTCATCGAACTAGAGCAGGGGCAGTGCTTTGAGCTCTTGCCGCAAGAGTATGTGCTCGTTTCGACGTTTGAGACGATCAAAGTGCCCGACGATCTCATGGCAGTGCTTTATCCGCGCTCCTCGGTCAATCGTAAGGGGCTCTCGGTAGACCTCACCGGCATTATTGATTCGGGTTATGAAGGGCCGCTTACGCTTCCGATACGCAACAACACGCGCTCGCAGGTCATACAACTCCATCCGGGCGAGCGATTTTGTCAGCTTGTATTTGAAGAGTTGAAGCACAAGGTAGAGCCGCGCAAGAGCCGGTGGCACCAGAAGGATGTGGTGGATAAGGGAAAGAAAGAAAAAGGCGCAGAGATGAAGCTCGTATTCAGCGGCGAACTCAAAAAGCTCAAAAAGGATTTCCCTGCCCACCAATAAAAATGCGATGAGATGTCATCTCATCGCATTCGGGTACAATTCAGTGAATGGCAAACCGTGCCCCGTTCGAATATGGCGAGTGGTACCACTGTTTTAATAGAGGAGTTGAGAAACGTAACGTTTTTGAAAATGAGTACGACGCCGCTCGCTTCTTATTGTTGTTGCGATTGGCCAATGGCACGGATCCGGTTCGGCTGCATGCTCTGAGGCGCATAGATCCATCGCAAGTCATCGAAACTCAGTGTGGCGATAGAATCGTCTCAGTCGGCGCATATTGCCTAATGCCCAATCACTTTCACATTCTAGTGAAGGAAGTTACCGAGGGTGGTATTACGACGTTCATGAAGAAGGTTAGTCTTGCATATACAATGTATTTCAATTCTAAATACGAGCGCGTAGGAAATCTCTTTCTGAGACCGTTTCGCTCCCGTCACGTGGGCACCGATCGATACTTCCAAAAAGTTCTCGAGTATATCCACTTGAATCCTGCGGAGTTGTATGAGAGAGGCTGGAAAGCAGGAAAAGTGGGAAACATTCGCGCGCTAGAGAGAAGGATCTCGAGCTATCCCTATTCCAGCCTCAAAGGATATCTAGCTGGCCATGATGCCGATCCAATTCTTTCGAGAGACGGATTTGAAATCGCCGCGCAAAGATCCCTATCGCAGAGTCTTGCGGCGTCACGGGAGTACCTCGCCGAAATTTCCGAAGATGGCCTTGAGCGATAGCTAAAAATGCGATGAGATGTCATCTCATCGCATTTCGGATTGATGATAATGTCTACGCAATGATCAAAGGTACAGCGATTGTAAGTGCGATTGCGGCAATTGGCAGAAATAGGGAACTTGGCAAAAACAACGAACTCATCTGGAAGATTCCTGAGGATCTGAAGCGACTTCGCTCTCTTACTGTGGGGCATCCTGTGATCATGGGCCGAAAGACTTTCGACTCGATTATTGCCTACCGAGGCACACCTCTTCCCGACCGGCAAAACATTGTCGTCACTCGGGATCCGTCATGGGCTCACGAAGGGGTCATCACCGCATCGAGCGTGGAAGCTGCCATCGCGCAAGCTCGAAATTTCGATCAGACAGAAATATTTGTATTGGGAGGTACGCAAATATTCGAGGCAGCGCTGCCGTATACGGACAAACTGTACCTGACTCTCATCGATGCGGATGCTGAGGCGGATTCCTTTTTTCCACTCTACGAAACTGAATTTACGAAGAAAGTTTTTGATGTGGAGCGAGAATGGGAAGGTGTAACGTATCATTTCACTGATTTTGAGCGAGAGAAAGGTTGAATGGGGCGTATATGGCGCTATACTCTTGCAATGAGTGAGGAAATTCCATTAGGGAGGCGCGCGGTTGATAGGCATCGGAAAGGTCCAGACAAAGATGATAGTGAGCACTGGGAGAGGGAGGCGGAAGCGCTCGATAGCGCTGGAGAGCGATTGGAACGAGAGCTGAGAGAGTTAAGAAAAGACGCTCAACTTGCGTACGAAGATCCGCTCACAAAGCTACCCAATCGGCGTGCGTTTTTTGAACGAACCAGCAGAGTGTTTGATGCTATAACGAGAGGGCAACAAATTGATGGCATGGACGTTAAAGACGCCGCGATGCTCGCCTTTGATATCGATACATTCAAGCTAATCAACGATACCTACGGGCATGACACCGGTGACGAGGTTTTAAAAGCTTTCGCCAACCTGCTCGCCAGTAGTTTTAGGCATGAAGACCTAATTGGTCGTGTGGGGAAAAGAGCGCGCATGGGCGGCGTGGCGAGGACTGGAGGTGAAGAATTTTTTGCACTTATGGTCGGGGCGTCCACGGATCTCTCCCGTCGAAAAGCGGACCAAGTGCGAGATAATTTCGCCAATCTATCTATTTCGTTTAAGGATCAGAACGGAGATGATCAAACGATACGGTGCACAGTAAGTGTCGGCGTCGCAGGTACGGATACTGTGCCGAATGATTCCGTGAGTTCAGCTGAGGAGTGGGTTGGTTTGGTAATGAAAAAGGCGGATAAGGCTCTGTACGCCGCTAAAGCTGCGGGGAGAAACCGGGTCGTTGCGTTTGGAAAAGAGGTCGACCAAGGGGTAAACAAGTGATTGCGCGTGGGTAGGATTAGGTTGTCCACTGCCGGCCTCTGGTCTAGCATCAAAGGAAAAATAGGGTACAGTGGTGATATGGGCGGAGGGGTCCATAAGCATGGGGGAAAAGATAGCCCCGATCGCGAAGAGGGCGGCCCCGACCATTTGGGAACACATACAAGAGAGACGTACTGGCACTCCGCCGCTAAAAAGACCTTAATCGACGAACCGGTAAAGACATGGCGTGGGGCGGCGCACAAAGAGGATGCGGCGCGTCTCACAAAAAAGGCGAAGGATTTGGAGGCGGCCGTCGGGTCGGGATCGATGGCTGTAATTGACCGTGAGCTCGAGGATTTGAAAATGAGGATAACTATTTTGGAAAATAAACTGAAAGACTTGCGTGAGGAAGGGTAGTCGGAAGGTTTGGTCGAGCGAGAGTGAGACGCTATACTCGCATTATAGAGAACCATAGGATTCATGAGTCTATATTCGACATTTGTACTTCCGGCGATTGACATGCTTTCCGGCGAAGACAGTGAGCGTGCCCATCTTCAGGCATTG
>CAYTFU010000004.1:46720-77454 GCA_964437185.1 uncultured Candidatus Saccharibacteria bacterium | reverse complement strand
CAAATCGTGGATCGCGAGGTGCAGCGGCTCGCCGAAACCCAAGAAATAGAGAAGAAGAATGTGACGCAAAAGAAAGTCGCGACGAAATACGGAGGTTTGGTGGGGAAGTTTTTGGATGACAAGACGGAAGAGTTGCCCGGATACACGCCCGTGGTCACGCCTCCACCACCTCCGCCACCACAACCGTTCGTTCCTTCCCCAGTCCCCGTATCGCAGGTTGCCGTAGCTGTTGTATCGGAGTCTGCACCTGCACCTGCACCAGAACCAACACCAACACCTGTTTCCGAACCCGCTCCCGTTGCCGATCCAAATGCGGGGGTCCCCACAATGCAAATTATCGGAGACACCTTGGTGCGCGTCACGATCGGGTCTTCATATACAGACCTCGGCGCTTCCGTTACGGGCCCGACACAACAAGACCTCGGTCTTCCTGTTGCAGTATCCGTGAATGGAGAATCGGTTTCATCGGTTAGCGTAGACACGAGCACGTCGAGCGAATGGGTGATTCGGTACACGGCCACAAATTCATCTGGGACGACGGCAGTTGAGCGACGCGTAGTTGTGTATGAGCCCATACCAGAGGTAATTGCGCCGAGCGCCACCTCGTCAGAGCCCGCGCCGACAGAGCCGGTCAGCGATCCGCCTCCAGAGATCTCCGCACCTGCTCCAGAGCCAGCTCCCGCTCCCGCAACGGAACCAGCGCCGACGGAACCTGTCGCATCGGAGCCCGCGCCAGAGTCGACTCCAGAACCTCCCCCCGTAACAGAACCGCCGCCTCCTGAGCCAGCACCCGCGCCGTGACCGACGTTTATGGCTTTGAGGCGTAGGATAAGAGAGAGTGTCCAAGATATCCCCCGACGCGCCATACGCGAGTTTGGCGGTCTGCTATACTCCTGCCATGATAAAAGTTGCAATTAATGGCTTCGGCCGAATCGGGAGAGGGTTTACTCGCGCAGCGCAAGGGAGAAGCGAGTTTGAGATCGTTGCGATCAACGATCTTTCGCCAGCAGAGAATCTCGCGTACCTGCTCAAGTACGATACGGTATATGGGAGAGCGAAATTTCCAGTAAGTGTGGGAGACAAATCACTCATGATCAACGGGAAGTCCGTGCCTGTGACGAGTGAACGAGATCCTCTCAAGCTCCCGTGGAAGGAAATGGGAATTGATATCGTTATTGAATGCACGGGGTATTTTACAGAAGCGGCGAAGGCCCGGGCGCATATCGAGGCGGGAGCGAAGCATGTGGTCATCACCGCGCCTGCAAAGGGCGAGGGCGTTGAGACAATACTTATTGGCGCCAATGAAGAAAAGTTTGGAACGTGCGACATCACTTCGAACGCATCGTGTACGACCAATTGCGCGAATCCCATCATCGGCATTCTCGACGAAGCGATCGGCATAGAGCGCGCGCTCCTCAACACGACGCACGCGTACACCGCTACGCAATCTATTGTCGACGGCACCGCTCCCGACGATTTTCGGCGCGGACGAGCAGGGGCGCAAAACCTAGGACCCTCATCAACCGGCGCAGCAAAAGCTACAGCTATCGTATACCCGCATTTGAAAGGTAAGTTCGACGGCGTTGCTGTGCGCGTGCCAGTGGCCGCTGGCTCTATTACCGACATCACTTTCACGCCAAAGCGCGCAACCACGGTAGAAGAGGTGAATGAAGCGCTGAAGAAAGCCGCGCTCACGGATCGTTGGAAGCGAGTCTTTGCTGTCACTGAAGAGCCGCTCGTATCATCCGACATACTTGGTCTTCCTTACGGGGCAATTGCCGATTTGCCGATGACGCGCGTCGTCGATGGTCTCCTTGTAAAAGTACTTGCGTGGTACGACAACGAAATGGGCTACACCCATACGCTCGTTGAGCACGTATCCGAAGTGGCGAAGCGAATCAAGGCATGAAGGTCTACTTAGCAAGCGATCATGCAGGTTTTGAGATCAAAAACGCGCTCGTGGAGTACGTGCGTGGTCTCGGATACGACGCGGAGGATTGCGGCGCGTTTGTAAACGATCCCGCAGACGATTATCCCGAAATCATAGCGAGTGCTGCGCGTAAGCTCTCCCTAGACGCCGCGCAGGGTGTAGAGAGCCGCGCGATTGTCGCTGGCGCTTCGGGGCAAGGGGAGGCGATGGTCGCCAATCGCTTCAAGGGGGTGCGCTGCGCACTCTACTACGGGAGCGCGGCAAAACCACAGACGGATATGAGCGGCAACACCCTCGACATACTCGCATCGAGCCGCGAACACAATAATGCGAACGCACTAAGTCTCGGATTGCGCTTTCTCTCGCTTGAAGAAGCTAAATCCGCAGTCGCGACCTGGCTCACCGCCACTTTTCCTGGGGAAGAGCGGCACGCGAGGAGAATTAAGGCAATCGAGAGCCTCAATGCGTAAAAAACGTTGATTTTGGTTATCCACACGGTCATTTTAGGGTCTATTTTGCGGTATATACTGTGAAGGCATGAGCGATGTGCAGTTTGATTCTGATCAGGCAAATGAATTCGGTCGTCCGCCGCAGCGTGGGGGGTCCGATTTAACCGGTATGTTGATCAAAATGGGGATCGTTTCTGATCGCAAACAGGCTGAGTACGTACTCATCGGCATCGGGGTCCTCGCGCTCATCGCGGCGTACCTGGTGGTGACGTAGAGATCTTTGGAGAGCACATTATAAATTTTAATATTAATTCGTAAGGGAAATGTATGTTCAAGAAATTTAATCAGCAGAGGGGCTTCACTCTCATCGAGCTTCTCGTCGTTATCGCGATTATCGGGCTCTTGGCGGCGGTCGTGCTTGCTTCTCTCAATAGCGCAAGAAGTAAGGGTGCAGATGGGGCGATCAAGGCAAATCTCTCAAACGCTCGCGTTCAGGCAGAGCTTTTCTACGATTCGTCCGCTGGATCGTATGACAACGTGTGTACCGCCGGTACAAACAATATCAGTGCAATACTTCTCGGTGCGGCAAAGCAGCTTGGATCGAGTAACACGGTCGGAGCGGATGCTGTAGCGTTTACGTACAGCGCGACAGCAGCTGCCGGGTCTGCAGTATGTCACGATTCCGCGGCTGGATGGGCGGCTATTGTGTCGCTGAAGAGTCCGACGACCGCGAGTGCTGGGTGGTGTGTTGACTCTGCGGGGGCAGGGAAAGAGGCAACATCTCTTGCCGCGAGTGCCGTTGTTTGTCCGTAATTGTCACTAGTATTCTAGAAAACAACACCCCCTCTAGAGGGGATGTTGTTTTTTAGTGAATATGATTTCTGTCGTCAGGCCTTCGTCGGTTATACTTGTCGGATGATTGAAATCATCCCGACCCATGTCCCGACCAGCGCAGCGGATCTTGCGGCTGGCGCAGAAAGAATCCGGAATTTCTCATCGAGCATTCACGTAGACGTTGATGACGGAATCTTCGCGCCTCATGTGACGTGGCCCTATGTTTCCGCTGGAGTCTTCGAGCCGTTCGAGCTCTCGTCACTCGCAGCTTTGGATGTGGAGGTTCACCTGATGGTCGAACAGCCTGGAGAAATCGGTATGGCTTTTGCACGCGCCGGAGCTACGCGCATCATTGGGCACGTGGAGGCGTTTTCCAATGAAGATGAGGTACATGCGGCGCTCGATATGTGGAGACGGAGCGGCGCGAGCGAGGTCGGTTTGGGTATTCTTATGGATACGCCGTTTGAGTTGTTGGAGCACCATATCTTCATCGTGGATGTGGTTCATATGATGTCGATTCCGACGATTGGTACACAGGGCATCGCATTTGATCCTCGTTCTGTAGACAGGATTGCCGAATTTCATAGTAAACATCCGGAAATCCCCATCAGTGTGGATGGGGGAGTTTCGGAGGGTAACATCGTTTCGCTCATAAAAGCTGGCGCGTCTCGATTTGGCGTCGGCTCGGCGATTTCGAAAGCGGAGGATTCGAAAGCCGCATACGCGCGCTTGAAAGAGCTCGCGGAAAGTACGGTACAATAGTGCGATGATTCCGCTTACCGACGAACAAGTGCGCGAACTTTCTGAGCACGCGCGCGCTGTGCGTCGCACAATTGTCGAAATGCTCGTCGCTGCCGGCTCGGGCCACCTCGCGGGGCCTCTTGGGATGGCAGATATTTTTACGGCACTCTATTTCAATGTACTGAAGCATGATCCGAAAAATCCAGATATGCCTGAGCGCGACCGACTTTTCCTCAGTAATGGGCACATTGCACCCGTGCGTTACGCGACGATGGCACACGCCGGATATTTCCCCGTCGAGGAGTGTCTCACATTGCGAAAATTTGGATCCAGGCTCCAGGGCCACCCCGAACGCGACATGCTCCCGGGACTCGAGAGCACTTCAGGACCCCTCGGCAGCGGACTCTCGGAGGCGGCGGGATACGCATATGCGGCTCGAATGGATGGCAAAACGTTCCGAACCTATTGCGCCGTTTCCGATGGAGAGCAGGCGGAGGGTAATACGTGGGAGGGTGTTATGTTTGCGGGCAAGTACCGACTTTCGAATCTCACGGCGATCATGGATCGCAATAACATCCAGATCGACGGCGACACGGAAGATGTGATGCCGCTGGAGCCGTTGCGCGACAAGTATGAGGCATTCAACTGGCACGTGATCGAAGTCGATGGGCACAACATCCCGCAGTTCATAGCCGCGTGCGCGGAGGTAAACGCTATTCGAGAAAAACCAACCATGATTTTGGCGCACACGACGCCCGGGAAAGGTATTCCAGAAATAGAAAACGATTACCGCTGGCACGGAAATCCGCCGGGTAAGGGGCCAGTCGATAAGGTGCCAGCAGACAAACAAAAAGAAGTTTTTCTTGCGGCGATCGATCGAAAATAACGGTACCTTTGTATGAAATACACACAAATTCATAATGGTTTTTTTCTGGTTTTTTCGCGAGGTGAGGAATTCATTAGCACCCTCACGCGCTTTTGCGAGGAGCAGAAAGTGCACTGGGGGCAGTTTCAGGCCATCGGTGCGCTTGAGGACCCTGAGATTGGCTACTATGACCTCGCGAGCCGCGAGTACTTTTTTGCGACAGAGGAAGGGCATTTTGAAGTTGCGAGCATGGATGGAAATATTTCCGAGCTCAATGAGAATCCTGTTGTCCACGTACACGGCGTGCTCTCTCGTTGCGACCCATCACGCGAATGTATCGGCGGGCACATTAAGTCCGCGCGTGTCGCCCTCACCCTCGAAATGTGCCTCTGGCTCGTGACGCAGCCCCTTTTGAGAGCGCGCGACGAGGAAACAGGACTTAATCTATTAAACGTATGATTCATCCAGACGCAAAATTCGCAGTAAATATTTTTGACGGACCGAACATGGCTTCAACGCGGGAGGGATTTGGTAAAGGCGTCGTCGAAGCGGGGAAGGCGGATGATCGGATAGTGGTGCTCACGGCCGACTTGGCAGAATCGACGCAGGCACATCATTTTCAAAAAGCGTTTCCTCTGCGCTTTGTGCAGGTGGGCGTAGCGGAACAAAACCTTGCAACGGTTGCGTCGGGAATGGCAGCGTACGGCAAGCTCCCATTCATCACTTCGTACGCGGCGTTTTCGCCCGGAAGAAATTGGGAACAAATTCGTACCACGATTGCACTCAACGACGTACCGGTCATCGTGTGCGGCATGCACGTCGGGGTTTCGGTAGGACCAGACGGCGCGACGCATCAGATGCTCGAAGATATGGCCCTCATGCGCGCGATGCCTAACATGGTGGTCGTTTCGCCGTGCGATGCGGAAGAGGGGCGCAAGGCAACGCTCGCGCTCGCGAAATCGGGGAAGCCCGGGTATGTGCGCTTCGGTCGCGAAAAAACCCCCATCATGACGACTTCTGAGACTCCGTTTGAAATCGGAAAGGCGATTGTAGCGTGGACTCCAAAGGAGGGTGAATCGCAGTGCGTCATTTTCGCTACAGGTTCATTACTCCACAACGCGCTCCTCGCTGCGCGCGAGCTCGAAGGACAAGGAATGCCCGTGACGGTGGTCAACATTCACACGATCAAACCGCTCGATCGAGAGGTGGTGGTCGCGCTCGCTCGCGCCGCAAAGGCAGTGGTCACCGTAGAAGAACATCAAACCACCGGCGGTCTCGGTGGCGCGATCGCTGAGGTGCTTGCGCAAGAATGTCCGACACCAATTGAATTCATAGGTATGCATGACAAATTCGGCCAGTCAGGTACTCCTGCTGAGCTCATAAAACACTACGGCATGGATGCCGCGCATATTGTGGAGGCGGTGAAGCGGGTACGGTCGCGGGTTGTATAATGGGCAGATGGAATCAGGAGGACGCAGAGAGTCCCCGAAGCTGACTCGCCGCGCGCTCATTGGTGGAGCGATGGTCGCTGCTCTTTTGCCAAAGCCGCTGCGGACCCCTAATAATGAGTACAGCATCGAAGAAGAATCCCCGTTCGACGAATCCTTTCTCGATGAGGAAGAGAAAAAGGTACCGTATCCCACGGGACGGCTCGCAGGAAGAAAATTTGCCGGTCTTTTATCCGCGTATACGATCGGGGAAGAGCGAGAGGTGCGCCCTCTTGAGCCGATTGATTTTCGCGGTCGGCTCGCTCAATTGTGGAAAAAGAAGCTTGCGTATGTGAAAGAGAAGCATCCAAATCGGTATCCCCAGGTGTTTGCCGCAGCAAAAGAGTTGTTCACCTCGTACGATCAAGGCAAGGCGGCGCGAATGTCGCTATCGGAGTATCGACGACGCGCAGACGCAAGTATTCAGGAGGTTCGGAAAGATTTTTCGATACGCAATGTGACAGGGCTCGTCGCCTTTAAGGACCTCGCCGATAATCAACTGCGGCTCCTTACGCTCCTTGAAGGATCGATTACAGGGAAAGATTTGATCGCGTACGCGCTCACGGAGCTCATGCCGACGCAGGGTGCAAACAGTATGATCGGCGTTGATGTGCTCGATTTTCTTCTTCAGAACGCAGGGGTGGAATTCGTGGATAAAATACCCGCCCTCTATGATGGTCACGTCTCGTTTGGTCCGTATCAATTTACGAGCGGCGCACTGAGCGAATCAGATGGGAGGAGCAGCGGAGCTTCTCTTATACAACGCGTTGCTCGCCGGCAGCACATCCCGCCGCATGTGTCTGAGCTCGCGGGCGACGCGCACCATAAAGCCGCCTACCTCTTCGCCGTCTACAATCTCTCCCTACTCGTGAGAAAGCTCGACGACCCGCTTGCACGCGCACTTGTCAGGGAGTGGCAGTTTCTGCCGAAGCAGAGCATTGTCGAGTTCATCGCATCTGCACACCATTTGCCGAACGATGCCCAGGGAGCGTTTAAAGATTTTGCAAAAGCGTTCATAGATTACCGAGAGTCTGTAAAAAAGAAACCGCAGAAAGGGCGCGCAGTCCCGGATTTTGCGATGTTCTGTGAAAGAACTCGTGTGGGTCAGTACTGCCGGAAGACTCGAGACAACATCGCGGCCCTACGGGCGCGCATAGGCGCCTAGAGCTGCGTGGCGACAAACTCTGGAGGTCGTTTTGTGTACCATTCTTCGATCTGTTCCTTAGTGAGAAGGCACTTCTGCGCTCCGACGCCTTGTACTACAGATGCTGAGTTGATGGCGCCGCGCAAAAGTGCTTCCTGCGGCTCCATGCCCATCGATATGTAGGCCGTCATGGTAGAGGCGGTCGCATCTCCTGCGCCCGTGCGTGAAATCGGCGGCGCGGGGTCAGGGTACATTGGCACGCTCCACGCGCCCGCGTCGGTCATGACGCACGCGCCCTTTCGTCCGTCGGTTATGACGGCGATTTTGGGGCCGAGCGCTCGGATGCCTTCGAGAAGTTTTTTTACATCTGATTCAGTCGATTCAAGAATTTTCTGAGCCTCTTCCTTGTTGCAGAAGAAAATGTCACACCGAGCGTATAGATCTTTCAGCTCTTTGCTCATCTTGATTTGGTACGTGCCCGGCTGGAATGCGAGCTTTACCTCTGGATGGGCGTTGCAGTATTCAGCAATTTGCTTGTGGTACGGGAGGGTGCCTTCTCCGAGCGAAGAGAGATAAATCCATGTCGGTGGATCCGGCAGATCGGGAAATGAGTACGAAAACATCTCATGCTTTATCAGAATTGTACGTTCGGCTTCGTACATGAGGACGTAGTGATAGTTGGTTTTCTTATCGCTCTCGCGCACCACGAGGTCAGTAATGACGCCATCTTTCTTCCATGTGGCGATGCAGTCGTCTCCATTTGAATCTGTGCCCACGTGCACGCGCAGCGCGGTTTTGAGCCCGAGGCGTGCCGCTGCGACTGCGGCATTTGCTGAGTTGCCGACCCCCGCAATTACCTCTACGGAATCGTACGGCACCTTGTCGCCGAATCGCACACAGAGTTGGCAGTTTGCGTCGTTGATGTCGCAATTCACGCGCGCATCCTTGAGTCGGATGAACGCATCGATCGTGGTGTCGCCTATTGCAAGGAAATCATAGTGCATGGCGGAAAGTATATCACGCGCGACTGGTTGCTTTTGTGTCAAGAATCCGTATACTGCTGCCCATGTTGGTACTTGAGGTAAAACCTCGCAGTGATAAAGAGGGCGTTGCTGAGCTCCGCAAGAGCGGCTCTGTCCCCGCGGTTTTCTATGGCCCGAAGCAAGCCTCCACCTCCATTTCGGTTGATGCTAGAAAGCTTCAGCACCTTTGGCGGGAAGCAGGTGAGACCACGATCGTGACGCTTAAGGGAGTTGGTGACGATAAAGATGCACTCATTCACGACGTACAGTTCCATCCCGTCACGGGTGCATTTCTTCACGCTGATTTTTATGTGCTCGAAAAGGGTAAGAAGATTAAGATTAGCGTACCGCTCCAGTTTGAGGGAGTTGCACCTGCGGAGAAGGCTGGATGCGTGGTTGTAAAAGCGATGCATGAAGTTGAAATAGAGGTTGCCCCCGCCGAACTCCCGCACCACCTCGTCGTTGACCTCACGATGCTTGCTCAGCTGGGAGATCACGTCACTGCCGAACAGATCAAGCTTCCGTCGAGTGCTACTCTCATCACGAATCCCGATGAAATTGTCGCCTCTGCAACCGAAGTGAAAGAAGAGAAGGAGGAAGTTGCTGCTGCTCCAGAAACCATCATCACGACGGCGAAACCAGCTGCCGAGGGCGGCGAGTCTGCAGGTGAGGCTAAGTAAAGAAGCGAAGTTTTACTGATTTGTGTGCCCTAAAAAGGAGGCCGGAACATTTGCTATACTATCGACATTATCTATGCGCAATTTTCGCGCCAGCGTTTTATTGTTACTTGTGGCATTGTGTGTTGCGACTCCTTTGGGCGCGCACGCAGTGACAAGTGCTGAGGAACGCGCTGCGCTTCAGGTGCAGCTCGATCAGATCGAACGGGAAATTGCGGGAAATCAGGGCGTCCTCTCCGAATTGCAAGCGGCGCGAACAACACTTGAGAAAAGCATCGCCCTCCTCGATACAAAGATCAAAAATGCACAATTGCAGATCAAGAAAAGCGATCTCACTTTGGCGCAGATTCGGGAAAATATTTCCGACAAGCAAGCGGCGATACGAGAAGTGGATGCAAAGATTGAACGTGGCGAAAAATCTCTTGCTCAGCTCTTGCGTCGCACGCGAGAAATAGACAATCTTTCGCTCGCTGAGCTCGCACTCTCCAAAAACTTAAGCGATGTTTTTCAGGATGTCGACGACTTCCAGTCCGTGCAGCGCGCCCTCGGTGATTCGTTTGAGGAGATGGGCGAATTTCGCGCGGAGCTTGGTGCTCGCAAAGCGGATCTTGAGGCAAAGGAGGACGAAGCGGAAAAGGTGCGCTCTGTACAGGTGCTCGCGAAAGTCGCGATTCAACGAGATGAGCAGCAAAAGAGAAGCATTCTCACAGCCACCAAAGGGCAGGAAAAGACATACCAACAGATGATTGCGGACAAACAAAAGCAGGCGGCCACGATTCGAGCAGCGCTCTTCGGCCTGCGCGATTCGAGCGCCATTCCTTTTGGGACAGCCTATGACTATGCGAAACAAGCGTCTGCAATGACGGGCGTGCGGCCCGCGCTCATTCTTGCTATTCTCACGCAGGAATCAGATTTGGGTAAGAACGTCGGATCGTGTTACGTGACGGATATTATGAAGGGGAGTGGCGTGGGGAAAAATACGGGCCGCGTATTCTCAAATGTGATGAAGGCGCCGCGCGACACGGTGCCGTTTCGAGAAATCACCGATTCCCTTGGGCGCGACTGGTCGAATACACCAGTCTCGTGTCCACAGGCGAGCGGCTACGGCGGCGCCATGGGTCCGGCGCAATTTATCGCGTCGACCTGGGTGCTCTACAAATCGCGCTTGGGCCAGATTACGGGGGTGGCGGTTCCCGATCCATGGAATGCGCGTACGGCGATTTTTGCGACGGCGCTTCTTATGAAAGACAACGGTGCCGATGGCGGTACGCGGACAGCGGAGCGCAGGGCGGCGCTCAAGTATTTTGCAGGGAGCAATTGGAGCAAGCCCGCAAACGCGTTTTATGGTGACGGTGTAATGAGTCTTGTAGATGATATCCAGGGCCAGATTGACATATTGAATCAATAAAGTCGTTACTGGAAAGAGTTATTGTTTAATTTGTCCGCCCGGACGAGATAAACAATAGCGGCAGATTTATGAAAGAGTGCTTGCTCACTGTTGCAATTAATTATTGAACTTGGGTCCGGGGCTCTTGTGCTTGTCGCATTTTTGCGGTATTCTCCTCGCTATGAAAAAGGATATTCATCCGAGCGAATTTCGCCAAGTCATTTTTGAAGATACTACAGCAGGTAGGCGGTATCTTATTGGTTCCACAATCGATACCAAGAAGACCGACAAGTGGGAGGATGGAAAGGAATATCCCCTCTATCAAGTTGAAATTTCAAGCGCCTCACATCCGTTTTACACAGGGACGGCAAAGACGATTGATACCGCGGGTCGCGTAGACAAATTCAAAAAACGCGCAGCCGCGAAGGGTTCGAAGAAGTAGATACACGGGAAGTGCAGTATCAGCGAGGGGCTGATGCAGCGCGCGCTCGCTATGGCTCATAATTCCATCAATCCGGACGAGTACGCCGACGACCATCGAGTCGGGTATTTGGTTGCCGAGTGGAAGCGCCTTTCGCAAGCAGAGAAAGATGCCCTCGATCTTTTGGAGGTTGATCCTGCGATGAAGGAATTGGCCGAAAAGGAGCTCAGGGACATTGAAACTCAGAAAGACGGTCTCCTCGCACAGATGCAAGAAATTGTCGGTTCTGACAACGAACGCGAGTGGCCGAATGAGGTGGTGGTGGAGGTCCGTGCGGGCGTGGGCGGCGACGAAGCAGCGCTTTTTGCGGAGGAGCTCGGCGCGATGTATCTCGGGTACGCGGAATCGAAAGGATGGCAGCGACGAGCGATGGATGAATCTCGCGGATCTGTCGGGGGTTATAAAGAGGCGCAATTTGAAATCAAGGGGCCAGATTGTTATCGTGAGCTTCAGTTTGAAACTGGCGTTCATCGCGTACAACGCGTACCCGCTACCGAAAAGGCTGGCCGCATTCACACATCGACGGCCTCGGTCGCCATTCTTCCGATCTACAAGCGCACAAAGATAGAACTAAACCCGTCTGATCTCGAAATTGAGACATCGCGATCCGGCGGCGCTGGGGGGCAAAATGTGAACAAAGTTGAAACAGCCGTGCGCATTGTTCACAAGCCATCAGGTCTTGAGGTGCGCTGTACTTCCGAGCGTTCACAAGGGCAAAACAAAGAAAAGGCGCTCAAGCTGCTCGCGAGCAAGCTTCAGCAGCAGCAAGATGAGCGCGAGGCGCGTGAGCGAGCGGCAGATCGCAAATCGCAGGTCGGTACCGGAGATCGATCAGAAAAGATCCGAACCTACAATTTCCCTCAGGATCGCGTCACCGACCACCGCATCAAACAGTCCTGGTCCAATGTTCCCAAAATCATGGGAGGCGCTATTGCGCCAATCCTTGAAGCGCTCGCGAGGGCCGATGCTGGTGAAGAAGTTGCAGGAGACGTCTAATTTTGCTAGTATCTTCCCCACATGACGGCAACAACAGATATTCAGACACTATTTGACGCGGGGGCGCATTTTGGATATGTACGCGCGCGCCGGCACCCGACGGCCGCCTCGTTTCTTTTTGGCACAAAAGATCGCACGGACATCTTTGATTTAGAGGAAACCGGACGACGACTTGATGCTGCCCTTGCCTGCGTTACCGCAATAGGAGGCGGCAAGCACGTTCTCTTCGTAGGGGGCAAGCACGAGGCCCTGGGAATCGTGAAGATCGCCGCAGAGCGTGTTGGCGCGCCATACGTCGCAGGACGCTGGATCGGAGGCACCCTCACGAATTTTAAGAATATTCGCAAGCGCATTGATCGTCTCGAAAAGTTGATGGGCGAGCGTGAGCGAGGGGAGCTTGAGAAATACACGAAGCGAGAGCGCCTCATGATTGATCGCGAAATCGAAGAACTCCTCGGGCGATTTGGGGGTCTCGTGAAAATGACAGAACTTCCCGCAGCGCTCTTCATCGTTGACCCGCGCCACGAGAATACCGCAGTTCTCGAGGCGAATCAGCTCAAGATTCCCGTGATCGGCCTTGCGAGCTCAGATTGTGACTTTTCTCTCATTCAGTATCCGATTCCCGCCAACGACACGTCGGTTCGCAGCATCAGTCTCGTCACCAATCTCGTCGCCGATGCGCACGAAGCCGGAAAGCGCGCAGTGACCGCTCCTGTGGTAAAATAGCGCCATGGCAGTTGATGAAGTTCTCAAAAAACTTCGAGACGACACCGGTGTCTCGATAATGCAGTGCAAGAAGGCGCTCGAAGAAGCAGGCGGTGATATTGAAAAAGCGAAGGTGATTTTAAGAAAGCAAAGCTCCGCTGCCGCATCGAAAAAAGCAGACCGCGCGCTCGGAGCGGGCGTCGCCGCAGCATATACGCACGCCGGAGGATCGGTGGTGGGAGCGATTGTGCTTGCGTGCGAGACCGACTTCGTCTCCAAGAATGAAGCGTTTTCTAAGCTCGCGTACGACATTGCTATGCACGTTGCCGCGATGTCTCCAGAGTTCATTTCTCGAACGGACGTGAAGGACAGCGATCTCGCGGCCGCGCGCTCCGTGTTTGCCGAGGAAGCTGCTAAGATTCCGGAAAATGTCCGTGCGAAGGCCATTGAAGGAAAGGTGGATAGCTATTTGAAGGAGCGCGTACTTATAGAACAGCCTTTTATTAAGGATTCGTCGCTCACCGTTCGACAACTCATCGAATCGGCCGTTCAAAAGTTCGGCGAAAAAGTTGAGGTTGTGAGCATGGCTCGCCTCGCAGTTCGCTAGTCGTATGCTTTTTGCAGCGACATCATTCTTTCTCGCGGCGGTTGGGATTACGGCGCTTTTCGCTCTTAAGTCGTGGGAAGTACGCAACGGCCGGGTTTTTGCTCCCGCTATTCGCATGAAGATGGACAGGCATGCACTCCAGGCAAAAGAACTTCTCGTGGCTGCCCGCGTAGACTTGGCAAAATTGCCGCCCGCCGTCCTTCGACTTGGCCGCTTCCTACTTCGTGAAATCGCACTCGGCCTTGCGATACTCGCTCGTCTCTCTGAGCGAAAACTTCACAAGCTTGCTGATTTTGTATCGCACAAGCATCGCTTTGAGAAACGAGAGACTCGATCCGAATTTTTGAAGCGAGTTTCAGAGCACAAGAATGGCGTTGGGCCCGACTTGATTGAATAGTCGATACCGGGCACAATGCCTCAGTTAGGAGTATTGGCCGCCTTAGCTCAGTTGGTCCCGTCAGAGCCGGAGTAGCTCAGTGGTAGAGCAGCTGTTTTGTAAACAGCAGGTCGCGAGTTCAATCCTCGCCTCCGGCTCTGACGGGGTAAATAGCAACAACGCAAAGCTTACTTCTTCGTGGAAGTTGCAGTAGTGGATGTAGCTTTCTTGAGCGCGGCGAGCTGCGGTAAGATTTCTTGAATATCCTCTATGTTCTTGAATCCGTAGTGCGGTTTTCCATTGATGAGGAGGGCGGGCAGACGATCCTCGATTTTATCGATTGAAATAAGTGTTTGCAGCGCTGAGACGTTGAGATCGTAGTCGAACGAGTAGATACGAAGTTGCGGGTATGTCTCCGCGAGAGACGTGAGTACGTACCCTTGCTTTTCGCAGTCTCGGCAGTCGCCCGCGTTTGAATAAAAGTAGAGAATGAAGATAGGTTTGAGACCGCACTTAGCGGCGATTCGCTTCATGAGCAGGTAATCTTTGATTTCAAGTAGTGAGTAGAGTCGTTTGAGTCGAAGTACTTCGTCCTGATTTTGCGCTCCTTGGGCCTCCATGTACGAGAGTTGATTTGCGAGAGTGCGCAATTCGCTCGGAAGAACCGTATTTTCTGAAACGTTTGTACACGAATACTCTTCGAGAAGATCGAATTGCGTTTCAAGCGAGAGAATATCCGTGGAGATCGTGTCTTGCGTGGCGCGAATGTCTTCGAGGCGCTGATTGCTAAAATAGTTGGACGCGTACAGCGCTGTTGCAAACAGGAGCGACGTAATCAGAAATGCCACCAGATAGTTGCGAAGATGCGCTGCGCGCGTATTGACGATCGGATTTTCCATAGGTATTAGCGCCAGCGAACGCCCGTTTTAAACGTCGCGCGAAAGACTGCTGCAAAGAGCCAGAGCGGCGCAAGAAAGCTGTAAAAAAGCAAAAACATTGGCGTCGCTGCCGGCGGGCGGCGCGAGCCAGTACCCACGAGCGATCCGATGCAAATGAGTGTCAGAATGAGCGCAACGCTTGTTACGACGAGAAAGAGAAAGGCGCTCGTATTTACATAAAACAAATCAAACGTAGGATCAGAGATGAGCGCGCCTGTCGCCTCAAAGCGCGTGATGTGGTGTAAGACGTTTTGTGAGGTCATCCAGAGAATGCGAACAAAAAAGTACATACCGGCCGCGATCGATATAAGCGCTGATGGAAGAATGATGAGCCCAAGGTTTCCGAAGCGCTTGTTGCCGAGCATAAAGCGGTAGTCTACTGCGTTGCGCAGCCATCCATAGGTCCACCGGACGCGCTGACGGAATAACTGGCGAAGCGTCGCAGGGGTGGAAGTGTGAACGACCGCGTTGGGGGCGTTCGCGATAAGGTGGCCCGCATTCTGGATGCGCAACGCCATTTCCATATCCTCGGTAGAGTGTGCGTGTCGCCACGCTCCAAGCTCCCGGACTACGCACGCGCGAAAAAATGAAAACGGTCCGGGAGCAATAAATACCGATCCGAGCCACGCAAAAATATAGCGATTGAAAACGCTCAGGCGGTATTCGACGTGCTGCATGTGCTGGATCATGGTCTGCGGCTCTCGGACGTGGATGCCCGGCGTGACGGCTGCGATTCGAGGATTATCAAAAAGTGGAACGATGGCAAGAAGCGCGTTTGGCGCGACGGTCGAATCTGCATCCAAGCAGCCGATAATCTCTGCGCTTGTGTGGCTGAGACCCCAATTCATCGCTGTGTGTTTGCCGCCGTTCTCTTTGCGAAACACGCGAACGCGCTCGTCGTACGTAAATGTTTGCGCCACAGCGAGCGTGTCGTCTGTCGAGCCGTCGTCGACAATAAGAATTTCGAGCTTTTCGCGGGGATATTCGAGCGCGAGAAGCGAATGCATCGTTGCGGAGAGTGTTTTTGCTTCGTTGAAGCAAGGCACTATCACGGCGGCATGCGGTAAGCGCGAATCATCCGCTCGCGATCCGGTCTGCGCAGGTCGGTAGGGGAGCTTGCGTCGCTCCAGAAATGACAAAAGCAAAAAGACTTCAAAATAGAGTGAAGTGAAGAGAAAAAGGTATGTGAATACGGCGGCGAAATCTGGCATACAAACAACTTTTATACCACAAAATACGATGTTTTGAAAGGTATGCGGCGAGAGATATACTGGCGCGATGATGCGCGGCCACATACATCCCCTTTCGTCGATTATTCGCGAGACGAACAAGATATTTTTTGAGATGGGTTTTACATTTGTAGAAGGGCCACTAGTTGAGAGTGAATGGTACAACTTTGATGCGCTCAATGTGCCTAAAGACCATCCAGCACGCGACATGCAGGATACCTTTTTCATTAAGGACGAGCCGGGAATGGTACTGCGTACCCACACGTCTCCTGTGCAGGTGCGGTATATGGAGGAGCAAATGAAAAAGGGGAATTTGCCACCGTATCGCGTCATCGTGCCGGGCAAGGTTTTCCGTAACGAGGCCACCGACATGACGCATGAGGCGGAGTACTTCCAAGTTGAAGGATTGGTCGTCGGAGAAGATGTCTCACTTGCGCAACTCAAAGGGACGCTCTCGCATTTCTTCGAAAACCTCCTGAAAGACGTATCCGTGGAGATTCGTTTTCGCCCAAGTTTTTTTCCGTTTACTGAACCGAGCGTCGAGGTGGATATGCGTGTGGTTGGCGATGGGGCGCCGGAGAAGTTGCGCGGCAAGTGGATCGAGATGATGGGCGCGGGCATGGTACATCCGAATGTTCTCGAGAACGCTGGCGTGGACTCCAAGAAATATAGGGGTTTTGCGTTTGGAATGGGTCTTGATCGTTTGGCGCTTTTGCGCTGGGGCATCGACGACATTCGCCTCATGCATTCTGCCGACCTTCGCTTCGTCAATCAATTCTAGTCTATGAAGATTTCTCGTTTATGGCTCCAAACATACTTCGATACTCCGCTCCCCGATATGGATGCGATCTCAGATGCGCTCACGTTCCACGCGTTTGAGATAGAAAGCGCGGAGTCTGAAATTCTCGATGTGAAGGTAACCCCGAATCGCGGGCACGATTGTCTCTCGCATAGAGGAATTGCAAAAGAGTTGTCGGCGATACTGAATCTCCCTCTCAAAAACGATCCGCTCGCGGCAAGGCCTCGCCTTGCCGCGACAGATGGGGTGGCCGTGTCTATCAACACTCCCCTGTGCTCGCGATACATCGCGGGATATATTCGGGGCGTAAAGGTTGGTCCTTCGCCCGAGTGGCTCAGACAAGCGCTCGAATCACTCGGTCAGCGTTCAATCAACAACATCGTCGATGCGACCAACTACGTGATGTTCAATATCGGACAACCGCTTCACGCGTTTGACGCGGGCAAACTTACAGCAAAAGCTGGTAAGTATGCAATTGCAGTGCGTCTCGCACACCCAGGGGAAACCATGCTCGCGCTCGACGATAAAGAGTACAAACTTTTGGAAACAATGCTCGTCATTGCAGACCAACATTCCGACACGGCAATTGGTATTGCGGGAGTGAAGGGAGGCAAGCCCTCGGGTGTCGATGAATCCACGACCGACATTATCCTCGAATCCGCTCAATTTGACGGAGTGTCAGTGCGCCGTACTGCCGCAGCCCTCAAACTTCGCACCGATGCTTCTGAAAGATTCCAACAGGTTATTTCTCCAGAACTTGCCCTCTACGGTGCTGCAGCTGCCGCTGATCTCATTTGCAAAATTGCGGGAGGGGAGGTGGAAGGCTTTACGGATGTGTATCCTGCGCCGCTCGCACAAAGATCGGTTTCCATATCTGTAGAGTCGATAAACAAAATTCTCGGCACGGAGCTTACGGGCGCAGAAGTAGCCGATGTATTCATACGACTCGGATTTGGATACAAAGAGGAGGGCGGCATTTTCGAGGTCATGCCGCCACCCGAACGGCTCGACATTCTAATCCCCGAGGACCTTGCCGAGGAGGTGGGTCGCGTCGTGGGATACGACAAGGTCGTTCCTGTCGAATTACCGAAGTTTGAAAAAGATCCGGAAGTGAATGCGATTTTCTACGCAGCGGAAAAAATGCGGGAAACCCTGATATCGCAAGGTTACTCAGAAGTATTTACTTCAGTTTTTGCGGACGAGGGCGAGCGTGCGGTCGCCAACAAGGTCGACAGTGTGCGGCCTTATCTGCGCACAAGTCTTATTGACGGCCTGAACGAGGCGCATGCCAAAAATGCCCGCAACAAAGATCTGCTCGGGCTCAAAGAAGTAAAGCTTTTCGAAATAGGTTCAGTGTGGAAGGGGGGGAAAGAAACTATGATGGTGGGAACTGTTACCGACAAAGAAAAAGCTTCGGAAAAGCCTCTCGCAAGCGTACCAGCAACGAAGTACGACGATCTGCCACTCTCGACGACTGAGCGCTATAAGCCATTCTCTCGCTTTCCGTCAATTACGCGCGATATCGCGTTATGGGTTTCGTCCGGTACGACGATGGAAAATGTCATGGCGGTTATTGCAAAGGCGCTTGGCGACTTTGCTGTACGTATAGATCTATTCGACGAGTTTAAGAAAGGGGATAAAATCTCTTACGCGTTTCGCACAGTATTCCAATCTCCTGAAAAGACTTTAACCAACGATGAGGCAAACGCAGCGATGGAAAAAGTGTACACGGTTGTCGCAAAAAATGGGTGGCAGGTACGATAAATAGAAACTATATCTGGCAATTCTAGGGCTGGCAAAGCAGCCGGATTTTGGTATAATTGTCCGACTAAATATGGCTGAAAAGAAAGGCAAAAACGCCCCCGAAAAGGCACGAAAAGAAGGCTCCTACGGGGCCTCTGACATTACAGTGCTCGAAGGCTTGGAGGCGGTGCGCCGCAGGCCGGGCATGTACATCGGCACGACCGACAGCGCGGGCCTTCACCACCTCATTTGGGAAGTGTTCGACAACTCGCGCGACGAGGCGATGGGTGGTTACTGCAACGACATCGAGATCGCGCTCTTGCCTGACAACCGCGTGCGCGTCGCCGACAACGGCCGCGGTATTCCGGTCGACATTCATCCGAAGACGAAAGTGTCGGCGCTTGAAACGGTAATGACAGTGCTTCACGCTGGCGGAAAGTTTGGCGGCGAAGGGTACAAGGTTTCCGGCGGCCTTCATGGCGTCGGCGTGTCGGTGGTCAACGCGCTCTCGACGCATGTGCGTGCAGAAGTGCATCGCGATGGTGGGCAATACGTGCAGGAATACAAAAACGGCGGTAAACCGGTTGGAAAGACAAAAAAAATCGGATCATCGGATCTGCACGGCACCATCATCACCTTTACATCGGACGGTTCAATTTTTCCTGATCGGACGCTCAATTTCGACACGGTCGTCTCTCACATGCGCCAGCAGGCCTACCTTGTCCGAGGTCTCCGGATCTCGATTCTCGATCTTCGCAACGTAGAGAAGGTCGACGATGAAAGTGTCTATTACCTTCGCGAACTCGGGATCGATGCTCCGTCTACCACGTTTTATTTTGAAGGCGGACTTCGAAGTCTCGTCGCATTTCAAAATCGTCACCAGGAGCCGATTCACAAAAATATTTTTTATGTGGAGAAAGAGCAGGATGGAGTACAAGTAGAAATCGCTCTGCAATATGTCGACGACATCACCTCGCGCTTCTCGGCGTTTGCCAACAACATTTACAACGCCGAGGGCGGTATGCACGTGACTGGTTTTAAGACAGCGCTCACGCGCACGCTCAACGCGCAGTCCAAAAATGGCGGCGGCAAAGAAGGAGATTCATTCACTGGTGAAGACGTGCTCGAAGGTATGACCGCCGTGATATCCGTCAAAATGCGTGAAGTGCAGTTTGAGGGTCAGACAAAATCTAAGCTCGGGAGCGTCGAGGCGCGCGGAGCTACCGAATCCGTGTTTGGAGAGGCATTTGCACGATTCCTCGAAGAGCATCCCGACGATGCGCGCGCGATTCTCGGCAAGGTCGCACTTGCGATGAAGGCGCGCAAAGCAGCGAAGGCCGCCAAGGATTCGATCTTGCGCAAAGGTGCACTCGAAGGTATGACGCTCCCGGGGAAACTCGCCGATTGTCAGAGCAAGAGCGCGGAAGAATCCGAGCTCTTCATCGTAGAGGGAGATTCGGCAGGTGGCACCGCGAAGATGGGTCGCGATCGCCGCATTCAGGCGGTACTTCCGCTCCGTGGAAAAATTTTAAATATTGAACGCGCTCGGCTCGACAAGATGCTCGCTTCGGAGCAGATTCGCAATCTCGTGGTGGCACTCGGGACCGCAATTGGTGATATTTTCTCTATCGAAAAACTTCGCTATCATAAAATCGTTATCGCGACTGATGCCGATGTCGATGGGGCGCACATTCGCACGCTTCTCCTCACGCTTTTCTATCGCCACTTCCGCCCGGTCGTTGACGGTGGATTTTTGTACATCGCGCAGCCGCCGCTTTTTAAAGTGAAGAAGGGGAAGGAGATCCATTACGCTTACTCTGATGACGAGCGCGTGAAGCTCGTCGGCAAAGACGTGCCGATTGATACCGAGGGCGCCGCGGAAGAAGTGGAGGGTGAGGAAGTTTCTGAGGAGATCACAAAGAAGCGCGCTTCGAAAATCTCCGTTCAACGCTACAAGGGTCTTGGAGAAATGAATTCCGATGAGCTCTGGGAGACCACCATGGATCCAGCTCGCCGGATTCTGAAACAGGTTACGATCGAGGATGCGCAAGATGCCGACATGATTTTCGATATGCTCATGGGCACCGACGTCCCCGCTCGCAAATCATTCATCCAATCGCACGCCAGGGAGGCGACGCTCGACGTGTAAAAAATAAAAGAAAAAGGCGGGGGAGACCCCGCCTTTTTTCAGTGGCCACTGGGCACTTTAAAATCCGTACGATTGCGGATAGGTGGGACCTGCGACCTGTCGCGTTGTGATGTTGTTGTTTACGTTTACCTCGCGGGAAGTATTGGTAGGATCGACGACGATCGTGACCGCGCCGCTCATGCCATCTCCAAACCGGAGCGTGTTCACGATGTGGCCGCCCGCGCTGAGAGGCGATTGTACTGACGAAGAATACGTGTAGAGCGATCGCGTTGGGAGGTAAACCTCAAAGGTATACGAGCCGCTCGTGCTTCCGCCCACGTTTGCGATATCAAATTCCACGATCCCCATTCCCGAAGGATCAATTCTGAGCGAAAGGATTTGCACGGTGAGGTCTGGTGGGGTAGCGGGCGCCTGGATGCGCGTAGTCGTCACGGAGTATTGCGAAGGTGGTGTGGCAGGGTTCGTCGGAAGTACCGTGACAGCGGGCGTTGTGGGGCGTGCCACAGGCTCAGTTGAGGTCGTCGGCAGCGGCTGCGTCGCCGCAGGTTTTGGATTGACGATTACCGTGGCGCTACCCTCTGCACGCGCATTCTCCGCATCGGATTCTGTCGTCGTCCCCGAAAGTACCGGCGTGTTTGGGAGAAAGACGATTGAGATCGAAACGCTCGTCGACGCAGTGCCCGACAGCATTGGCCTCACACCGATTGTCTTTTCAGGAGACGCCACAGTAACGGCTGCTCCACAGGGAATAACGCGCGGAGCACCCGCTCCCACCGTCTCAAGACGAAGGTTGTCGCGGCACTGATATAGGAGCGTATACATACCTTCTGCATCGGTTTCGTGTTTCCAGCTGATCGCAAACTCCTCACCCGATTGCACTTCGGAAGGCGCGGTTACTTCAATGAGGGGCTTTGGCGTCCCGAAGAGGGAATCGAGCCAGGGGGAGGCGATGGTTGCAACATGGAGGAGCCCCCACAACACAATGGCCGTAAGGGTGATAAAACCCGCTATGACGAGCACGCTCGAAAGAAGGCTCGGATGCGGTTCCTCGGTGAGGACCGTGCTGTCGTCGGATGACATAACAGCGCCATATTCACATATAACGCATAACTTGTCAAGTCCCCAAGGTTGACAAATCCAACTTTACAATGTATTGTTCCGGCATCGTTATGACTGCTCAGAACCCACATATTTCCGAAGAAAAGGCACCAGGAGGGCTCTTTTTTGCCGCATTTGTGCTGATATTTGTATGTACCGTGAGTGTAGCAGACTCTGTCGGTCTCGTTCCCAATTACCTCGATAGTTCAGAGCGCTCCTCCCCGAAAGTGGCTCAGGCCACTGCTGCGCCGACGGAAACCTCGGGAATCGCTATTTCGAGCCTGCCGCAGCTCGGAGAAACTCCGACTCCAGCTCCGACATATGTAATGAGTGCAAACGAGGTCGCCCTACCAGAGCGCATACAGATTCCAGCGATCAACCTCGATCTCGCAATCCAAAATCCAGAGACGCGCGACATTCCCGCGCTCGATGAGCTTCTGAAAAACGGACCTGCGCGGCATGTCGATTCTGCAAAGCTCGGCGAAGTCGGAACGATGATCATCTTTGCACACTCCTCCAATCTTCCCATCGTGCGCAACAAAATGTTTCAGGCGTTCAATCGAATACCGGAATTGCAAACGGGCGACATGATTACGCTCCGTGGCGCCGATACAGCCTACCTCTATACCGTCACCTCGCTGCGACAAGTGGATGCATCGGATACGATAATTGACCTTTCGCCCGAGCGCGGCACGCGACTTACTCTCGTCACCTGTGACACGCTAACAGGAAAAAGCGCGCGGTTTGTATTAGAAGCTGAATTTGTAGGATCATATGACGCACAATAAAAAACAAATGAGCTCAGCGCTCCTTTTGGGCGCGGTATTTGCAATAACGGTCGCGGTTTTTCCGGGTGCCGTAAATGCTTCGGGATGCAATTATCGACCCACGACCACGCGCCCGCCGCTCGTGATTCGCATTGTGCAATTGCTGCGGCCTTCCTTCGGGAGCTATCCCGTAGGCTGTTCGGCGACCGTAGCGGCTCCAATATCCGTAGGCCGTTCCGTGCCCCTTCACACCTACGGCTATCCGATCGGTCATACTTCAACTGTCGGGTATCCGATAGGGATTGGATACTCCGTATCCACCGGACAGCCTGCAGATGTAGGGTACTCCGCTCCAATTCCCGCCGTTGCGACGGACATTGGAAATTCAGTGACGATTGGAGATGGAGTCGGCGTTGGTCATGCTTACGACATAGGATATGGCGCAGACATCGGGTATTCGACCGAGATCGGATACGCAACGCAGGGGAGCGGCACACCCACCGATATTGGGTACAGCATTGCGATCGGCACGGCAGCAGACGTCGGTCAGGGGGTGTCTTTGGGAACATCGGCACCAATTGGTTATTCTGTGCCGATCGGATATGCAGTAAACATTGGCTACTCTGAGAATATCGGATACTCCGCAGTCATCGGCGGCCCCCCCGCTATCGGTAAAGTAAAGGTACCGCGCGAGAAAAGCGATTGACAAATAGTCAATCGCGTGGTACCATTTCGCCACAGTCGAATGCTCCATTGGGGAGCATTCGCAGCGCAGGAGGTAACCATGCGCCCAGTTCTTTGTCTTTCCATTGCTGCCCTCGGCGCTTTGCTCGTCGTGGCCACTCCGGCCTCGGCGCAGTACCATCCGCGCCGCCATCACCACCATGTGCCGCCGCCGCACTGGCACGTGCCACGGTATGTTGTTCCGCCGTCCGTCTACTACGCTCCGCCCCCGCGGCCCTGCTGGATGGTTACGGTTCCCGGCTGGTTCCCGACGCCGGGTGGAGGCTTGGTCTGGGGCAATCCTGGGGATCGACACTGTTGGTAAAGTTACCATCGTGCGAGATCCCAAGCACCCGCTCTTCCGAAGAAGGCGGGTGCTAAATCTTTCAGCCTTATGAATTTCGGGGCAAGTTTGCTCTCAATCGGTCTTCGATCGTAGAGCGAAAGGAGGAGCTCAAGTCGCTCAGTTTTTTTTCTGTAGTGCGATACCGAGGAGCTGTCTTTTCGAAAAGTTCTCGTGCTTTCGCGCGGCCGGAAAAAAGGAGACCTCGTGTAAGGAAGCGCAGGCTGCGCTTAATAAATCCATACCCACCATAAATCTTCTCGCGCAATTTTTCGAGAGCTTCGGATCTCTCACTTTGCATTGCTCGCTCAAACGTTTGCAGGTCTACACCGCTTTTCGCGCACTCCGTGGCAAGAGACGTCATTTCCCGTTTGTGCGTCGAATCAGAGTATGTTTTGAGTTCGCGCAGGGCTTTTGCAGTCGTCTCCAACCGGTCCGGTTCTGCATTCGCAAGATCGCGAATCGCGCGTTGAATCTTTCCCGTCACGTCAGCGCTATCTCTTTCACCCACAATTTCCTTTAGTGTCGCGTCTCTTGATAAAATTTCTCGACAGAGATCGGGGGAGAAGGATTCGGCTGTTTCTCCTGCACGTCTCGCATTTTCTACGACCGCCTCTTCGGCATTTTCGCGCTCTATCTCTGTCCGACGCGCGACGATGCGATTCATCGTCTGATCGCGCCACAATTTCTCCTGAGCAAGTTCCGCCCGAGCCTTCTCGACAGCCCGTGCCTCGGCCTCTGCCTTCGTTTCTTTCGGAGTTCGCTCGCGTTCTTTGACGCGCGTATCGGGCGCTGCGTCAAACGCAGGCTTAAGAAGGAATTGCCGCTCGCCGGAATGCCAGAACCAATCTTTGCCACCTAAATTTACCCACCCGCTGTGTGCGGCCACAACGGTATGACCGCTCGGAAGTTTTACGATCGCTTTTGATTTATCGCGCGGGTCGATCCAAAAGGGTAGTTTGCTGTCTATTTGTCCTGATTTATTAGCGTCTTCGAGAGTCGGTAATATTTTATCGATTGAAGGATCATCCCACGCTCGAGTACCACGCTCTACTCTTCGAGCTTTTGTAGGGGGCATTGACGCAATTGTAGCAGGGGGAGCGGAAGCTGTCGGTGCAGGAGTGGAGTTTGCCGGAGCCACGGGCGGGGAAATTGGCCGTGGCGAGGTCGGCGCAGGTGCTGGAGAAGCCGCGGCATCTTCGGGGTCTACAAACTGGTAGCCAATGATCTCTGCTACCCTATGGAAACGATCGAGTTGGTCTCCGCCCAAGTGTTGAACGCGCTTGTCATAGCTTTCCTGAGCCGTTGCCCCCCGTTCGACATCTCTTTCGTAAGCAAATACCGCATCAACCTCATTGGCGAGAAGTCCCCAATCACGCTCGTCAGAATCTCGTAGGTTTTCGGACGCGATATTTCTAGCGTCTTTGCTACTTGTCCCTCTGGTACGGAGTTCATCTATGTACGCGTGGATCGCTGCTTCGAGACGAGCTTCTTTTTCAGCAAATTGCTCGGGTGTTGGTGGCGTAGGTCCGCCGGTAAGTTTCGGGGTCTCCCCGGGGCCTCCACGTATTGCGCCTCCCTTTGCCATAGATAGCAAAATTGTACCAGCAAATGTTGTAAACACTCTCCCTTGCACGCACGCCCCCCTCTGCTACCATCAGGGCACCATGGTGCTCGAAGACTTTCTAAAAAAGGAACGCGAGGCCGTTGCATCAGTATCCGCAGCGACGGTCCCAAATGGCCCGACACTCGCCGAGAATTTGCGCGACAAAGATCGCAGTATTCTCTTCGGAAAGATGCTTGAGGCGGAAGGGCCGACAGGGAAGGATTTGGCAAAAAGAATGCTAGAGCCAGGATTTGCGGAATTTGGAGAGCTCCAAGAGAAAAACAAAGTGCTTAATGAAACGATGAATCGCATCGCAAATGTCGAGGCTCAGTTGACCCCCGAATCAATAAAGATGTTTGCGGAGCAAGATCCTACACTGGCTGGTCAACTCACCTTGCTTGGGCCCGAAAAATTTGCGGAGGTAATGAGGAGCAAACTTTCTTCGATTGCGTTTGGTCCTGATGCCGATCGATTGGTGCAAATGCAACAGAAGCTCGCGTCGCACAAAAGGCACCGAGAGGATCCAGGCGGTACATTTTCAACACTCAATAAAGACTTGAGAAAGAAGTGTGAGGAATTGAAGATAACGGAGGAGCGATTTGTAGATATCATGCGGGAGGATGACCCGGCGAAGCGAGTCGAGCTTTTCCGTAAGGAGATTCGGGCAGGGTTGTCCGGATGGTGGGGAAAGGGATCGGAGGCTCAGAAACTCGCAAGTGGGTTGGAGGGGAGTGGTCTGAGATCGAGATTGTTCACAGAGCGCGACGAAATCAATAGGCAGCTCGGTGAGGTTGGCAAGCTTATGAGTGAGGCTGTCGAGGGCAATGCGGAGCTGAGAGAAGCCTTTATGAGAGAAGTTATGGATAGGAAGGAGCCGAAGCTCCCTGAAGTGTCGTTTCGCGATGCGGGCAGAGAGATGCAATCGACATCGCAGTTGGTGGACGGTTGGGAGCAGGAAAAGGCCACTCCGGAGTACCGTGCGTATAAGAGTGATGCTGTCAAACAGCAGCAACATCTCGACAGGTGGCGTGGTCAGGTAGAGGTGGCACATGTAGAAGCTACGAAGGGCAGGAGCTTCTGGGCGCAGGTGGGGCTCGAACTTCTTCGGATGATGCTCCGAGATAAAAAAGGAGAATTCAAACTGTAATATGTCTACACCTACAGAACTTTACGATGAATATAAGCGAATTGTCGATGCGGGCAATGAGGCTGCTGCACAAAAATTCCTCGCCGATCACCTTGCGGAGTTCCCTGAGGAAACACGAAATGAAATACTTTTTGCTCTTTTCGAAAAGGCAGTAAGCAGCAAGGTCGCCGAAGAGGAAGCTGATATTGCGCTCAAGCAAGCGGGTCTTGAGACGATAAAAGCACTAGAGAAGGAGCTTAAGGATGTCGACAACCAAATTCGCATAGAGGAATTGAAGGAGGGTCTGGGGGCGAAGTAGGGAACTAACTGCACCCCACCTCTACTTGCAGAAATACGGTATTTCTGCAATACTGCACGAGTAAGAGTTGATACACTTTGTATGACATCTATCACCGTAAAAATGCAAGCACGAGGGGTGCTCACGCTTCCGAAGAAGGTACGAGCTCGCCTGAGTGTAGGCGAAGGGGATGTACTCGAGTTGCGCGAACGCGATGGTGGAATTTTTCTTGCCCCGATCTCACGCCTCGATCCCTCGCTTCAGGAAGATGTGCGGCGTGCCCTCGAAGATCTTAAAACAGGGAACTTCATTGAATTTTCATCCGTAAAGGAATTTCACAAGAAGCGTAAGGAAAAATGGGGGAGGGTATAGGCCCGTATGATCATTCGTTTCGCCGATGACGCGGACAAGCAATATCAGAAACTGTCGCCCGCACTCCGAAAATCGTGCGAAAAGCAATGGATGTTTTTGGTGCGAGACATCCGACACCCTTCGCTTCACGCGAAAAAGTACGATGAGGCTACAGGGCTCTGGCAAGCGCGTATCAACAAGTACTGGCGCTTCTATTTTTTCATTCACGGAAGCGTGTACTTCATTGTCAGTATCCGAAATCACCCAAAATGATTTTCGATTTGAGGCCTTGACATTTAGTGATATTGTAGTATCATCGCGAGTGGAAAATAGCCAATAGTGGCGCAAATCCGAGGCCAATCATGGCCGAAACTGCAAACAGCATGGAGGGCCCAATGGGTCTCGTATGGCTTTTCGGTGGGTTGATCTTTAAGGCCGTCACACTCACCACGGCCGCGGCGATTGTAATTTCGTTGTGGCTATACAACCCGGACTTCCTCATCTGGGGGTTCGACGCCAACCTGGCAGCGGTAAAGTGGGCTTCGGCCCAATTTGCTCCTTCCGTTGGCAAGCGGATTGAGGCAGCCGTAAGGCTTCTCAACTTCGAAAAAGCGATGATTCTGGCGGAAGTGGTGGCGTTCGTCGAGCTGATTATGCTCGCCGTTCGCAATCTCTTTCGCCCGATCTGGAAACACTGAACGCGGCGCAGCCGCTGAAAGGACTAGACCAATGACTGATCCGGTCACGCCCGCAGGGGATCACCGCCATGTTCGGCGGTCATCGCTTTCCGATGTGACGACGGCACTGGGGGTCGGCAGCAGCTGCCTCTATATTGCCGTTGTCTCCCTGATCTTTTTCGGAGGGATGGGAGCGGAATGGTTTCCGCTTCGCGTGAGACAGAGCATCATGCCGGGGTTTCTGCTGGCTTGCGGAGCTTACGGGTTCCTGCAAATGCTGTGGATTTGGGGGAGGAACAAGACCAAGGAGTCGCTCATGGCTCTCGACCTCGGGTTATCCATGGTGGCGATGTTCCTGACGCCGGTCATCGCAGCGTTCTGGCTCTGGGGCACTATTTCCTTGGGGTACGAGGGATTCTACATGTTCCTCGGCCTTTTGGTGGCCAATGCCTTCGAGGGCCTCGCGCTCTTGATGGCGTGGTCGATGGTCGCAACTGCCCGGGATGAGCACCCTGCGCCAAGCTAGCCGGAGCCTGATCTTTGCCTGCTGGAAGTCATCAAGGGTGGACTTCGTGTGCCACCCTTGACTTTTTTATACTTTGCGATACAATGTTGCCAGACAATAGTGTCAAACATCACGCACAGCGTGCCCATTCCCGAGGGTGAGAGGGGGGAGAGATCCAATGGCGCAAACGCCAACGACCACGTCGGCTCCCGCAGCATCGACAGCGTGGGGGAAATTCCTGATTTGGGCTATTCTCTTGATCGCACTGATCGGAGGGATAGCCGTCGGCGCAAGAGAGCTCTTTAGCGCCATCAACGACGCTGTGCTTTATCGCGCCGGCGTCCCGCTGGATCGCGCAGCAGGGGGGGATACCTCCGACAATCGGGCTGTCGACACTAAACGAGGGCCGCCGCGCGTGGACTGTAGTTCTCGGGAGGAGATCCTCGTCGAGGCGACCTTCCTCAAGAAAGTCGACGGGCCCAAGCCGTGGCACTACAAAACGGAATGTGGCACCTTCGACACCACCGTCCAGCAACAAAATCCGGCGGATCGCTTGGCGCTTGAATATGTGAGGCGCGGCGTACGTAAGCCGGTGCGATGGGTCCCACCGTGATTTGATCTTTCTAAGTTGGGAGCGGCGTGTGCACCGAGCCGCGCTGCTTCCAATGACTTTTTTTGCGAACGCAATTATGGTAGCGATCCTCGCTGCCAGATAGCTCTCGCAAGAGACTAACGATCTTTGTCTTCACAATGTGTTCAGGAAAGGAACACGACCATGCGTATTCGCAATCTCGCTTTGGCAGCTTTCGCCGTACTGGGGGGCCTCTCGGCGTGCGCGAACCAGCCGGTCTCGCCGCAGGCGGCGCCTGTGCTGAACAACAACACGAACGTCGCCGTGAACGTCGGGGGACAGCAGTGCTGCGAGTCTACGACGCAGCCTGCGCCGGCGGTGCAGTATGCCCCGCCGCCTGCTCCGCCCGTGTACGTTCCGCGCCCGCCCCAGCCGCGTATTTTCCACGCTCCGGTGAAAGGGGCGGAGCCCTGCCCCACCTGCGTCATCGAGGTGGCTGCGAACTACAAGGAGTGCGTCACTACTCGTGACGGTCGTATCGTTTGGGTGTACACGACGCGCGTCGGTACGTTCGAAACGAGCGTGGAGCAACGGCACCCGAGCCATCTTCTCCGCTTGCAGCCGATTGGCCCAGGGCGCTTCAAGCCGGTCGGGTGGATGCCACAGCGCTCGACGTGACTTTCCTCAACCCGGAAGCGACGTGTGCACTCTGCGTGCCGCGTCGCTTCCAAAGCCTTTTATATATTTCCGAAACTTTCTCAGAAATGGGGAAGTGCCGGAAACTCGTAAAATGGCTCAATCTATAGACATTGTAGCTATTGACAAATGTACAGAAGGTGATATACTGTTCGTGTCATTGAATTGATCCCCTTGTCCGCCTAGCTTTGTTGCTACAAGGCACCAGAGCTGGGCTTACAAGCCCTTGTTCTTTCACTTACTTCAGCTAGCCAACAGTTAGGTATTTTGGTGTGAGGCTTTCCGCATAGCGCGCGACCGACAGTCGTTCTCTGCGCGGAAACGCCCCCGCCAAAAAGTGGGGCACAGCAAGGAGTTACCAGCCATGATCCGTTCCATCCTGACTGCCGCCGTCCTCGCCGCCATGACCACCGTCGCGCCCGCCTTTGCCCAGACCCCGGCCGCTCCGGCCTGCCAGGAGACATACGTCTCCATCCCCGACGTGGACAATACCAAGCCCAACGCTTGGCTGACGTTCTTCGGGTCGGGTATCAAGGAGGCCGACATCAGGGCTTGTAATTCCGGCACCGATGTCATCCTTCGGTCGGCCGCCTCCAACATCCAGGGCGGCTTCCGGCTCGCCGTTAAGACCAACGCCGGATCTCTCGCGATGAAGCTGCCGACCAGCTTCGCCGCCGGGGAAATCGGCGGGGTATTCTGCCACGACCCCAAGGGGGAGATCAATCCCCGCCTGCTCACGATCAAGTGGTCGGACGGGTTGCCCTCCCGCCTCGTTCTCATGAACAAGACGGAGGCGCTGGGGGATCTTGCCCCCCACAAGAAGGCCTGCGAACAGGCTGGCTGAAGATTGAGCGCAGCGATGATTCGTTGCGTGACCAAGGGGCTCGACAGCAATGTTGAGCCCCGGACTTTTTGTACTTGACAAGTTGAAATTACCTGATATACTATCAACATTATAGGTTTTAGCCGCAATTAGAATCATTTATCGTATGAATCAATTCATTAACCGCATTGCAGGGCTCACACTTTCTACGACGTTTGTTTTTGTCGCTGTTTTCGGTGTCGCTGCCACTGCGCATGCGCAATATGATTACGGCTCCAACTTTGGAGGCGGATATGACTACGGTTCCAACTTCGGTGGAAGCTATGACTATGGATCTAACTTTGGTGGAGCTTATGATTACGGCTCCAATTTCGGCGCCGGATCCGCGTATGACTACGGCTCCAACTTTGGAGGCGGATATGACTACGGCTCGAACTTCGGCAATGCATACGATTATGGTTCGAACTTTGGGAGTGGTTACGGAACCGACGGTTCGCAGCTTGGTGGTGCTTATGGCACAGATGGTTCGCAACTTGGTGGTTACGGAACCGACGGTTCGCAGCTTGGTGGTGCTTATGGCACAGATGGTTC